>CAZAXI010000025.1:0-35192 GCA_964489045.1 uncultured Granulicella sp. | reverse complement strand
TCGCACGGCATCTATGCGCTGGTGGGCTTCACCGCGCTGCTGCTGATCGTCTTCGGTGGAATCACCGACCGGCTGATCCCGCTGTTCGCCATCGGAGCGTTCCTCGCGTTCACGCTCTCGCAGGCGGGAATGGTGATGCACTGGAAGCGTGTGGGCGGCGCGGGCGCTGCGCATCGCATGGTCGTCAATGGGGTCGGCGCGGTCGCCACGGGGCTGACGCTGATTGTCGTATTGGTTGCGAAGTTCACCGCGGGCGCTTGGATCACGGCCATTCTGATCCCCGCGCTAATCATACTAATGGCCGCCGTGAAGCGGCACTACGATGGGGTCGCCCGGGAGCTAACGTGCGATCGTCCGATGCGGGTCGAGAACCTGAACGAGCCGCTGATTATCATCCCGCTGGACCGCTGGAGCCGCTTGAGCGAAAAGGCCCTGCGCTTTGCCATGAAGCTGAGCAGCGAGGTGCAGGCCGTCCACGTTGATGCTGAGGATTCCTATGAAGAGGTCAGGCAGATGTGGCAGTACAACGTCTCGGAGCCCTTTCATCGGGTGGGAAGAGTCGCGCCGCAACTCGTGCTGCTCAATTCGCCCTACCGTTTTGTTCTGACTCCATTGGTGGATTACGTCCTAAAGGTTGAAACCGAGGTCCCTCACCGCCAGATCGCCGTTCTTGTTCCCGAGGTGGTGGTCAAGCACTGGTGGCAGGCTCCGCTGCACAACCAGCGCGCCCAGATGCTGAAGCTGCTGCTGCTGATGCGCGGCAATCAGCGGATTATGGTGATCAATATTCCCTGGTATCTGTAACTGCCGCCTCTATCGGATGCCGCCTCGCGCCGGGCCCTAAACGCGCTATTCTGGAGGCTGTGGCTATCACCGCGACATCGGAAACGCGTAACCAACCGCTTGTAGCTGCTGCCGTTTCAGCGGCGCGGACTCTGTTCGCCGACTACGCGACGCTGTTCAAGGTGCGCGTTTCCACCATGGTCATCATTACCTCGGCGGCGGGCTTCTACCTGGGCAGCCTGCGCTCCGGGATAAGCCCGTTCAACGTGGGGATGGTGAAGGCGCTGGTGGGCATTGCAGTGGTCACATGCGGAGCCAGCGCGCTGAACCAGGCGCTGGAGCGCAAGACTGACCGCCTGATGCACCGGACCCGGAACCGGCCCATGGCGGCGGGGCGCATTGGGCTCGCGCATGGGCTTATCGTCGGATTCCTCGGGGTGTTTCTTGGGTCGCTGTACCTGGCGCGCGCCACCAACCCGCTTACGGGCACGCTGACGCTGCTGACCGCGGTTGCTTACGTGGCCATCTACACGCCGCTGAAGCGGGTGAGTACCATCAACACCTTCATCGGCGCGTTTCCCGGGGCGCTGCCGCCGCTGCTCGGCTGGACCGCCGCGCGGGGCGTGATCGAGTGGCCCGGCGTCGCGCTGTTCGCCATCCTGTTTGTGTGGCAGTTTCCGCACTTCATGGCCATCGGCTGGATGTACCGCGAGGACTACGCGCGCGCCGGTGTCCGGATTACGCCGACGCTGGGCGACACGCGCTACGCGGCGCGGTCCACCGTCATTCAGGCTCTCTTCTATGCCACGCTGATGGTGGGTGTCAGCCTGTGGCCGTTCGCGCTGGGCACTACCGGCGATGCGTATGCTGCCGCCGCGGTTTGCCTGTCGCTCGGCTACCTGTGGTGCACCATTC
Source organism: uncultured Granulicella sp. (assembly GCA_964489045.1). GTDB lineage: Bacteria > Acidobacteriota > Terriglobia > Terriglobales > Acidobacteriaceae > Edaphobacter. The sequence goes on along the minus strand of CAZAXI010000025.1, from coordinate 33,494 downwards.
GCTTTTCGCGGATTGGCTTTGGCAAGACGGTTCGCAGCCCGCACCTCAGCGGGGAAAACGCGGAGTCGGACTCCCAGCCGGCGCGCGACTTGCTGCATGCCTCCATCCTTTACCTGCCGCTGCTGCTGGCTGCCATGATGCTCGACGCCCGCGGCCGGCTACTGTTCTGAACTGAAGACTGAGAACGAATCCCATGCCCCACGCTCTGCCGAAATCCGCAAACCTTCGCACCCCACCCCGGGTGATCCTGAGCATTATTGCGCTTTCCGCCGCCGCCAGCGCGCTGATCTGCTGGCTGGTCTACTTCCATGCACCTACGGACGTGGCCGGGACCCATCTGCGCTCACTGCCAATGGTCAACGCCGTGCTCAACCTGCTGGCCACTGTCGCGCTGGTCACCGGCTTTCGCGAGATCCTGCATCGCCGCATTCATCACCACCGCGCGTCGATGTCGTTCGCGTTTTTCTTTTCGTCGATTTTTCTGGTCTCGTACGTGGTCAACTTCACGTTGCACGGGGAGACGCACTTCAATCGCTTTAACTCCTGGTGGCCGTTCTACTGGAAACTGCTCGCCTCGCACATCGTGCTGTCTACGATTGCGCTGCCGCTGATTCTGATCACGTTCTTCCTCTCGCTCACCGGCCGCTTCCCAGCGCACAAGAAGCTGGCACGCTGGACGCTGCCGATCTGGCTCTACGTCTCGGTCACGGGAGTGATCGTCTACCTGATGCAGGCCGCCTGCCGTTGACTGCGATGCAACGAGACACCCGCCAACTTCTCCGCACCGGTCTCGCCATCTTCGCCAGCGGGGCGGTTGCGGCGCTGCTGGCCGCGACCGTATTTGGGGGGATCGGCCGGCAGGGGCCACATACCAATTCGGGCTGGCTGGCCCTGATGATCGCAATGGGGTGCCTGCCCACCGGAACGCTTACACTGGTGCTGGCGATCGCGAAGTGGATCGGCGACCGGAAGCGGTAGCGCGCTCCCACACAGGCCGATCTGCTATCCTCATCCTTCGAATCCACAGCAAACCGGAGCACACTGAAATGGCAAAAGGCGTCAACAAAGTATTTCTTCTCGGCAACGTCGGCAAAGACCCGGAAATTCGTTCCACCGCGAGCGGCATGACGGTCGCGAACTTTACCCTGGCTACGGCGGATCGCGGTAAGGACGCACAGGGGAATTGGGTCGACAAACCCGAATGGCATAACCTCGTCTGCTTCGACAAACTCGCCGAGACGGCCAAGAACTACGTCAAGAAGGGCTCCTCGCTTTTCGTTGAAGGCAAAATCACCAACCGCTCGTGGGAGGATAAGGAGAGCGGCCAGAAGAGATACCGCACCGAGATTATCGTTAACGACTTCACCTTCGTCGGCTCCAAAGCGGGCGGCGAAGGCGGAGGCAGCTACTCGAAGCCCTCCAGTACGGCCGCGAGCGCACCAGCGGCGGCGCACGACTACCCGGAGCAGGGCATCACCGACGACGACATCCCGTTTTAGCGTTGCCGTAAACGTCTGACTCATCGCGGCGGGCCGGTCCTAGCCGCTACACTAGACCCATGCTTGACGAAGCCAGGTTCCGCCGCGAATCCGACAACGCTCTTGAATCGCTGAAGCAGGCGCTGATTGCCGCCGAAGACGGGTCGGGCGGCTTCGAGTTCGAAGACAACAACGGCGTGATGAACATTATTTTCGAGGACGGATCGAGCAAGTTCGTGGTGACGCCAAACACACCCGTCCGCCAGGTATGGATCTCGGCGCAGGCAACCAGCTTCAAACTGGAGTGGTCCGAGACGGCGGGCGCGTTCGTTCTGCCGAAGACAGGCGAGGCCCTGATCCCGCTTACTGAGCGGTTGCTGCGCGAGCATCTGGGCGATCCCTCTATTACCCTGGCGTGAATCGGCGACGAAGTTCATCTGCGAACGCTCCGCGTACACACTTTCCTTATGTTGCTCGCGCCATTCATCCGATAGACTGTGCAAGATCGCGATACCAGCGACCATGAGGGAATGATAAAGATCACGATTCCTGCGTCTAGTTGCCGTAGTATCCCGTCAAAGGCTGTATGCACCAAAAACGCTGCATCGTCCCTGGCTAGAGAACGCGCCGTCGTCTGGCCTGAACGAATCTGCCCTGAGTTCCCAAGCCTGGACCAGGAGCGAGCAATCGGGAGAGGACCTTGACGTCACTGTCTCCGCCGCAAACACTCTCGGTCGCCATCGTCACCAAGGACGAAGAGGCAAACCTCGCGCGCACCCTGGCCAGCGTCCAGTTTGCCAACGAGATCATTGTCGTGGACTCGGCCTCGACCGACCGCACGGTGGAGATCGCGCGCTCCTTCAATGCCAAGGTGTACGACGAGCCGTGGAAGGGGTTTTCCGGCTCCAAGAACTCCGCTATCGCCAAGTGCACCGGCACGTGGATTCTGTCGCTGGACGCTGATGAGGAACTCAGTCCCAAGCTGCAGCACCAGATCCGGATGCTGCTGCCGACCAACCCGCCTGTAGACGCTTATTACATCCGCCGCCGCAATCTGTTTTTGGGGCGGTGGATCAAACACGGCGGTTTCTATCCAGACCCCAAGCTGCGCCTGTTCCGGCGCACCGCAGCCAACTTCACGACCCCGCCGCAATTTGAAAACCGCCCGGTGCACGAGACCATTGCCTTCGACGGCAAGGCTGCCACGCTTGACTACGACCTTATCCACCATGCCTACCCGACGCTGGAAAACTACATCGAGCATATGGACCGGTACAGCACGCTGGGATGCGAACTGCTAGTCACCGCGGGCAAGGTGAGCCGCTCGTGGCCGGCTTTCGTCATCAACGTCTTCGTCGTTCCGCGGCTGACATTTCTGTGGAACTATGTCTTCCGACTGGGATTCCTGGACGGCCGCGAGGGGCTGCTGCTGCATCTCTATCACGCCACCTATACCAGCTGGAAGTACGCCAAGGCCTGGCAGGCCGCCCGGGTGGCGCGCACCTAGCGGGTTGGCCGGCTGGCGCAACGCAGACACGTACGCAACAATGGTTTGACAATTCAGTGACAACATTCCGCATCGACCGCTTATAGACTCTGCGATATCCGCGACAGAGGCTATGAGCGCCATGCCGATCCCTTTCCAGCCATCCTTGCCCAGCCCGCCGTGTTTCGACGCCGCACGCAACGCATGGATATTGAGCCGGTACGCGGATGTGTCGGCTGCGCTGCGCGAGACCTCACCGGGGCAAGCAGGCGCCTGCAATGAGCCAACCACGCCCAATGGGAGTGCGCAGCAGCACGCTCGGCTCTATGCCCATGTGCAAGCCGACATGACCCGCATGAGTACGGCGAGGTGGCGGCGGAACATGGCGGAAACTTTATCCAGCCGGCTGCGGCAGGCAAGATGGCGGAGGCGCGTCGATCTGGTGCGCGATATCATCCATCCCTGGGCCACGACCATGCTGGTGACCCTGAACGGCGGAGACGCCATCTACTCCCGGCGATTGGCCCAGATTTGCGAAATCCTGTTTTATGGGCCGACCACGGACGCGAGACAAAGGCAGGACTCCGCCGGGAAACCGGTCCTGAGCAGCAGCGTGTACGAACAGGAACTCGATCGCATGCTGGACGGCCGGCAGCTTCTGCTGAGCAAGTCGATGTTCTATGGGCTCACCCAAACCATGCCGAGCTTCCTTGCCAAAGCGTGGCTTGCCCTGATGAAGTATCCCGATCAAATCGCCAAGCTGATCGACAACCCGAAGTTGATCACGAATGCTACGGAGGAGCTACTGCGCTATGCCGGAGTGGTCCACACGTTGTATCGCCGATCTGCACGAGACCTGATCATCGGGGATATCCATATCCAGCAAGGGCAGTTGCTGATCCTCGAGATCGACTCGGCAAACTTCGACCCGGACAGATTCGAACACTCGGAGCGCATGGACGTAACCCGCCCTGCTGCCGGCCACCTGGGATTGGGAACCGGCTTGCACGCTAGCGTCGGATCGTTCCTGATTCGCACGGCGTGCTCAGTTGCTACGCCCGTGCTGCTCGCGGCACGACCTCTGCTGGCGCAAAACAGGGAGGTTGTATGGATCGGCGACAGAACCACTTTGTGGCCGCGGTCCGTTCCCATCCGCTTCGCCGCGGCAGAGGTCGCATAGAGAATTGGCGGCCGGCCGGTTTACCAGGACAGCGTTTCGCCCATGTGGAAGTAGCCGCCCGTCGGCCCGTCGTCGGGCAGCATCGCGAGCTGCACGCTCGTCTTGGCGCCGTCGACGATCTCCATCTGCGCGCCTTCGCCGCCCATCTCCGTCTTCACCCATCCCGGATGCGCCGAGTTGACCTTGATCCTGGTGCCCTTCAATTCATGTGCCAGATGGATGGTGAATGCGTTCAGCGCAGACTTGGACGCGTCATACGCGAAGGTTTTGGCATCGTAGATTGGCGAACCCGGTGTTGCATGCAGCGTGAGCGAAGCGAGAATGCTGGACAGGTTCACGATGCGCGCGGCGGGGCTCTTGCGCAGCAGTGGAAGTAGGGTCTGGGTTAGGGCGACCACGGCGAAGAAGTTGGTCTCGAACGTGTCGCGCAGCACGGACATGGGGGTGGTGCTGGTCGCGTTGCCGGACCGCGGGTCGAGCATTACGGCGGCGTTGTTGACAAGGATGTCCAGCCGCCCGAACGCCTTGTCGACATACTTCGCGGCCGCCGTGCGGTCGGCTTCGCTCACTACATCCAACTTGATCGCGCGCGCGTCCACGCCCACGCCGCGCAACACCTCGGCGGCATCCTCGCCCCGCTTCAGGTCGCGCGCGCCCACCAGGACGGTGACCCCCAGCTTGCCCAGTTGCCGCGCCGTTTCCAGCCCGATCCCTTTGTTTGCGCCGGTAATCAGCGCGACCTTCGCAGTCGTCTCGGCCATCGCATCTCATCTCCGTCTGAAGAGTCAGACATGATGATGAGATGCAGCAGCGCCCAGAAGTTCTGCATATTTCCTGGGGATTCGCGCGCGCTTCATGTCGCGCCCGAGGACGATGTGGACGGTCTCGCCCTCGCACAACAGGTGCCGATTCTCCGCAAGCAAGATCCTGTAGCCGAAGCGGATTACCGGCCCGCGCACACTGCGCACGGTGGTCTCGACGATCAGCTCATCGTCGTAGCGGGCGGGCGCCTTGTAGCGCGCCGATACCTCGGCTACTACAATAAAGCATCCCTCATCAGCCTCCAGTTGCTTATAGTTGAGTCCCTGCTGCCGCATCAGTTCGACCCGGCCGACCTCGAACCACACCAGGTAGTTGGCGTGGTAGACCACGCCCATCTGGTCGGTCTCCGCATAGCGTACGCGCACCCGGGTCTCGCCTTTGACGGGGTGCATCCATGCATGTTCGCTCATGCAGATGAGTCTACAGAAACCTCGGCCCGCCGCTGCAAAGGGAAGCGAAATGTCACCCCATCTGGCGCATGCGCCGCCGGAACTCCAGCCACTCGCGCAGGTCCGACAGCGCATTCATTACGAACAACACCGTCAACGCCGCGTCCAGCAGGCACAGCACCTGCACCCGCAGCGGCTGCCGCATGATCCAATCGTCGCAGGAGACTTCGATCGTTCGCGTCCCCGACATCACCCATTCGGATTTCTGGGCCCCGGCATCGCCGGCAAGGTAGGGCGTGCAGGCGTCCCTTTGCCCGTCATACCAGAGCCGTATTCCCACCGCGAGCAGCAGCGCCAACAGCAGCGAGAACAAGGTCACCCGCGAGATCACGACTGCCCCCCGATCGACACTCCACAAGCCTACAAGATGGCCGGCAGAATCGTCTCCCGCGGCGCAAGGGATCGTGCCAAACTTAGACATGGTGCTCAACTCCGCCACCGACGCGCTTCTGGTGATCGACCTGCAGAACGACTTCTGCCCCGCTGTTAATGGGTCCGGCGGCGCGCTGGCCGTTGCGGGAGGCGACGAGATAGTGCCGGTGGTGAACTTGCTCGCGCGGAGGTTCGCGCACGTCGTGCTGACGCAGGATTGGCATCCGCCCGCACACATTTCCTTTGCCAGCGCTCATTCTGGCGCGCAGCCTTATCAGACCATCGCCGCGCCTTACGGCCCGCAGGCTCTCTGGCCCGATCACTGTGTGCAGAACACTCCCGGCGCCGCGTTTCACCCCGCGCTTTCTGTTCCGCACGCAGAGCTGATTTTGCGCAAGGGCTTCCGGCGGGAGATCGATTCGTATTCGGCGTTTCTGGAAAATGACCACATAACGCCGACGGGTCTGGCCGGCTATCTGCGGGAGCGGGGGATTCGGCGGCTGTTCCTGTGCGGTTTGGCCTACGACTTCTGCGTGCGCTTCTCCGCCATCGACGGCATCGCGCTCGACTTTGAGTGCCTGGTGATTGAAGACGCCACCCGGGCCGTCAACCTTCCCGGCAGTGTACTGGCGACCGACCAGGCGTTTGAGGAAGCGGGCGTGCAGCGTATCCAGTCGGAAGACTTGCTAGCCGGCTGACTGGCTGCCGGCCAGCCCCAGCTCCGCCGCATGCGCCTGCATTGCGGCGACGCAGTTGCCCACATGCTCCTCCAGGCTCAGCCCCAGCAGCGCGGCGCCAGTGGTGATGTCCTCGCGCTTGACGGCGCGGGCGAAGGCTTTGTCTTTCATCTTCTTCAGAACGCCCTTGACCTCGACGTCGCGAATCGACTTGGTGGGTTTGACCAGCGCGCACGCCACCAGGAAGCCGGCCAGCTCATCGCACGCGAACAGCGCTCGATCCAGATGCGACTCGCACGCCACGCCCGAGTAGTCCGCATGGGCCAGGATGGCGTGCAGCACCGGCTCCGGCCATCCCTGCTGGCGCAGCGCGGCGACGCCGACGAAGGGGTGCTCCTGCTGCGTGGGATGCCGCTCGTAGTCCATATCGTGGAGCAGACCCGCGCTCGCGTACAGGGCGACAAACTCCGCGGCATCATCACCGGCCAGCCCCAGCCGCGACGCCTCCATCACGCCGTATGCTTCGGTGCACACCGAGACCGCTAGGGCGTGCTTGCGCAGGCTCTCGCCCTTCGTCCACTCTTCCAGCAGTGCCAACGCTCGCTCGCGCGAAAACTCCGCAGCCATGGAAACCTCCGTTTCTGCCAGATTACATCCCACCCGGGTGTTTACTCCTATGGTTCCACTTCGGGTTTTCTCCTTTTTTCTTCGGGAATCTTTGGCAATACCTCTTGACTGTTTGACTACCCGGTGTCACTCTAGGCACACCACTCGACTGGTGTTATCGGACGTGTGCTGCGGTCCTTGCTCTGGGTCCGCCCGCAATTACAACTAATGGCAACCATGATGGCGCCTGTCGAACAACGGGAAGTACTCCGTTGCGACCACTGCAATCTGGTGCAATTCCGCACAGCCAACGCGATGTGCCGGCGTTGCCACAAGTGTCTCGAAGTCGAGTTGCCTGAGCCTGAACCGGCGCAGATGGCGCTGGTGCAAGCCCAGCCAGAGAAGCAGGAAGGCCTTCAGGTGGCCACTGCGGTCCGCGACCTCCGTCACGTCCGCAATCTTTCCCAGCGCCAGCTAGCCGCCCGCATGGGCGTGCCGCGCACCTACATCTCCAAGATCGAGAACGGCAAGGCGATGCCGACGCTGAGCTCGCTGGATCGCCTGGCGCGCGCGCTGAAGGTGGATATCGCCTCGCTGCTGCGCGACGCCAACACCCGCCATTCCGACGAGACGGCCGTGCTAACCGCCGATCCGTTCCTCGCCGAGATTGCGGCCTACACCTCGCAACTGAACGAGCTGCAGCGGTCTATCTTCCTTAACCACGTTCGCGAGCTGGCCGCGGGCCGCCGCCGTACTGCATAAGCGGTTCGCTATTTTTCAGGCGCGGGCTGCCCTCGGCGGCTGAAGAGGCTGCTGACGACCTCAGGGGCTAAAGCCCTCTTAGGTTTGCGGTATTTTACGGCACGGGTAAACCCGTGCCCTTAACGAGACGCAGGCATTGTTGCAGTCTATGGGTACGCTGCCTGGGTCCGCTGGTTATGTGCGGATGATGAACGCGTAGGCGTACTCGTTGGGGGCCTGGTCGGGGAGCGTCAGGGTCAGGCCGGCAGCGTCCTGCGCGAACTTGACCGGGCCGGCGCCGATGAGCTCGACGCGCTGGACCGGCCTGGGCAGTGCCGCCGAGCCCTTCGCCAGCGTTTTGATGACGTACTTGCCGCTGGCCGGCCACGCGAAGGTGAACGCGTACACCGTCTCGCCCTTGCGGGTGAAGCGAACATCCTGCTCGGTGTAGGCGCGCTGATTGCGCTCGTTGAAATTCGAGTTATTGGTGACGTCGGGCGGCCCCTCGCCGAAGACCGCGAAGGGACGCGTGCCGTAGATGGCTTCGCCATGCCTGGGAATCCAGGTCGCGATGGCCTCAAGAAAGGCTCGTTCGTCGGCATCGATGGTGCCGTCCCCCTTGACCGGGATATTCAGCATCAGGTTGCCGTTCTTGCTGATGATGTCGATCAGCGAGTGGATGACCGACTTCGGCGTCTTGTACTTGTGGTTTTCGAAGAGCGCGATGTCGTAGTGCCAGCCGCCGATGCAGGTGTCAGTTTGCCAAGGCTGTGCGAGAATGCCTTGGGCCTTGCCGCGTTCAATGTCCAGGGTGAATGCGCCGGCGTGCTCCGGCTTGATGTTTTTCGCGGTCAGCACCACGTCAACGTGACCTTTGTCGCGAACGCTGGCGTTGTAGAAATGCGCGGCGATGTCGAGGCCATACTGCCCCAGCGGCAGTTCCGAGTCGTCGAAGTAAAGCAGATCGGGCTTGTAGGTGTCGACCAGGTCCTGGCAGCGCAGGAACCAGTTGTGCGCGAACTCCGGATTCTCGACCGGGAGTTCCTCGTGCCATTTGCCGTCATTGGCCTTGTGGAAGTCATTGGCGGCGGCGATGGTGGTAATGCCGTCGGGCATGACGAGATTGCGCCCGGTGTAAAGTTCCTGCGGATCGAAGCCCTCCCACCACTTGCCTTTGCCGTCGGCCTTGGTCAGGGTGTAGGCGTCGTAGCGCACCCCGGCGAGCGGGCCTTCCGGGTCGTAGTCGTAGGCCACCTGCAGCCAGTGCCACGCGTGCGAGGAGTGGTTGGTCACCGCGAAACGCAGCCCGTGCTGCCGCGCGAGCTTGCCGTAGATGCCCACGATGTCCTGCTTCGGCCCGATCTTGACCGAATTCCAGTTGTGAAAGCGAGAGTTGTAGTTGTCGAAGTTATCGTGGTGGTTGGCGAGCGCGGTAAAGTACTTCGCGCCGGCCGCGACGTACAGGTTCATCAGCTCTTCCGGCTTCCAGTTCTCCGCCTTCCACAGGTTGTCGATCTCCATCCAGCCGACCTTGGACGGGTGGCCGTAGGTCTTCAGGTGATGGTCGTACTGCTTCTCGCCCTGGATGTACATGCGGCGGGCGTACCAGTCGCCCTGCTCGGGGACGCACTGCGCGCTCCAGTGGTTCCAGATGCCGAACTTGGCGTCGCGGAACCAGTCCGGCGTGGTGCAGGCCGTCAGCGATTCCCAGGTGGGCTTGAAAGGGCCGGGTGCGATATGCACGTCGGCCGGCGTCTGGGCCAAGAGCTTGCGGGCTCTTCCATTGGACAAAAGCGCGGCGGCGGGTGCGGCGGCAAGGGCGGACTGGAGCAGGCGGCGACGGGTGAACCGGGTGGTGGACATGCCCGCCATGATAGAGCGAAGCGGCAGGGATGGGAAGCGGCTCGCTGTAAGAGGCCCACCGGGTGCGATTCGCTCCCTGGGCAGCCCGGATTCCGCGTGAATCCTCCACAGCGGATGGGCGCGTAGAATCAAGCTACCCACATGAGTTCGACGCGCCAATCCCAACCACCCGCCGGCGTTGCAGCCGAGTCGTTTGAAGGCGACTACCGGCCGGCGCAGGTCGAGTTGCCGTCCCTGCCCAACATTCGCCTGGAGCCGCTGCAGGTCGACTTCCTGTTGCGCTTCGCGGATGCGCTGAACACGACCCTGGACTTGAACACGCTGATGCATCGCGTGGCCGACCTGGTGCGCGCCGTCATCGACTACCGCATCTTCGCCATTCTGCTGGTGAATGACCGCACCGGCGATCTGCGCATGCGCTTCCAGACCGGGCACACGCCGGAGGTGGAGCGCCTGCGCATCAAGCTTGGCCGGGGCATCGTGGGCCAGGCAGCAAGCGAGCGGCGGTCCATCCTGGTGGAGGATGTGCGGCAGGCTGACAACTACATCGACGCAAACCCCAATGTGAGGTCGGAACTCGCGGTGCCATTGGTCCACAAGAACCGCGTCATCGGCGTGATCGATCTTCAGTCGGAGCAGGTTGGTTACTTTACCGAGGAGCACCAGCGCCTGCTGGAGCTGACGGCGTCGCGGATGGCGATCGCGGTGGAGAACGCGCGGCTGTATACACGGGTGTCGCGCCAGGCGCAGACCTTGACCGTGCTGAACGAGATATCGCGGGAGTTCACCAGCATTCTCGACCTCGACGACTTGCTGGAACGCATCGGCCAACTGCTGAAGCGCGTCATCGAGTTCCAGATGTTCACCATCCTGCTGTGGAACGACCGCACGGAGCGGCTGGAACACCGGTTCAGCTCGCGCTTTGGCGAGCGGATCACGCGCGAGCACAATGTGACGCTGGGCGAGGGCATCATCGGCAATGCGGCGCAGCAGAGGACCCCGGTGCTGGTGCCCGACGTGCGCAAGGACCCGCGCTACATCGTAGTCAACCCTGAAGTGCGTTCGGAGCTGTCGGTGCCGCTGATCTACAAGGGCAAGGTGATCGGCGTGATCGACCTGGAGCACACGCGGGTGAACTACTACAACGAGGAGCACCAGACCACGCTCTCTACGCTGGCCGCGCAGGTGGCGATCTCGATTGCCAATGCACGGTTGTACCAGCGCATCTCCGAAGAGGAACAGCGGCTGGAGCGCGACCTGGAGATGGCGCGCGAGGTGCAGCTCCGCCTGCTGCCGGGCACGCCGCCGCAGCCGCGCCGCGCCGAGATTGCAACCGCGTTTCTGCCTGCGCGTTCCATCGGCGGCGATGTCTACGACTTCATCGACTACGGCGCGCCAGGCAACGCGCTTTACAAGACATCGCAGCGCAAGCGCATCGCCATCGTGCTGGGCGATGTCTCCGGCAAGGCCGCCCCAGCCGCGCTGTATGCTGCGCTGGTCTCGGGAATCCTGCGCTCGCTGGCCGCACGCCACCTGCCGCCGGCGGAGTTGCTCGCCGAACTGAACAATCAGTTGCAAGTGCGCAAGCTGGACTCGCAATACGTCACCATGCTGATGGCAGTGTGGAACGACGAGGCGCGGACCCTGCAAATCGCCAACGCCGGTTCGGTGCAGCCGCTGTATGTGACCAATGTCGCGCCACCGCCAGCCGACTCTGCCGGCAAGAAGACCGCTGCGCGCTCGTCCAGCAGTGTGGAGTGCGACGGGCCTGGGGAGGGCTTCACCGTCCAAACCATCCAGACTGAGGGTTTTCCGCTGGGCCTGTTCCCGGACGCGCAGTACGAGGAACTCACGATTGCGACCAAGCCCGGCGACGTGGTCGTTTTTTTCTCAGACGGCATCGTCGATGCGGAGAACGCCGAGGGCGAGATGTTCGGCACCGAGCGGCTGACGGAGGTGTTGCGCGAACACCCTGCGGCGTGCCACTCCGCGCAGGCCACGGTGGATGCCATCCTGGCCGCGGTGAGCGAGTTCCAGTCGGGCACAGCGCACTTCGACGACGAGACGCTGGTGGTGCTGCGCGTATTGTGACGGAGGGAATTCAACGTCGATCGACACCGGCAACGGCGAAATGCTCGATGTATGATGGTTGATTCTAGGATGGTGTTTCACGATGGCCAGCATAGATGATGCGACTTACAACAAGTCAGCCGACCTAAGAAGCGCACGGAGAGCCGTGGTCATATCCGCTGACTGCTTCCCTGTAGTCATTTGCGTTGGCTATTGGCTGGGCAAAGTGCTCAATTCGGGATTGCCCTTCCTCTTGCCGGGAGCGACTCTCTTCGTCGTGATCCTCGCCCTCAGCGTTCGCTATATGTACCTGTACAGTCGATATAGCACAAAATCTCCATACTCTTGGCTGTCCAGGAGAAAGCCGCCAGCACCGCTTCAATAGCCGTTGCTGCCAGCCGGCGCAGCTGCGTGGCCTGCCAGTTCCGCCAGGATTTTCACGCTGACGCTGGCGCCGATGCGGGATGCTCCGGCGTGCAGCATGGCACTGGCGTCGGCGAGTGAGCGGATGCCGCCGGAGGCCTTCACGCCCGCGCGGTTACCGGCAATGGAGCGCATCAGCGCAATATCGTCGACGGTCGCGCCGCCGGAAGAGAAGCCAGTGGACGTCTTGATGAAATCCGCTCCGGCGCTCAGCGCAAGTTCCGAGGCGCGGTGCTTTTCCTCGAATGTCAGCAGGCATGTCTCCAGGACGACCTTGACGATAGCTCCGGAGCCGTGTGCGAGCTCAACCACCCCGCGAATGTCCTGCCTGACCGCTTCGTAGTCTTCCTTCCCGCCGGACTTGAGCAGGCCGATGTTCAGCACCATGTCCAGGTCGTGCGCTCCCAGCTTCAGCACGCGGGCGGTTTCATCGCGTTTGGAGGCCGAGAGCGTGGCGCCCAGCGGGTAGCCGATGACGACGCCGACCGGAACGCCAGTGCCGGCGAGCGTCTCGGCGGCGCAGGCGACCCATGTGGGGTTGACCATGGCGCATGCGAAGCTATGCTCGGCGGCCTCGTGGCACAGGCGGATGACCTGGGAGCGCGTGGCCTCGGGTCTCAGCAGGGTGTGATCGAGCACGGCCGCGAGCGCGGCGGGAGAAGCTAGTGCGCGGGCCGCAAAGGCTGCGGCGTCGAAAAGTGCGGGTTCTGCGATAGAGAGCGTAGGCGTGTTCATTTCGGTTGCGGTACTCCTGCTGGGCCGCGGACAGCCCGCTACTTTCTATCATAGTGGCGTTGCATTTGGCTGAACCGGCAGGCCTGCCAGCGAGGCGTTCAAAAAGAAGATGAGCGGTGATGCAGGTCTTATGATGCAGGTTGCCCTAGGGGACGTGGAATGCTCCCGGAGGCGGGACCGCCTATGTGTGACCGCCTATGTGGATGCGACCAACGGCGAAAGCGTGTTGGTGTTCCACGCGTTGAAGATGACGGAGAACGGTGCGCCGTATCTCTGGGTGAAGCAGATCAGTTGGCAGAACGACTGGCCGGTGCTGATGTAACTCGCTGGTCAAGCCCTCCCACGAAAACCTTCACTGAGCAACTGTCTTGTGATCGCGGGCACCGCGCAGCCGCGAGCGCGACTCCGATAGTCAATAACAGGCGACGCAATGGACCAATTCGGTTATGCACCGTGACCTGTGCAGCGTCCACGGAAAACGGACATCATTCTGCGGATGCGTCGTGCCATTGCTGCAGTGCCTGGAGTAGTATCTGGCCCCAAGCAGAGATGCACGTCTCTGGGTTGCCGCCGGATTCTGCGGGAGTTCTCCGGGCCGGCTGAAAGAGTTTTGCGGGAGGCAAGAAAATGAGAAGCACTTTGAAGAAGCAAATCGGTTTTGCACTGTTGATGGGACTGCTGCCACTGTGTACGGGTTGTCTGCGGCACAGCAAGAGTGAGCACTTTTACCTGGTTGCCGCCATGACCAAGCATCCTTACTGGCAATCGGCGTGGGCGGGCTTTTCCAAAGCTGCGGACCAGTACGGCGTCACCGTCGACATGCGCGGCCCGGATGGATTCGACCCGCAGGACGAGGTGACGGAGTTCCGCCAGGTGGTGGCGCTGAAGCCCGCGGGGATCCTGGTCTCCGTGGCCAACGAGAAGCTGATGCAGCCGGAGATCGATGCGGCCGTAGCAGCGGGAATTCCGGTGATCACCATCGACTCGGACGCGCCCACCAGCCACCGGTTGTTCTTTATCGGCACCAACAACCTGCAGGCCGGACGGCTGGGAGGCGCTCGCGTGGCCGCGAAACTGAACGGCAAGGGCAACGTGGCCTTCTTTACCATCGCGGGCCAGCCGAATCTGGAGGAGCGTCTGAAGGGCTACAAGGATGTCTTCGCCAATTATCCGGGAATCAAGGTGGCCGATGTCTTCGACATGAAAGGAGACTCCGGCCTGGCCATGGACCAGACCAGGGACTACCTGAGCAGGACGGGGGCGGCAAAGATCGACGCGATCATATGCCTTGAATCCACGTCGGGCAAAGACGTCGGCGAGGCCTTCAAGCGCGTGGGCGCTAACGGAACGCTGCTTGTAGCCATGGATGTCGATGAGCCCACTCTGGAGTTGGTGAAGGACGGAACCATCGATTCAACCATCTCGCAGAAGCCCTTTACCATGGCGTTGGTTGGTCTGAAGGCGCTCGATGACGTCTATCACTACCCGGTAAAGCCGCTGGCGCAGGACTACGCGCTCGATCCGTATGCTTCGTTTCCGGCGTTTGTCGACACCGGCGTGACGCTGGTCGACAAGACCAACGTGGATGCGATCATGACTCACCAGAAGGAGGGCGGGCAGTAAAGGTGCTCAGCGTGACTTTCACTGCCCTGCGTCGTTGGGGAACAAGCGGATGTCGGGGACGTTGCGGTAGATCTCGCAATAGTCCATGCCGTAGCCGATCACGAACTGGTTGGGGATCTTGAATCCGACGTAGTCGGCCTCGATGGGGACGAGGCGCCGCTCCGGCTTGTCCAGGCAGGTGGCGATCTTCAGCGATGCGGGCTTGTGCTGCAACATCAGGCCGCGCAGATAGCTCAGCGTCAATCCGGTGTCGAGGATGTCTTCGACGATGATGACGTGGCGACCCTCAATGGGGTTGTCGATGTCCTTGATCAGCTTGACCGCACCCGAGGAGACGCGCGCGCGGCCGTAGCTGGAGACAGCGACGAAATCGAACGTGTTGTCGATGTGAATTGCGCGCGCCAGATCGGAGAGGAAGATCGCCGCGCCTTTGAGCACGCCGATCAGCACCAGGGGATGGCCGGTGCTCTGGCCCTCGTAGTCGGCCGTTATCTGGCGGCCGAGCTCCGCAACTCGGTCGGCGATTTTGGCTGTGGAGACAAGAACATCCATTTCGGCGGCGGGGGGGAAGGCGAGAGTGCTGGTCGACATGGGGATAAGGGTAGCGTATGCGCGGGGCAGCGGTCGAGTGGGCTTATCCGGAGGTTGCGGGCGAACCCCCGGATAAACCGCCCCGGCAGATATACTTCTAGAAGAAGCGAGGTTTATGTACCCCTATCTGAATCTTGGCCCCGTGCACCTTGGTATGTTCGGGTTGATGTTGTGGCTGGCGGCGGTGGTGGCAACGGTTGCGCTGCACAAGAACTTCGCCCGCAATGGTGTGGACGCGGATGCTCTGAACGTGGTGGCGCTGGCGGTGGTGCTGGGAATTGCAGGCGCCAAGGTCTGGCACGAACTGGAAAACCTGCGTGAGCTGCAAATCTCGCTGCAGATGATTGGCCGGCCCGGCTGGCATCATCCCATCGACGTCCTGATGGGCTTTCTGCAATGGTTCCGCGACGGCTTCGCCTGGTTCGGCGGAATGTCCGCCGGGATTGCGGTGCTGCTGGTCAACGGGCATTTTGCGCGCTTCAAGGGGCCCGGCTGGAAGTCTATCGACAACCCCGGCCCGGTGCCGGGCGCCCGCGTGGGTGCGGTCCGCATGCTCGATCTGGCCGCTCCGGCGGCTGCCATCGGCTACGGTGTGGGCCGCCTTGGCTGTCTGCTGGCGGGCGATGGCGACTACGGCATCAACACCACGCTGCCCTGGGGCGTGCACATGGCGAAGAACGCGCTGGTGCCGCCGATTCCTCCAACCGCGCTGGTGCAGCCGACGCCGATCTACGAGCTGCTGTTCTCGCTGGTAGTGTTTTGGATACTCTGGCAGTTGGGCAAGCGGACTGGATCAGGGAGTGCCAGGCCGGTGGGCTGGCTGACGGGCCTCTACCTGTTGCTTTCCGGAATAGGGCGGTTTCTGGTTGAATTCGTACGCATCAACCCCAAGCTCTACTTCCACCACACCATGAGCAATGCACAAGTGGCCGCAGCCGCGAGCGCGATCGTGGGACTGGTAGTGCTGGGTGTGGCGCAGGCCCGGCACGCGGAGTGGGCTCCCAAGCTCGCGGCCGAAGCACGGACCTGACCCCCGCTGTCCAGCCACCGCCGCGGCAAGGTATATTGGCACGCGAGTGAAATCGCTGCATGCGGAGGGAATTGTGAACGCTTGGCAAAAGGTACGGCTCGCGCAGTGCGCAGCCGTCGCGATCGTTGCAGTGCTGCTTCCCGGTGCAGCGCTGAGCAAGGCGCCCGCAACCAAGAAGAAGGTGCTGGTGGTGGCGGCGGATGGCTCCGGTCAATTCAAGACGGTGCAGGAGGCGGTCGACTCCGCCCCCGACGGCAATGTGCGCATCAACATCAAGCCGGGCGAGTATCGCAGTCTCATCTCGATCAGTGCCAACGGCGTCGAGCTGCGCGGGCTGGGCAAAACTCCCGAGGACGTGGTGCTGGTGTACGACAACTCCGCCGGCACGCCCGGCCCCGATGGCCGGCAGCTCGGCACCGGCAGGTCGGGGACAATTATGCTGACTGGCGACGATTTCCTCGCGGAAAATCTGACCATCGCCAATGATTTCGAGAAGCGCCACGAACGCAGCAACCAAGGCTCGCAAGCCGTCGCGCTGCACGTCACCGGCGACCGCGAAGTCTTCCGCAAGGTCCGCTTCCTCGGCTTCCAGGACACGCTCTACGCCGACTCCAAGCTGTGCCACGCGCCGGGCACCGCCGGAACCTGTCACGCCGCGCGCCAGTATTACGCCGACTGCTACATCGAAGGTCACGTCGACTTCATCTTCGGCGACGCCAAGGCCGTCTTTGATAAGTGCGAGATCCACACCCTGCCGCATGTGATGGACACCCTCACAGCGCAGAGCCGTCTCCGCCCGGAAGAAGACTCCGGATACCTCTTCCGCGACTGCACCGTGACCGGAGACCCCGGCTCGCAGGACATCCTGCTCGGACGGCCATGGCGCGCGTACTCGACCGTGGTGTTTCTGAATACGGACTTCAAGGCACCACTCGATCCAGCCGGCTGGAAAGAGTGGAACGGCGCGCTGAAGACAAGCGACTACGAGGAGTACAACTCCCATGGTCAGGCGGGCGATGTAAGCAAGCGAATCGCTGCCAGCAAACAGGTAAGCGCAGCGGACCTCGGGAAATACACGACCAGAACGTGGCTTGCCGGCGCCGACGGGTGGGACCCAGAAAAAATCCACTAACGCTATCCAGCAGACAATAGAAGGGTTAGCGACTCATTAGTCTCACTTGTGAGGCAACTCTCAACTCCTCGTTTCGAAATCTTCTTGACATAGAGAACTCTATAATGCAGAGTACATGGTGAAGGAGAGATTGATGACGAATCCTGAGCCTGATAACGGAAAGACTCGTGACGAGCTGCTGCAGCGCATCGAGCTGATGGAGCAGATGATTGCCGAGGGGCGGCGCTACACCGGGCGCAACTCGTGGATTTTTGTGCTGTGGGGTCTGGTGGACCTGGTAGCGATAGGCTGGCAGCAGTATTTTCCCCATTTCGGTGGACCATGGGCATGGCCGGTCTGCCTGCCTGCGGGTGTGGTTCTGACCTTCGCCGGAAAGATGCTGCAACGGAGAAGTCAGGGGTACAGCAAGAGTGACAAGTGCGGCCGGGTGATGTCGGTGTGGGGGATGATGGGGCTTGCCATGGGCATCTACGTGGCTAGCGCGATGCTCACGCATTTCGATTGGCAGTTCTCCTACATGGCCGCCATCCTGATGATGATGGGCATGGCGCATGCCATCAGCGCGATGCTTCTGCGCTGGCCGATGCAGGGTGTCGTGGCTGCCGTGTACTGGGCAGGCGGAGTCGCCATTCTCGCTTTCAATTCGGGCAAGGCCACGAATGTTATCTGGTTGATTGAGATGGGCGTCGTCATGATTGTGTTCGGTCTGTATGCGACACGAGTCGAGCAGACCGGCAGCAGGCTGAAAGGAGGCTGCGCATGAACAGCCCTGAGACTGACAACGGGATTACCCGCGACGATTTGGTGCAACGCGTGGCGCTGATGGAAACCATGATTGCGGAGGGTCGCAGGAATACAGGGCGGTTCGGTTGGATCTTCATCCTGTGGGGGATGGTGTGCCTGGGCGGGATCGGCGTGTCCTATCTTCTGCCTCGCTCATATTGGGTCTGGCCCATCATCATTGCGAGCGGGTTCGTGATTCAGTTTGCCGGGATTGCGATGCGGCGCAGGAGCGGCAATTGGACCGGCGAAAACATAAAGAGCCGCAGCGTAGCGGCCGTCTGGAGGATGATGGGCATCGCCATCATCCTGTACGCGGCTCCTGCGATCGTGACCCATACGATTCACCAGATCGCTTACATTGCCGCCATCTTCATGTTCCTGGGCATGGCGCACGCAACCAGCGCGATGATTCTGCGCTGGAAGGCCCAGGGTGTTGTTGCCGGGCTGTGGTGGGCGGGAGGCACCGCCACGTACTTCGTGCCTAGGGACTACGTGATCACGATTTACGTGGTGGAAATGGTCTGCTGCATGGTCCTGTTCGGCGTATACGCCATGATGCTGGAGCGGCGGCGGGCGGCGGCCCCGCTGCAGGGCCAGGTGCAGCATCATGCCTGAACTTCCTGAACTCGACCCGGTGGTCCACGGGAAGCTGCGCCTGGCGGTGCTGTCGCTGTTGATCGGCGTTGAGGCGGCGGACTTTACGTGGCTGCGGCAGAAGACCGGCTCGACCGACGGCAACCTGGGCGCGCAGATGCTGAAGCTGGAAGAAGCGGGGTATGTGGCCATGGAGAAGCGGTTCGCCGGGCGCAAGCCGCAGACGCTGTATCGCATGACCCCGGCGGGCCGCCAGGCGCTGGCGGCGTATGTGGCCGCGCTAAAGCAGTTGCTGGGCACGGCCCTTTAGATCCCGACAGAATGGAGAAAGAAATGAGAAACCGATTATTGTTTATCTCGATCGCCGCCATACTGACCGCGCCCATCGCGATGAATGCACAGACGCCAGCCCCCAAGCCTGCGTTTGAAGTGGCCTCGGTGCGGCCTTCGCCTCCGCCGGACATGCAGAAGATGATGGCCGACCTGCAGATGGGGAAGAAGCCGGAGTGGGTGCGCATCGATGGCTCGCGCGCGACGTTCAATTACATGTCGGTAAAGGAGTTGATTGCGTATGCGTACAAGATGCGGGCGTACGAGATTAACGGGCCGGACTGGATGGTGACGGACCGGTTCGATATTGCGGCGAGGCTGCCGGAGGGGGCGTCGAGCGATACCGCGCCCGACATGATGCGCACGTTGCTGGATGACCGGTTCAAGCTGGTGGTGCATCGCGAGAAGCAGGACCAGCCGGTACTGGCCCTGGTGGTTGGAAAGGCGGGGTCGAAGCTGAAAGAAGCGACTGTTGCTCCGACGCTGCTCGACGACAGCGTGCCGCTCAAGCCGGGCGAGTCGCGGATGGACACTGCAACGGGCCCGGTTGTTCTGAGAAAAAACCCGGATGGATCGACGACCTACGACATGGGGGCGAGGGGATCGTTCAAGCTGAAGTTCGACCGCGAGACTCTATCGATGCATATGGAAGCGAGTTCGATCACGATGACGGGGTTTGCGGCGATGATCAATACCCTGGGCGGCGGCGAGGGTCGCGAGGTGGTGGATAGCACCGGCCTCACGGGCAACTATCAGGCAGCCGTGGACTTTGCGCTGGCCGACCTGACGTCGAGCCTGCACGCTCAGGGGATTGATGTTCCGAGTGGCGGCGCACCGCAGGGTGATGGGGCGACTGATCCCGAGGGCGGGGCGACTGTTTCCGCAGCGCTGGAGAAGCTGGGGCTGAAGCTGGAAAAGAGCAGGGCTCCAGTGGATCGGCTGGTGGTCGACCACGTGGAGAAGAGCCCCACGGAAAACTGAGCGAACGGACTGCTACTCATGGAGGAGCAGCAGTCCGTTCGCTCAGCTTGAGACGCGCTACTTCGCCATGGCCTCGCGGATGGGCTCCTGCGGCGCGGAGAAGAAGCTGTTGGAAATCACCGCTCCGACCATCGCCCCAAGGATTGGCGCGACCCAGAACAGCCAGAGTTGCCCCAATGCCCAGCCGCCGACGAACAGTGCCGGTCCGGTGGAACGAGCCGGGTTCACCGATGTGTTGGTGACGGGGATCGAGATGAGGTGGATCAGGGTCAGCACCAGGCCGATGGCGATGGGCGCGAAGCCTTTGGGCGCCCGCTCGTCGGTCGAGCCCAGGATGACCAGCAGGAAGAACGCGGTGCAGACGACCTCACAGATAAAGCATGCGGTGAGGCTGTAATGGTCGGGCGAGTGCGCGGCGTATCCGTTTGAAGCGAAGCCGTTGGCGAGCGAGAAGCCTTGCTTGCCGCTGGCGATCTCGTACAGCGTCCCGGAGGCCAAGATCGCCCCGACGACCTGGGCAACGACGTAGGCCGGGAGTTCCCTGAAGGGGAAGCGTTTCGCAACCACCAGCCCCACCGAGATGGCTGGGTTCAGGTGGCACCCGGAGATGTGGCCGATGGCGAAGGCCATGGTGAGTACGGTAAGTCCGAAGGCCAGCGCAACCCCAACGAAGCCGATACCCGAGTTGGGGTAATTGCAAGCGAAGATTGCGGCGCCGCAACCTCCGAAGACCAGCCAAAAGGTTCCGAACATTTCGGCGATACAGCGTTTGAATAGAGACATAAGCGCACCTTTTTCTTTCTGGATTATTTGCATGTCCTGTTGCGCTTCGGTCCAAATCTGCCGACGAACAGGACAGATACTGCGGGGCCCGAACTGCAAGCCTCATCGGCCGCCGCGATCGCAATTCGCCGCGACCCGGGAGTCGAACCAGCGAATGCTACCACGGGATGTGGAACCAGCGCATGAAGATATTTCTCCGGGCCGGACTTCCACCGCCGCTTCCACGCTTTGGCGGAGTATTCGGTACCCAGCCCGGCATCGTGTTGCCGCCCGCGAACGTCTAACATTGAAGAATGGTCATGCTTCGCCGCCCGAGGGCACAGATTGAGGCACCCTTTTTCTTGCGGACAATCTCCCGGCAAGATGTCCGCCCGGTTTTCGCGCGGCTTGCCTGCCTGGTAGCGCTGCTCGCCGCTGGATTGTCCGCTGTTTGCGCGCAGGGCCAGAGCGCCCGCTTTGATCTGATCGGCCCCAGGGTCGAGGTTCGTGTCACCCGCGCCGGGGTCACACTGCCGGTCGCGTCCGTGCCCAACCTGCAACCCGGCGACCGGTTGTGGCTGCACCCCGACCTTCCCCCCACGCAGTCCATTCGCTACCTGATGGTGCTGGCCTTTCTGCGCGGAACCACCAACCCGCCGCCCGACAACTGGTTCTTCCGCGTTGAGACCTGGGACAAAAAAGTCCGCGAGGAGGGCGTCGAAGTCACCGTGCCCAGCGAGGCCGAGCAGGCGGTGCTGTTTCTGGCGCCCGTTACCGGCGGCGATTTCACCACCCTGCGCTCGGCCGTGCAGGGACGTCCGGGAATCTTCGTGCGCGCCTCGCAGGACCTCGCGGCCGCCGGCTTCGAGCAGGCCAGGATAGAGAAATACATTGCGTCGATGCGTGAGTTATCGCCGGAGCAGGAGGCCGACCCGAAACAACTTCAGGAGCACTCCAACCTGATCGCCGCGACGCTCGCGCTCAAGCCCAACGACGCCTGCACCAAGCTCGCGCCGGACCAGCAATACACGTGCCTTACGCAGACCGGGAGCCAGACGCTGCTCGACGACGGCCACGGCCAGACCATTATCGACGCGCTCACCGGGAACGCCAGTGCGGGGCTGATTGGGACGGCCTCGACTACTCAGCTCGCCGGTGGCGGGTTGTACTCCTCCTACGTCGGCACCATTGTCGATTTTGTCCACATCATGGGCTCGCTGCACACGGCGCAGTACCAGTACATTCCCGCAATTGCATTACCCCAGCAGCAGTCGCTTAACCTGCGGCTGAACACGCCGCCGTCGTTTCATAATCCGAAGTCGGTGATCGTGATCGGTCTGCCGTCGATCCAGGGGACCGTCCCTCCACCGTTGCGCGCGGCCGATCCAAAGCAGGTGGCGTGCCTGCAGAAGCCCGGCGTGGTGCTTCCGGTTGAGGGCGCGCCGCTGGTCTTCTCCACCGGCTTCGCGCACGACCTGGTGCTGCACCTGAACTATCCCGCTGGCGCCAAGCCGGATGCCGCGGAGAAGCAGGACATCCCGCTCACCGCCGACGCCTTCCGCGGAGGCCTGGTGCTCGCGACCATCCCCAAGCGGCACGCGCTGCCGAGCCCAGTGGTCAAAGTTTCTCCGCCCGCCTCGCCAGTCGAGACTAACGACGTAAGGGTGGAGAATGGATCGCCGGGGGCGAACGCTGCTGAAACAGACGCCATTACCGGAGCTGAACTCACCGGAACAGTTAAGGGACTTTGGGGGTTCGAGACCTTCACCGGGCCGACCATGCCGCTGCAGGAGACTCCGGGCAAGGACTGGAAGCTTGCCGACAGCGATCCGCTGATCGCCGGCAAGGACCGGCACATCGTGATTGCGTCCACCGGGACCGCCTGCATCCAGAGCATCGCGCTCGATCCACCTTCCGGCAAGCAGGAGAAGGAGACGTGGAAGCCGGCTGACAAGCCCGACTCCGTGGAAGTGACGGTGGATCTGCCCGCGCACGACGCCGGCGAGCAGCATCTCGCTATCCGCCAGTTCGGCGATCCCAAGCCCGCGACCCTCAGCCTGGTCTCCTACAACCTGCCGGCAAAACTCGACGCACTCTCTTTCCATGCCGGAGACACCAACGCGATCCTCACCGGCACAAGCCTCGACCAGGTCCGCCAGGTTGCGTTCGGCGGCCTGACCTTCAAACCCGTGGTGCAGGGAACCACTCCGGAGTTGCAACCGAGCGGCAAATCCGAGCTGCATCTTTCTCTGCCCGCGGACGCCAAGCCTCCGGCTCTGCCCGCCGGCGACAGGCTAAGCGCAGAGGTCGCGCTCGAGGATGGCCGCACGCTGAAGCTCCCGCTCACGGTCGAGGCCGCGCGGCCTTCCATCACGGTGATAGCGCGGGCCGACGTGCCGCCGGACACGGAGCCGAAGCCTCCGTTCTTTATCAAGTTCACGAGCGAGGCGGACCTCCCGATCGACGATGCGTTTATGTTTTCGCTGAGGTCGGTGCAGCCGTTTCCGCGCAACGGCGAAATCGAGATTGCCAGCCCCGACGGCTCGCTGCACACGAAGCTCGGCGTCGACGCTGGCTCACTTATCCTGGAAGACCCGCATACCCTGCTCGCGACCTTGCAGCCGCTGAAGGCTTTCGGGCCGTCGGCCTTCGGTCCCATCCGCCTGCGTGCGGTCGCTCCGGACGGCACCGCTGGCGAGTGGCTCCCGCTGGTCACGCTGGTCCGGCTGCCCACCATCACCGGCCTGAGTTGCCCGGTCGCGGAGCCCGCGGGGACTGTCGCGCCAACTGCGCCCGCCGCGTCAATTCCATCCGCCCCGCCCTGCACCCTTATCGGCTCCGGCCTCTACTTCATCGATTCTGTTGCAGCCGACGATGCGTTCGCCAACCCTACGCACGTTCCTGAAGGATTCGTCGGCTCATCGCTTCAGGTCCCGCCGCCCACCGGCGCGCAATACTATTTGCGCCTGCGCGATGACCCAACCACCACCGACACCATCACGCTGCCGGCTGGCCCGCTCTAACCACAATGCGCAACTGCGCGCGCTAACGAGGGTGCTGAAAGGGCTCCGTGGCGCGGAGAAGCGGACCGCAGGGGAGACCCGAGGCTGAAGCCTCGGGCTACCAGCCCTTTTCATTCTGCGGCGTTTACGGCACGGATAAATCCGTGCCCTTAAGCAAAACGGACTATTTCAGCATCCGCTAGCGCCCGCAGGCACCTTCGTTACTTCGAGGAAGCCGTTGTCTGCGCCTTCTGAACATTGCTGTGCGACTTGCCATAGCTGAAATAGATCACCAGCCCGATCAGCAGCCACACGATCAGCCGGATCCACGTGATCAATGGCAAAGATGCCATCATCAACAGCGCAAACCCGATGCCCAGGATCGGTGTCAGCGGCATCCAGGGCGCCCGGAAGGGCCGCGCCAACTCCGGACTCCGCTTGCGCAGCAGCCACACCCCGGCGCTGACGATGATGAATGCCAGCAGCGTGCCGATGCTGGTCATCTCGCCCAGGCTCGCCAGCGGAATCAGCGACGCAAACGTCGCGACTACCAGCCCGACCGTGAGGGACGAAATCCACGGAGTGCGGAACTTCGGATGCACTGCCGAAAACATCTTCGGCAACAGCCCGTCCTTGGACATGGAAAAGAACACCCGGCTCTGTCCCAGCAACATCACGATCATGGTGCTGGTGAGCCCGCCCAGCGCGCCGATCTTCACCATCAGCGAGCCCCACTTGAAGCCGGTTGCGTCCATCCCCACCGCCAGCGAATCCGGCACGCCCAAGTGCCTATAGTTCACCAGGCCCGTCAGGACCA
Source organism: uncultured Granulicella sp. (assembly GCA_964489045.1). Classification (GTDB taxonomy): domain Bacteria; phylum Acidobacteriota; class Terriglobia; order Terriglobales; family Acidobacteriaceae; genus Edaphobacter. The sequence continues at coordinate 8,947 of CAZAXI010000025.1, read as the reverse complement.
GCCCCACCAGGATGTACAGCACCGTGCAGATCGCCAGCGAGCCCAGAATGCCGATGGGCATGTCGCGCTTCGGGTTCTTCGATTCCTGCGCCGCGGTAGACACCGCATCGAAGCCGATATACGCGAAGAAAATCACGGCCGCGCCCCGGCATACGCCCGACCATCCAAAGTGTCCAAAACCTCCCAGATTTGGCGGCACAAACGGGTGCCAGTTTGCCTTCAGCAGTTCCGGGTGCGTGACCAGCGTGTACCCTCCCACGCCAATGAACACCAGCAGCACAGCCACCTTCACCACCACGATGAAGCTGTTGAAGTTCGCCGACTCCTTGATGCCGATGATCAGCACCGTGGTGGCAAACATGATGCCGAGGAACGCCACCAGGTTGAAGACGCCATGCTGCTGCGGCAGGGTCGCGGGGTTGATATGCGCCAGCGCCAGTTTGTCCTGCAGCGCCATATTCAGCAACTCCCAATGCCCGTTCCACTGCACAAACGTCGAGCCCGGAACGCCCGCCAGCGCCGGCGGCAGCCGTATCCCAAAATCCTGCCCGAGGCTCAACACATAACCGCTCCAGCCGGAACACACCGTCGCCGCGCCGAACGCATACTCCAGCACCAGATCCCAGCCGATGATCCAGGCAAAGATCTCGCCGAGCGTCGCATAACCATAGGTGTATGCCGACCCGGCCACCGGGATCATGGCCGCGAACTCCGCGTAACACAGTCCGGCAAAGACGCAGCAGATGGCCGCGATAATAAATGTGAATACCACGCCCGGTCCGGAGTAGCCCGACGCCACTACTCCCGTCAGCACGAAGATGCCGGTGCCGATGATGGCGCCGATTCCCAGCGTGATCAGGTTGGTCGCACCCAGCGATCGCTTCAGCGTATGCGTGCCGGTTTCAGCAGCCTCGCCGAGGATTGCTGCCAGCGGCTTTGTCACAAATAAATTCGCCATGCGTCGTTCGATCTCCTGGTTGCGTTAACTGCCCTGTTCTTCCGTCGCCGTGCCCAACCGCTTCCACACCAGGTACACCGGTACCCCAAGCAACACCAGAATCAGTCCAGGCCACGTGTACTGGGGTTTGTAACGCAAGAGTACAACACAAATCCACGCAGCCATCGCAATATACACCGCGGGCAGCACCGGATAGCCGAACGCACGATACGGACGCGGTGCGTCCGGCCGCGTCCGGCGCAGGACGAACAGCCCCAGAATGGTAAGGAAGTAGAAGCCGAGCGCTGCGAAGATTACGTAGTCCAGGAGCTGCCCGTAGCTGCCCGAAAGGCACAGCAGGCAGGTCCACACGCATTGCACCCACAGCGAATTCACGGGCACGCCGCTGCGCCCCAGCTTGCCCACGCTCTTGAAGAACAGCCCGTCGCGGCTCATTGCGTAGTAGACGCGCGCGCCGGCCAGCAGCATTCCGTTCGCGCAGCCAAAGGTCGAGACCAGGATCGCGCCCGCCATCAGCTTCGCTCCGATGCCACCGAACGCACTCTGCATTACGGCAGTCGCGACGCGGTCCTGCGCGGCGAACTGGATGCCACGGCCAGCGATGGTGGCTGCCGTGGGCGAGCCGATCATGGGCAGCACGCGCAGATACGCAAAATTGCATAGCAGGTACAGCACCTGCACCGCGCCCGCGCCCAGCGCCAGGCTCAGCGGCAGGTTGCGCTTCGGGTTTTCAATCTCGCCCGCGGTAAAGGTCACATTGTTCCAGGCATCGGACGAAAACAGGCTCCCGACCTGGACGACTGCTATTACAGTGAACAGGCCGACCCATGCGGTTGGACCGCCGACTCCAACCTGCACCGGGTGCAATGTGTGCCAGCCGGAGCGGGCCCAGAAGTTTTGCCAGCCGGGGCCGAAGTTCGCAAGTAACGCCTCCGTGTTGTGCGCCAGCACGCCAACCAGAATCACCGCCAGCAGCGCCAGCACCTTCGCGCTGGTGAAGACATTCTGGACGGAGGCGCCGAGTTTGACGCCGAAGGTGTTCAGCGCGGTTAGAAACACGATGATGACAATCGCTGCCAGGTTCGCGGTGTTCAGGCCGATGTCCATGTTGCCCAGGACCATCGGGCCGACGGGCAGCGCCGGTACGTGCCCGATATGCCACAGCCAGTTGTTCGCGCTCACGCTGGGGAAGAAGACGCCCAGGAATTTTCCGAACGCGACCCCGACTGCTGCGATCGTCCCGGTCTGGATGACCAGGAACAGCGTCCATCCGTAGAGAAATCCCCACAGCGGGCCGAGGGCCTCGCGGAGATAGACATACTGGCCGCCGGCTTTCGGCATCATGGCTGCGAGCTCGCCGTAGCTCAGCGCGCCGGTGATGGTCATCGCCGCCGTCACCAGCCACGCCGCAATCAGCAACGCCGGCGATCCCACCGTCCGGCTCATCTCTGCCGACACGATGAAGATGCCCGACCCGATCATCGAGCCCATCACAATCGCGGTCGCGGAGAACAGCCGCATCCCACGCACAAAGTGCGGCGCCGAGGATGCCTGATCTGGTTGGGTGTCCGAAGGAGTCACGTTCCCTCAGTTCTACCGCAGAAGCTCAAGAAAGTCCCGTGCAACCGTCTCCACGCTCTCGCCCGGCGCGAACAGTCCCGAGATCACCGCAACGGAGTCCGCACCCGCATCGATCACACTGCGCGCATTCGTCCGCGTAATGCCGCCGATCGCCACCAGCGGCTTGGTGGTAAGCGCGCGCGCCCTGCGCACGCCTTCCAGCCCCACCACCTGCTCCGCGTCGGCCTTGGTGTCCGTCGCAAACGCCGGCCCAATCGCCACATAGTCCGCGCAGCTCAGCTCCGCCGCTCGCACCTGGCTCTCCGTATGCGTCGAAGCTCCGACTATTCGTTCAGCCCCCACCACACGCCGCGCATCGTTCGGCTCGAGGTCCCCCTGCCCCACATGCACCCCGTCGAATGCCGCCAGCACCGCCAGGTCGGCGCGATCGTTCATGATCAGACGGCAGGAGCTGCCTGCAAATGCCTGGCGCAGCACCGCTGCCCCACGCAATACATCTTTGGGCGACCCCACTTTGTCGCGATACTGCACCAGTTCTACGCCGGCGGCCCGCAGTTCCCGTGCGAAATCTTCCAGCGCCACGCCCCGCGCCGCCAGCACCCCCGCGTCGGCGATCGCATACAGCCGCGCCATCATCCGTGAATCTTTCCGCCTACCCGGATCGGCTGCAGCGGCGAGAAGTGGTCTTCCACCACCGCATCCTTCTTGTGCCCCTCGCGCTCAAAGAACCGCTCCATGAACTTGGTGTCGAACTTGCCGGCGCGAAACTCGGCATCCGCAAAGATCTTCTGGTGCAGCGGAATCGAAGTATGGATCCCCTGCACGACGAACTGGCCCAGCGCCCGCTGTGTTTTGTTCATTGCTTCATCGCGGTCCTTGCCGTGGCAGATCAGCTTCGCAATCAGCGAGTCGTAATACGGCGGGACGATACCCTCGGCGTATTGGGCCGTGTCGACGCGCACGCCATTGCCTCCGGGCAGGTTGAATGCCGTAATCTTGCCCGCGCTGGGCGTGAACTTTTCCGGATGCTCCGCGTTCACGCGGCATTCGATTGCGTGTCCCGTAATCGTCACCGGTTTGGTCACAATCTCGGAGAGCTTCTCGCCCGCGGCAATCCTGATCTGCGCCTTTACCAGGTCGATCCCGGTGACCATTTCGGTGACGGGATGCTCCACCTGGATGCGCGTGTTCATTTCGATGAAGTAGATCTTGCCGTCCTCGTCCATGAGGAACTCGATGGTTCCGGCGTTCCAGTAGCCCACGTCCCTCAGGCACTTCTCGATCGTATGTCCCAGCTCCGCGCGCAGCTTCGGCGTCACCATCAGGCTGGGCGCCTCCTCAATGAGCTTCTGGTGGCGGCGCTGGATGGAGCACTCCCGCTCGCCCAGGCTCAGCACATTGCCGTGCTCGTCGGCCAACACCTGGAACTCGATGTGGCGCGGCCGCTCGATGAACTTCTCCATGTACAGGTCGCCGTTGCCGAAGGCGCCCGCCGCCTCGCTCGAGGCCTGCTGAAACATGCCTGGCAACTCCTCCGCGCTGCGGACGATCCGCATTCCACGTCCGCCGCCGCCGGCGACCGCCTTCAGGATTATTGGGTAGCCCACGCTCTTTGCCCACTTCAGCGCGCCGGTTTCGTCCTCGATGATGCCATCCGAGCCGGGCAGGATCGGCACGCCCGCCTTCTTCATCGTCTGCCGCGCGGTGGACTTTTCGCCCATGATCCGTGTGACCTCCGGCGGCGGACCGATGAACTTGATGTTCGACGCGCGGCACACCTCCGCGAAGTTGGCGTTCTCGCTGAGCAGGCCGTACCCCGGATGGATCGCCTCGACGTCCGCAATCTCCGCCGCGGAGATCACCGCCGGCACGTTCAGGTAGCTCTCCGCCGACTTTGGCGGGCCGATGCAGATGGCCTCGTCGGCAAACCGCACGTGCAGGCTGTTCCGGTCCGCCTCGCTGTACACCGCGACCGTGCGAATCCCCATCTCCTTGCACGCCGAGATCACCCGCAGCGCAATCTCACCGCGATTTGCAATCATTACCTTACGAAACATGCTTACCGAAGCCTTCCAGATCGCCTGCCGTTGTGCGGCTCGCGTTCATCTGTGCTAATTCGTGATCGTCCTTTGCCCGTCCAAATCGGGGTTCGCCCGGTCTGACCGGTGTAAAGCTCTCGTTTCGGCTATCCCCGCGGCCGGATCGTGAACAACGGCTGCCCATACTCCACCGGCTGGCCGCTGGCTGCGATCCGCTTCACTACCTCTCCGGCCACGTCGCTCTCAATCTCATTCATCAGCTTCATTGCTTCGACGATGCACAGCACCTGGCCCACCTCCACCTGGTCTCCCGGCTTCACAAACGCGGGCGATCCCGGCGACGGCGATTCGTAAAAAGTGCCCACGATCGGCGACTTCACCTCGTGCAACTTCTCCTCAGGCTCCGCAGCCATAGCCGCAGGCGCCGCTGCCGCTGCCGGCGTGTGCGGGCTGGGTATGCCCCCACCCCCGCCGCCAGCGAGCAACTGCTGCGCCAGTGCCAGATCGGCTGCGCTCGGCCCCGCAGCACCGGCAAACTTGATGCGCACCTTCAGGTCGGTGCGCTCCATGTCGAACTCGGCGATTCCATTGGCCTTCAGAAAATCAACCAGTTCGCGCAACTCTTCCAACTTATTCTCGTCCATGCCCAACTCTTCCCGCGCCAGGTCGGCGCCCCTGCTCTGGTCTTGCTTCGAACCTTGAACTCGTTTCTTCACAATTCAATCCACGCCTTCGTACTCGGCGTCAGAATCTCTCTGCCCTTGGCTGTCACCAGGACCATGTCCTCGATGCGCACGCCGAACTTTCCCGGCATATAGATACCGGGTTCAATTGTAACCACCATTCCCGATTCCAGCGTCTGCGTTTGCTTCGCCGCCAGTCTCGGACCCTCGTGGATCTCCAGTCCAACCCCGTGTCCGGTCGAGTGGGTGAACCACTGGTCGAGCCCGGCTTTGCGCAGCACGCTGCGCGCCGCTTCATCCACGTCGCCCGCGCTCACGCCCGCTCGCACCGCGGCGACGCCCGCCTGCTGCGCTTCCAGCACCGCATCATACGCGTCCCGCTCGGCCGCGTTCGCCCGCCCAATATGCACGGTCCGCGTCATGTCCGAGCAGTACCCGTCCAGCACCACCCCGAAATCCAGCGTGACGAACCCGCGCCTCGGCAGCTTGGTCGGGGTGGCCTGGCCATGCGGCAGCCCACTGCGCGTCCCGCTCGCTACTATCGTCGGGAACGACATCGCCTCCGCGCCCGCCAGCCGCGCCGCGTGCTCCAACTCCGCCGCCACGGCGGTCTCGGTCATTCCCGCCTGCATGATTCCCAACGTCCGCTGGAACAGCCCGCACCCCAGCGCCGCCGCGGCTCGCAGCTTCGCGATCTCTCCCGCATCCTTCACCCAGCGCAGCACCGACACCAGCGCACCCACTGGCTCGAACATCCTTCGCCGCACCCCCGCCGGAAACGCCGCCCGCATCTGCTTCAGGGCTGCTACGGTGGTGTTCCCCTCGTCGAAGCCGCACCGTTTCACCCCTGCCTCGGCCAGCCACTCGCAGGCTGCGATCGCGGCGGATTTTGGCGCAATTACCACTCGCGTCCCCACCGCCTCTGCCTTTGCCTGGGCGGTGTAACGCCCATCGGTAAACAGCACGGCGCGTTTGCCCGCGGGCGCACCCTTGCCCCACACCAGGGCCAGCGCGGCGTTCGACCCGGTAAACCCGGACAGCCAGCGCACATCCGGAAGATGCGTCACCAGCAGCGCGTCTACCCCTGCTGCTTTCGCCGCACCTGCTGCTCGCTTCTTTCGCACGTCAAAACTCATCCGCCCAATTCTACTCAACCGACCGCACGCGCAGCGCTCCGCCGCTCTTGCCGGTCAATCTGCAGCAAACCCGGTATCATGGACTATGACCGGAAATGTGGCCGATCAGCCGTTGATAGAGCAGAAAACCCGCCTCACTCGCCGCACCTTCCTGCGTGGTTCGGCCGCAGCCGCCACGGGCTTGGCTCTCTATTCCGGAGAGATCGCACGCCACGAGATCAGCGTCCTGACCCACACCGTCGCCATCGACAACCTCCCCGGCGCCTTTCACGGCTTCCGCATCGCCCAGATCAGCGATATCCACTTCGACGAGTTCACGGAACCCTCGTTTGTCCGCCGCGTTCTCGCCCAGGTCAACGCGCTCACGCCCGACTTGGTACTGCTTACCGGCGACTGCATCAGCCACGTCCCGCTCTCGTACAACTTCGTCCTCGGCGCCATGCACCGCTGCGGCGAGGCCCTGCGCGATATTGCCTGCCCCCAACGCTTCGCTGTTATGGGCAATCACGACTACATGCTCGGCGTATCCGTCATTCAGCCCATCCTCGCCGCGGCCGGCATTCCGCTGCTGGTGGACCAGCACATCCCCATCGAGCGCGGCGGCGATCGCTTTTGGCTCTGCGGCGTCGATGATCCCGTTAGCCAGATGCCTAACCTCTCCCGCGCCATCCCTGCAAAGCCCGACGGCCCCGTCCTGCTGATGAGTCACGGCCCCGACTACGCCGACGCCGTCCTCGCCCACCCCCGCGGCCGACTGGTCGACCTCATGCTCGCCGGCCACTCCCACGGAGGCCAGGTGCGGCTGCCTTTCGTCGGTGCCCTTCACACTCCTGCGGGAGGGCAGAAGTATGTCGAAGGCCTCTTCCGCCTTGACCGCATGCAGCTTTACGTCAACCGCGGTATCGGCACGGTGGGGTTGCCGTTCCGGCTGAACTGTCCCCCGGAGATCACGCTGTTCACTTTGCAAAGGAGTTGAAAGTTGCAGGTTGTCTGTTGATCGCTGTGGGAAGTTGTGTTCTGGAGAAGCGTCGTCGCAGTTAACAGCCCGCAACTGACAACCGCTTTACCGCGCTCGTCCCACCGGCTTCTTCTGCCTTGGCATCACGGTCACGTTTGCCGGAGCCTTGGCGCTGCTCATCTTCACCATCCAAGCATCCAGCAGGCTGCGTTTGAACCGCCAGCGGTTGCCCAGCTTGAACGCCGGAATGAAGCCCTCCGAGGCGTAGCGGTACAGCGTGTCGCCGCTTATGCCCAGATAGTCCGCCGCCTGGCGGATATCCATCACCTCGCGCAGCATCTGCTGGACCGCACCTGCCATTTTGAGCCCGCTCCCAAAACCCGAAGATACCCGGCCAATTGCCAACCAGGGCCGGGATTACCTTTGTATCCCCAAACCCGCTCCCGCACAACAGCTTTCTCTACCCCTTCCGTGCCATCCCCGCCCCCGCTACTAACCCTTTGATCAACAATGGCTAACCAACCCATCAACAAAACGGCGGCAGCATCCCTCTCAGGACACCGCCGCCGTCTTTCAACCAACAACTAGCAACTGCCTTATTTCGGTTGCAACCCCTTGATCACGTCGAACAGGTCCTCGCCCACGGTGCGCGTCTTGGCAATGGCGTCCGCAATCGGAATGCTGCTGATGGACGTACCCTTCAGCACCACCAGTTGTCCGAACTTGCCCTGGTGCACCAGGTCGATGGCCGCAATCCCGTAGCGTGTCGCCAGCATCCGGTCGTAGGCTGTCGGAGTTCCTCCCCGCTGCGTGTGTCCAAGGTTGACCGAGCGTGTCTCGTAGCCGGTGCGCTTCTCGATCTCCTCCGCCAGCGCTTGCCCGATCCCACTCAGCCGCGCGTGCCCGAACGAGTCCAGCTTGTCACCGGCCGTCACCTGGCCTTCGATGTGGGGCAGCTTCGCGCCCTCCGCCACCACGACAATCGCGAACTTCTTGCTGCCGGCGTAGCGCGCCTTCACCAGTCGCACCACGTCGTCGATGTCGATCTCCTTTTCCGGAGCCAGCACCACATCCGCGCCGCCGGCAATCCCCGCGGTCACCGCGATCCAGCCCGCATCGCGCCCCATCACCTCCACCACCTGCACCCGGCTGTGCGACTCGGTGGTCGAGTGCAGCCGGTCGACTGCCTCGGTCGCAATCATCACCGCCGTGTCAAATCCGAAGCATGCGTCCGTCCCGCTCAGGTCGTTGTCGATGGTCTTGGGCACACCCACGCACGGCACTCCGCGCTTGATCAGTTCCAGAGAGATCGACTGCGTGTCGTCCCCGCCCATCGCAATCAGCGCATCCAGCTTCTCGTCCTTGAGCACCTTCAGGCACTGTTCGAATCCGCCCGGAATCTTCTTCACATTGGTCCGCGAGGACTTCAGAATGGTTCCGCCGCGCTGCAGAATCCCGCTGGTCGTCTCCAGGTTCAGCGGCATGGTCACGTCGTCCAGCACTCCGCGCCAACCCTGCATGAAGCCGATGAACTCATCGCCGTAATGCCAGATTCCCTTGCGCACCGCCGCACGAATCACGGCATTCAGGCC
>CAZAXI010000024.1:0-35719 GCA_964489045.1 uncultured Granulicella sp. | reverse complement strand
CGGTTCGGGGACCTGAAGATACGAAGCGGGTGATCGAAGCGATCATCGCCTGTTTAGGCGGAAATCAACAGGCTGATTTTCAGGCGGGACTTCGATGACCGGGTTTAAGCTACAACGCATCGGCATGTTGATGGAACCGGAACCTGGCAACCCCCGGGAGGTCGAAGGTGTTCTGAATCCTGCCGCTGCTCGTGGCCCGGATGGCCAACTCTACCTCTTTCCGCGGCTGGTCGCGAAAGGAAATTACTCGCGCATCGGCATTGCGCGGGTGCGGTTCAATGCGGACGGAGACCCGGCTGGCGTCGAGAGGCTTGGCATTGCGCTGGAGCCGGAAGCCGATTATGAGCGAAGGCCCGATGGCGGCGGTGGCTGCGAGGATCCTCGGGTCACTTTCGTGGAGCCGCTTCAGTGCTACCTCATGACCTATACAGCGTTTTCACCCCGGGGCCCGAGGATTGCCCTGGCACAGTCGAAGGACCTGTTTCACTGGCAGCGTTTGGGGCTGGCCACGTTCGCTCCATGCAATGGTATCGCTCTGGACAGCGTAGATGACAAAGATGCCAGCCTGTTTCCGGTTGCCATTCCAAATCCATCCGGGCACCCGGAACTCGCGATCCTTCATCGACCGCTCTTTCCCGGTACTCGTCCTGAAGAGACTGCTTGCCGCCCCGAATCCCGCGAACTGGATCTCGATCGAGAAAGTATCTGGATTTCCTACTCCGCGATGGCCCCGGAGGGTGGTGAACCCGATCGGCTGGGCCGATTTACCTCGCATCACCGGCTGGCGACTCCGGTGTCGCCCTGGGAGCGGCTCAAGATCGGTGGAGGCACTCCGCCCATCCTGACCCGGCATGGCTGGTTGATTGTTTACCACGGTGTCAGCGACCTGGCAGAGCCGGGCAACGAAGAGCATCAACTGTGCTATTCGGCCGGGGTCATGGTGCTCTCAGAGCAGCACCCGCAAGTGATCCTCTATCGCTCGACGGAGCCGGTGTTGAAGCCGGAGTTGTCGCAGGAACGCAACGGTACCATCGCCAACGTTGTGTTTCCTACCGGCATCGACCGTCGCGACGATCTGGGCGCACCGGACCGGTTTGATGTCTATTATGGAATGGCCGACAACCGGATTGGCGTGGCGCGCCTGGACGTGCCGGACCTCCTGCCGCTGGGAAGAACCGCCGATCCGCCGGAAGCAAGAGTGTAACGCCGGTGTTTCATGGCGCGACCTGTCATCCCACGTTTCAGTGGGCTGCGCAGGTATCTGCGCGAAGAAGCACAATCTGTTCTCACAACACTCGCCGGGCTTTTGGCGGATGTTCAAGACTGACTTCGGTTTGCTGCCTGCGACAATTTCCTAACTACATGGCTGACGTAACTCACTGCTCCGTTGAGCGTGAGGCCCGTGGAGCCTGGATCAGATGGCTGACAGTTTTCCTGAAGTTTTCAACTCCCTCTTGGAACGTCGACCCTTGGAATGATAGAAGTGACGGTAGCTTGTGCGGCACTGTCTGAAAGTTTCCATCCTGTTCTTAGGTCCCTGGAGCGAAACGGCGCGGCCAGAATCGTTTGGCTCAGAGGCGTGTCTAAGCACCGCACAACAGTAATGTCAGCTATGTTCAAAAACTTGGCGTGCATGCAGACTTAACGCGGCAACCTGCCGACGTCATCCTCCACGTCAATCGTTTAGGGAACTTCCACATGAAAGGCTATGGCGAGACGAGCGAGTGTCGCCTATATGCCATGGGATACGGCGCGAAGATAGCTACCAAGGATGAGCAAAACGAAACAGATTGCTGCTTGTACAGGTGTAATGCTGTTGTCGTGCGCTGGTGCGACTGTGCTCCAGCATGGAGTACGGGCGCCCGCCCGATCGAATGATCAGGTTCCCCGCACAGCATCTTTCTTCTAAGAGAGGAATGCATTCAAAGCGAAGGAGTTCTTATGAATGCAACGACAAAATGTGTCCACCCCGCTTGTAACTGTGTCCCGGTTGATGGGAAAGAATATTGTAGTGAAACCTGTTCCGATGCTAAGAGCGTGACGGAACTCGTATGCCAGTGCCAACATCCTGCTTGCCACGGCGCAGCGCTCAAGCCGTAGCCGGCCCGCTACATACTCGGAGAAGTATCCGTGCCGCCACTTGCTAGCGGCAGCACCAGCGGCTTTCACGCCGCAAAAGGAGTCTCAGTCATGACACGATCGCAGGCTCGCTTCTCAATGCCTAGCACAATCCTCTTGCCGATGGACTTCAGCGCGTCTTCGAGCGCAGCACTTGGGGCTGCAACGGATCTAGCCCAGCATTTTCACGCCGAACTAAAGCTCTTGCACATCATCCCTACAGCGCCGGACTTCAATGGCTCTGACTTCTTCCCTGAAACCTCGGTGCTCCAGGAAGCGAGGGCCGACATCGAGGAAAAGCTCGCCGGGTATACCACCTCCATCCTGGCCAGGGGGATCAAAGCATCCTCCAGCATCGAAATCGGCGATGATGTGGCGGACACTATTGCGCTTGTCATCGAACGGGAACACCTAGATATGGTTGTCATCTCAGCGCATGGCATGTCAGGGTGGCGGCCCATGATCTTCGGGTCAACCGCCGAGAAGGTCATCAAACTCGTCCAGTGCCCGCTATTGCTTCTTCACTCCGCCGAGCCCGCCACAATGTCCGAATAATCAATTTCGCTGCCTGAGAAGGACGCGTTGGGTATTTCTCAGCCGGGGGACCGTCTCCATCTGTCCGCACTCGCTCAATCTCCCGCTTCCGAAACGCCATCCAGCAAAAGGTTGGAGCAACTTGCCAACGAGGCTTTGGAGCGAGCTGGAAGAACGTAAAGAAGCTATGATCAGGACCACCAGGACTTCACAAAGTAGTCGGCTGAAGGGTCACCCCAAACACGCAAGGGACGGTATCGCGCATTCAGTTATCGGTGTGGGAGCCTGACAAACCCTAGCTAGGCGGTTTATCTGGCAAGCAGTTCAGAGATTATCGTATGAACTTCTGGCGCGACGACACGGCTACTCTCGGCAGCGGCGCGGGCGGGGGCATCACCTTTGAGCATGAACTACGCAGTGGTTGGACACCCTTTGGGAGACTTGGCTTTGCGCCGAACACGGGAACCTCGATCAAGCAAATGGAAGAGCTTGGCCTGGACCAGGTGAAGCCTTTTGAAAGGCGCGGAGATATGTTCGGCATTTCTTTCATTCACTCTGAGCCACGTGTCGGCGTCAAACATCACGAGAGCGCAATGGAGATTTTTTACCGGCTTCGCTTGACGAAGCGTGTTGACCTTGGCCCGGACCTCGAGGTATCGAATCATTCCACCTATACAAGCAAAACTTATACGACTGCACTGCTAGGCATAAGAATGCGGATCATGTTCTGATGCGGCAACACGGCGGGAGCAGGGCAGAATCTTCAATTCGACTCATAGGCATACGGCGATAGTGACCAAAACTGAACAGATAGACGCGGCAGCTCATGGAATTCTAAGTGTGTCCGCGCATGCAAACGCACTGCAGACCGGAGCGCCAACGCGGTTCAGATCGAGGAGCATATTCCTGGCACAACCGAGTCTTCAGAAGGTTGAAGGCATGTTCAAGCAAAAGGAGCTTTTATGACCACCACGCAAAAGTGCGAAAATCCTGGCTGTAACTGTCAGCCCTTAAGCGGCAAGAAGCATTGCAGCACCACATGTGCAGACGCAACGAAGAAACCAAAGACACCCTGCCAATGCAAGCACCCGGAGTGCAGTGATATAGGCCTCAAGATGTAGCGGGGTGTGATTCTTGACGCACCTGTGCAGACAGGCTCATCATGTGCTCGACCAGCTCAAGGAGGAAGCATCATGCGCGTAGGAATAGCATCGGACCATGGAGGGTTCGCTCTGAAAGAGCAGATCGCGGAGTTGCTGCGAGGCGCGGGCTACGAGGTTGTGGACTTCGGCGCGTTTTACTTGAGCCCAGGAGACGACTATCCGGATTACATCATCCCCATGGCTAGGGCCGTGTCCGCTGGCAAGGTGGATCGCGGATTGGCGCTCTGCGGCAGCGGAGTGGGAGCATCCATCGCCGCAAACAAGGTTGCCGGTGTGCGTGCCGGACTTATACACGACGTATTCTCCGCCCACCAGGGAGTTGAAGACGACGACATGAATGTCTTTTCACTCGGTGGACAGGTAATCGGGCCGGCGCTAGCCTGGGAATTGATCGAAACATTTCTTAAGGCTCGCTTCAGCGGCGCGATTCGCCACCAACGGAGGATCGAGAAAGTGAAGGCGCTGGAAATGCAGGAGGTTCTTCCTTGACTGTCCTCTTTGAGCTGACCGCATTCTGGTACGAAAGAGGAGCGGTCGTCAATTGCAGATTGCTGGATCGAGATTCCCCAGGCGGCGATTGTGAGATTCGGATGTGTCCGGTATAGGCCTGAAAATTGTAACTACGAAGCGTAATGGAGGATGTTCCATGATCGCGATTTTGAAGAACTTTCCCGATAATGTTATCGCGCTGTCCTGCGAGGGACAGGTCACAAAAGAGGATTATGACGGGATTCTTGTTCCGACCATTCTCAAAGCGCTCAAGCGGCACGACAAGGTCCGGCTTTTCTATAAGACGTCGGCGAATTTCACCGGCTACGACCCAGGTGCTATCTGGGAGGACCTGAAGATTGGGGTGGAACATCCCACGCGCTGGGAGCGCGTCGCAGTGGTCACAGACGTTGACTGGATCGTACAAATGGTGAGGCTATTTAGCTTCCTTTTGCCCTGCCCGGTCAAGTTATTTCCGTCTTCGGAAGCTGCGCAGGCGCACACCTGGATCATCGCCGCCAGTTGATCCCGGAAGGACACAAGCAGCCTTGCAATGAAAAGTGTTGGAAGAGGAATGAAATGAACGCTACGCAGAAACTTCACGAAATCGGCCAGAGCCTCTGGCTCGACAACATCACCCGCGGCTTGCTGGCCAGCGGCACCCTTCAACGCTATGTCCAGGAGCTATCGATCACCGGTCTTACCTCGAATCCCACGATCTTCGATCACGCCATCAAGAACAGTCACGACTACGACGACGCCATCAGCCAGAAAATGAAAGAAGGCAAATCGGGCGAGGCTCTCTTCTTTGAGTTGGCGATCGAGGACCTGCAGCAGGCCGCCGATCTCTTTCGGCCGATCTATGACCGGACCAATGGTGTGGATGGCTGGGTGTCCCTGGAGGTATCGCCCTTACTGGCTTGCGACACCGCCGGAACTCTTTCTGCGGCCAAGGCGCTCCACGCCCGCGCGGGACGACCCAATCTATTCATCAAGATTCCGGGTACCAGCGAGGGCCTGCCCGCCATTGAGGAGGCAATCTTCGCAGGAGTCCCGATTAATGTGACGCTGCTGTTCTCTGGCGCGCAATATGTGGCGGCCGCCGAAGCATACCTGCGCGGCATCGAGCGGCGCATCGCCGCCGGGCTGAATCCCGATGTCGGCTCCGTGGCTTCGCTGTTCGTTAGCCGCTGGGACGTCGCCGTAGCGCACAAAGAGCCCGAGTCGCTACACAACCAACTCGGCATCGCCATCGCCGGGGAGACCTATGAGAGGTATCGCGTTCTGCTTGACTCGCCGCGGTCGCGGCGCATCTTGAATGCCGGCGCGCGGTCCCAGCGGCTTCTATGGGCCAGCACTGGAACCAAGGACCCGAAAGCCTCGAACATCCTTTACGTCGAGGCGCTCACCTTGCCTTTCACGGTTAACACGATGCCCGAGTCCACCTTGAAAGCCCTTGCCGCGCATGAAGAATTCGGCGAAGCTCTACCCGAGGATACCGACAAAATACTCGCGGAATTCGCGAAGGCTGGTATTGACACGAACGCCGTCGCCGCCCAGTTGCTCGGAGAAGGCGTCGCATCGTTCGCCAAATCATGGAACGATCTATTGGCTTGCATCGCATCCAAGAGCGGTAGGCTTACGACTGCCTAAGCCCGGGAAGGAGCGGGTCGAGGAACAACTCCGTCCCGCTCCTTTGGGCTTGCCTGAGGGAGTCGCCTCCTCGTGCGCGCCGTCGGATCGATGAGGAAGACCGCGAAACTCACGCACAGCGTAGCTCGGGAACTAACCTGGACGCCGAGCACAGGTGCGCGATGAGCAAACCGGAACAGCATATCTCCTTGGCCGGTGAAATGCTCTTAAGATAAATGCACATATCCATCACGGCCACGAAGAGCTGCTTGAGAGTCTTGTCGGCGGCAGCGATCATGTTCCCGAGGAGGACCCTACTACGAGGAGATAGCCGGGGACCTTGTCCATGCCGAAGAAATCATACTCATCGGCCATGCAACGGGAAAGAGTAGCGTGGTCGAGTTCTTGAGCGAATACCTGAAAATCCATCATCCAGACAGACAGATCATTCCAAGAACTGCTGAATGAGATTCTGGGCTTCTGAAGAGACGATGAACCGCTAAGGGGACACGCTACATCTCTCTGAAGGCAAGCCCCCTTCTACACTGCCGCCGCCCAACATCTTTCATTCATCGCTCGGTCCAGACCAGTCTTCTGACAATGTGCAATAGTGCACAGCCCTCCCAAGCCGATCTGGAGTAGGGTCAGGCGATGAGGAATCGTTTAGTACGCCACGTTCATAGACTCGGGCCGCTTTTGTGGGATATCTGTGTTTCCTCCGTTGGATGCTTCGTATTCACCAGTGGCTTCCGCTCGTTCGCGATGGAAAAAGAAGAATCGGAGACGGGAATTCTATTCGCGCCGTCGGTCCGGCCCGCAAGCCGTTGGCGGATATCGACGCCGCCCTGGTTTTGCCCGGCCTTCGTTACGAGTGAAGCACTGGCGACGATTCGGGCGCTTGGCCCATTGACACTCCTTTGGAGTGTTGCCTCCGAGCCCATCTGCGCTCGCAAGTTGTAGACAGGAGCCTGGAATGGCTGTATCTAGTGTCTCTTTAAGTTCGCAACCGAGCGCATTGGTGCGGCGCGAAGTTTGGCCTCCGGCGTTGGGGAAAGAGTCAATATCCCGTTTGCAGCTGATACCCAACCGGTCGCTTCCGCTTCGGGTTGCGGTTGTCGGAAACCACCTTCCTCGACAGTGTGGAATTGCAACCTTTACGACCGATTTGTGCGATGCGATAGCTGCCGAGTACGGAGCCGGTGGAACTTCAGTAGTCGCCATCAACGACCCGCGATCGTCATACGCCTACCCTGCACGGGTGCGATTCCAGGTTGAAGAGGGCGACATCTCTTCCTATCGAGCAGCCGCCGACTTTCTGAACGCTAGTCACGTGGACTTAGTGAATTTGCAGCACGAGTACGGGATTTTTGGAGGGAATGCCGGCAGCCATGTTCTTGAGTTACTGAAGCACCTGACAATGCCAGTGGTCACGACTCTCCATACTGTTCTTCGTCAGCCAGATATCCGCCAACAATTCGTTATGCAACAGATCGCCGCACGTTCCGAGCGTCTTATTGTTATGAGCGAATTCTCTTCTCGGGTTCTACAGGATGTATTTGGAATTACAGGCGAGAAGATCGACCTGATTCCTCATGGCATCCCCGACCTGGCCTTTGTGGAATCGGATGTTTACAAAGATTCACTTTCCCTCGGAGGAAAGTCTGTATTGCTTACATTCGGCTTGTTGTCCCCCAACAAGGGGTTCGAGAGCGCGATTCAAGCCCTGCCGCGCATCTTGGTGCGGCACAGTGACGTCGTCTACGTGATCGCAGGCGCTACTCACCCGCACGTCAGAGCACGAGAAGGGGATCGATACCGAGATCAGTTGCAGGCCTTGGCCAGGGAACTAGGAGTCGAGCGAGAGGTGGTCTTCCACAACCGGTTTGTCAGTCCCATGGAGATGGCTGCGCTGGTGGGTTCGGCAGACATTTACATCACGCCTTACTGCCACGAGGCACAGGCTGTGTCGGGGACACTGGCGTATGCCATGGGCGCAGGAAAGGCGATCATCTCGACCCCATACTGGCACGCCGCAGAGCTTCTGGCTGATGGACGCGGAGCGCTGGTCCCGTTTGGGGACTCGGATGCCATCGCAATTGCGGCAATTGAACTCCTGGACAACGATGCAAAACGCCAGGCAATGCGCAAACGCGCTTACCTTTACGCCCGCAAGATGGTCTGGAACCGGGTAGCGCAGTCTTATACGCGCTCCTTCGTACGAGCTCGCGTCGATCGCATCCAACCAGCTCGCCTAGGAATTTCCGTGCAAGCTGTCGAGAAGAACGCTACGAGCCAACGCCCAAATGGCTACGCGGAGGTTTGAGCCGTGCGCTCTTCGATATCCCGGCGTCGGGCAGCGCCGCACCGAGCCGTGAAAACCCATCTGACAATATCAGGCCAGATTATTGCGACGCAGAAGGCCTCTGCCGCTTGTGCGAAGTAGAGTGCGTTTCAATGGTCCTACTTCAATGCTCTTATCGCAGGGATATCAGTAGGCCTATTGCTGCTGCGCTCATGAGGATGGCGCAGGTCCACCCCAATACCTGCATGCCGCGTGAATTCTTGCGATTTCCCATGACTTGTCGATCACTCGTCAGCAGAACGACCATAATCACAAGCGGTGGGGCCAATAGACCATTCAGGATCGCCGACCAAAATAGCATTTTCACGGCGTTGAGTCCGGCAAAATCCAACGCAAGCCCCACGACTATGGCCACAGCAACCACGGCATAAAACTTGCTGGCCAAGCCCGGTTTGATGTTAAGAGAGGCTGCCTTCCAACTCGCACCTTCCGCGATGGCGTAGGCGCAGGAGCCCGCCAGAACGGGAACCGCGAGCATTCCCGTCCCAACTAATCCCAGGGTGAAAAGCCAGTATGCTCCCTTGCCTGCAAGCGGACGCAGAGCTTCGGCGGCTTGCTTTGCTGTCTCAATATCCTTCATGCCATGGACGTTCAGAGTTGCGGCCGTCGTCAGGATCAGGAAGTACATCACCAAGTTTGAAAGCGCCATGCCGGTGATAACGTCTCTTCTTGCAACTCGGAGTTCTTTGTTTGTCGATCCTTTCCTTTGGGCGACGGTCATCTTGCCATGGTCACGATCTTCCTCGACCTCCTGCGCAGCTTGCCAAAAGAACAGGTAGGGCGAAATCGTGGTTCCCAGGATTCCCACCAGGACCGCGAGATATCCTTTGGTCCATTCGATGTGGGGAATGAAGGTTGCCCGGAGAATTGACGTCCAGTTGGGATGAACGAGGAAGGCTGTGATGACGTAAGCAAAGAGGACCAGAGTTAGCCATTTGAACACCCGCGCCATGATGCGGTAGGAAGTCCAGAGTAATAGCCCCATGATGAGAGCTGCGAAAAACAGAGTCCAGATGTATGCATGGACCCCGGTGATCATTTGCATCCCATCCGCCATGCCGCCGAGATCGGCTCCGATGTTGAACACGTTAGCAATCACCACCAACGCGCAAGCAAACCATAAGACCCAGCGCGAGTAGCGGCTGCGGATCACACTGGCAAGACCACAGCCTGTCACCATGCCCAGTCGGGCACACATTAATTGGATCGCGGCCATTAACGGAAAAGATAAGAGCGCAGTCCAAAGAGTTGCGTACCCATAGGACGCGCCAGCTACCGAGTATGTCGAAATGCCTGACGGATCATCGTCTGCGGCTCCCGTGATCAACCCAGGACCGAGGTCCTCAAGAAACTGCAGCACGCCATGATGCGACGTGAGTCTCGGTGTTGCCGGTAACGGCGTGGCCTGCGATTTGGGCACGAACTCATCCTACGTAACCGCGCTGCATGTGTCGCGTTCCTGCATTTCGTAGTTGTTCTCGCGTTTACAGATGTCATGCCGCTGACGGATGACGAGTTGAATGGCGGCGGGCCAAATCCATCCGTAGGTGGCGGATCGGCCGCTTGATGAATTGGCGTGCGGGGAACCACTGCGTTTCAAACTTAACGCCGCCACCAAGGACCAGCGACGAGGCATTTCACTCCCCCCAAAACGCTCATCATCAAATCGACATCCTACCGTCCAGAGGTAAGAACCAATGGACCCCACAATACTGATACCCGTGGGCGTTCGTGTCTCCGCTGTATTGCATCTCACATGTATATGGCGATCATTCGCTATTTGGAGTGCAAAATGTTGATTCTCCTAATTATTCTGATCTTTGTGTTTGGTTTCGGCGGCTATCGTATGGGGCCGGGACTCGGCTATTACGGCGGGGGCGGCCTTAGCCTCATTCTCACCGTCGTCGTCGTCCTGCTACTGCTGAAAGTGATTTAAAGCGCGAGGCGCGAAGGACTATCTTCGCTGCTGACTAAATTGTCCACTGAGCACTCTTGACCAGTTTAGGGGGCCGGGCATTGTCAGGAGGGGTTAATGTTAGGTATGGGCGTGGTAGGAACAATTATTGTGATTGTGGTGATTGTGTGGCTCGTGCGTCGCGCATGAAGCAAGTTTTAAATCAAACCTTGAGGCTTCGCACGCGCTCGTGCGTGACTTCTTCGGATCACTCATCACAGCCCCGTCAAACGGAAGATTCACAAATTCACCTCACGCGAGGGTCACTTCCGGGCTACTAGCCGGATAGGTGCCTATCCGGCGACCGTTGTCGGGGGGGGGCCGCATCCCCCAGCATGAAAAAGCCAAGTCGCGGTACTGCGCTCTTCGAATCGAGGCTGAAACTGGTCACGGCTTCAAGTTCGTAGATGCTTCCTTAGGTTTTGTGCTCGATTCCCGTATCCAGCGAAGGCTCTTCCGTCGAGTCGGATCGGTCCGAATGCACGGGAATTCCGGTGATAAGCCCCTGATAGTTTGTTAGCCGTTTGCCGAGAATCACCACGCCCCTGGAAGTGATTTCATACTCGCGAATATCCTTGGCATGATTCCCGCCCCGCATCTTAATCACCACCATGATCTTGCGAAGCTGGCCATCGATGGATACGTACCGCAGCCGGATGATGTCATCGGTGAGGAAAGAAATTGAGTAGGTACTGAACGGGAATTCAGTGAAAGACTCATCCACTTCGACGGTGCTTAGAATTGTCACCCCGATTCCCGTCAGAGCGAAGATCATGCGGTAGAGCGATTCTCGAAAGTCGGCGCGGAAGCCTGGCGACAGAGCCATTTGGGGACACCTCAAGAAAGGGAAATTTATGTACGCTAAGGCGCGCCGGAGGGGTTTCTTGGGGTTCGGAGAGGTCTGAAGCCTCCTTTGGCAACCCGCTTATTGGTGTGCCAGGTGTAATCTCCCGTGAGATTGATGTGCTCCCAGCCAAGCGGAGAGACGTGTTGGAGCAGGGCGGGATCGAACTGCCGTGATTTGCCCATCTGGTCTGTTGCACGTTCCAGATAAACAGTGTTCCAGAGCGTGATTGCAGCCACAACCAGGTTCAGCCCGCTTGCGCGATGCCGTTGGTTCTCAAAAGATCGATCCCGGATTTCGCCGAGACGATTGAAGAACACGGCTCGTGCCAGTGAATTCCGGGCTTCACCCTTATTTAGGCCGGCGGTGACCCGCCGACGCAACGCTGGATCTTCGAGCCATGCCAGCATGAAAAGGCTTCGTTCGATCCTTCCGATCTCGCGCAGTGCGAGAGCAAGACTGTTCTGGCGAGGGTAACAGCCGAGCTTTCGCAGGATCAACGAGGCGGTGACGGTTCCCTGTTGTATGGATGCAGCCAACCGCAGGATTTCTCCAAGCTGCTGTTCGATGATCTTCGTATTGATGGGACCGCCGATCATGGAGCTGAGTGCTGGCCATTGTGCAGGCTTGCCCGGCACATAAAGACGCTTGTCCGCCAGGTCGCGTATGCGAGGCGCGAAGCGGAAGCCGAGCAGGTGACAGAGTGCAAAGACGTGATCGGTGAAGCCGGCGGTATCGGTGTAGTGTTCTTCGATCCGCAGCTCGGACTCGTGATACAGCAGTCCATCGAGCACATGCGTAGCGTCGCGAACGGTGGCGTTGATGACCTTCGTGTGGAACGGTGCGTACTGATCGGATACGTGAGTGTAGAAGGTGACGCCGGGATCATTTCCATATTTTGCGTTTACCTGGCTCGCCGCTTCGCCGCGGCCACCCGCGCGGTAGCGCTGACCATCAGAAGAGGACGTGGTGCCTTCGCCCCAGTGCGTAGCGAATGGAATGTGGTGCTGATGGTTGACGATTTCGGCCAGAGCTTTTGAGTAGGTCTCATCGCGAATGTGCCAGGCGACCAGCCAGGAGAGCTTCGCGGGACTTGTGCCCGGGCAGGATTCAGCCATCTTTCCGATGCCGAGATTGGTCGCGTCCGCCAGGATTGCGGTCAGCAGTAGCGCCGGATCTTTCACCGGCTCGTCTGTTTTGAGATGAGTAAAATGCCGTGTGAAACCGGTCCAGCGGTCTACCTCCATTAGCAGGTCCGTGATCTTGACGTGTGGAAGCATACGGCTCAGGGCATCACGGAGAGCTTCGGCCTCCTTGGGAACGCTGTTCTCAAGCGGGCTGATCGTCAGTCCCGTACTGTTCAACTCTGCATCCGGCAATTCATCTTCCCGGGCGAGAGCATTGGTCTGGTCGAGAGCATTGCGCAATAGCGACGTCCGCTCCTCGATGTACACCCCTCCGATCGTAGGCACGGCAACCTGGAGCTCGCCTTTTGTGAGTCTGCGATCAAACTCGGGGCGCGGCATCAGGTAGTCCTCGAAGTCGCGAAACTGGCGGGAGCCAGCGACCGACACATCGCCGGAACGCAGGGAGTTCTTCAGCTCAGCCATGACGCAGAGTTCATAAAAGCGGCGGTCGATCCCTTCAGGGCCGAGCACATACGTCTCCCAGCGTCTTCGAATAAAGCCCAAGGGAGCGTGCTGGGGCACTTTCCGCAGCCCGTCACGGTTCATCTCCCGCAGCACTTCGACAGCCTCGATCAACTCGCGTGCAACCGGAGCGGGCCGGAGTTGAAGAGTCTCAATCAACACGGGGCCATAGCGTCGAAGTTGGGGATAGTGCTCGCCGATAAGCGAGAGCGCATCGAAGTCTTCCCCGCGCGCGAGTTCGGCTGCCTCTTTCACGCTGGCAGAGAAACTCTCCCACGGCACGACCGCCTCGATTGCGGCGAACGGATCGCGGCCTTGCTCCCTGGCATCGACGAGCGCAGCTCCGACCTTTGCGTAGAGTCGAACTTTGTCGTTGATGGCTTTGCCTTGTTCGGCAAAGACCCGCTCGTACTTGTTCTTGGACTTGGTGAAGAAGCTGCCGATCAGCCGATCATTGAGGTCGATAATTTCATCGGTTAGCGTTGCGGCTGTCTCGATCATCAATGCGACCAGTGTGCCGTGACGCCGTGCCTGCTCATACTCTTTGAACTGATAGACCGCTGTCTGGCCGGCTTCGCGGGCGAGTTGCAGGAGACGATTCTGATGGAGTTTCTGGCTCGCCTCCGGCGATAACGCAAGGTCCCGGATTGCACTTAGCCGCTCGATATGTCCCAGGACGGCCCGGGGCGTAGGCGCTCCCGGTGGCATTCGCAACCAGGCGAGCGTACTGTACGGGCTGCCCTCACGCTGCTCCAGGAGTCGGTCGAGCTTGGCCCGCTGCTCATCGTCCAGTCCTTCGGTGAGGAGAGCGAAGACCTTTCTCTGTGCGCGTGTCATTGTCTCCGCACAGAGCCGTTCGATGACTGCCATCGGAGGCAGTACGATCAAACGTTTCCGAAGTTCCTCCACAACTGCTTGAGCGAGAACAGCTCCGCGCGTGGTTTGCAACGCCGTCGGGTCGAGCCAGGCCGAGATGGACCGGTAGTGCCTGGTCCCGAATTGCTCCATTCCCAATCGGGGCAGCAGCTCAAGTAGATGGCTTCGCCGCGTCGCATCACGCTCTGCGTAGACATCCCATACATCGACAGGAAGCCCGAGCTGCCCGGCGACGATATAGAGAACACGGCCGTGCGGCTTTTCGTCACCTGCGAGCACTCTTCCCGGAAAACGGAGATAGCTCATCAGCACAGCAATGCCAAGCCGATTGTGATCCCCGCGATGCTGCCGGACAAAGGCCAGATCAGCTTTCGTCAACGTGTACAGCCGAATCAGCTCTCCCTCATCAGTGGGGAAGGCGAACAGTTCAAGGCGTTCGGAAGAGGTCAGCAGCTCACGGCGAGGCATTGTCGAGGAGTGTAGCGAATACGGAGGTTTTCAGGACAATTCAAAAAGCCTAGATTTCCATCGTTTCACTGCCCCAGAAGTGTCTCACAACCCATCCCAAAATCTATGTCTCAAATACCTGGTGTCTTGATAGGATTCGAGACATGCGTATCGGCTACGCCCGCGTCTCCACCGACGACCAAACTCTGGACCTGCAGAAGGACGCCCTCAAGCACGCCAAATGCCGCCAGGTGTACGAAGAACACGCCAGCGGAAAGAACACCGGCAGGCCGCAACTGGAAGGCTGTCTCAAAAGCTTGCGCGAGGGCGACACTCTCGTTGTTTGGAGGCTCGACCGGCTCGGACGCAACCTGGCCGATCTTGTCGGCCTCATCGCAGAACTCGAACAGTGCAAAATCAACTTCGAATCACTGACTGAAAGGATTGAGACGGTCTCTCCAGCAGGCCGGCTCGTCTTCCACGTCTTCGCCGCTTTGGCCGAGTTCGAGCGCAACTTGATCCGCGAAAGGACCGTTGCAGGCCTTAAAGCCGCTCGCGCCCGTGGCCGTACCGGAGGCCGTCCGTCGAAGCTCTCCGCCAAAGAGATCAAGACCATCCGCGCTTTGCTCAAATCAGCCGATATACCGGTGTCGGAGATCGCGGCACGCTTCCACATCGCACGATCTACCCTCTACCGCGCCATCCTCAAGCCTGCCGTATGACATCACGGGGTTTCGTTATCACCCTTGATTCTGGATTGAACCTTTTCGGGACGGCATGCAGGAAACCCTTTTCGATCCAGGGGCTTGATATTATATAGATACTTATATAATATTTACTCATGGCGAACGTGCCGAAGAAAGCCGCGGTCAAGGAACTCAAATTTAGGGGAAGCTCCCGGGATGACCTGCGCGCCTTCCCAAAGGAAGCACGTGGAGATGCCGGATACCAGCTTGATCGTGTGCAAAATGGACTGGAGCCGGAAGATTGTAAGCCGATGTCTGTCGTGGGATCCGGAGTTCAGGAGATTCGCGTCAAAGATGAAGCGGGTATCTTTCGCGTGATGTATGTCGCGAAGTTCGAAGATGCAGTTTACGTGCTGCACTGCTTTCAGAAGAAGACGCAGCGGACCGCGAAGAGCGATCTCGACTTGGCAAGCAAGCGCTATGCGGAACTTGTAAAGGAGCAAAAGCGATGAGCGATAAAGCATTCAAGAGCGTGTGGGATGCGATCGAAGACGATCCCGCCCAGGCAGCGAATATGAAGCACAGATCCGCGCTGATGATGGCGATCAGTGAGTACGTCAAGGCCAAGGGTCTCAGCCAGACCGAAGCGGCTAAACTCTTTGCGGTCTCGCAGCCGCGCATCTCCGATCTGATGCGTGGCAAGATTGGGATGTTCTCAATCGATACTCTGGTTGCGATGCTAGCGGCGGCCGGGATCGGGATTGATATAAGGGTTAGGATGACGCGGCCGAGGACCTCAAACCTCCCTGCGCTTCAGGCCGCTCCGAAGGCTGGGCGTCGCCGGGTTGCGGCTTAGAGGTTTGAGCTAGCGGAACGGAAAATTTGGCTTTCGAGGGATTGGTCAATAAAAAGGCAGCCGTCACTGGCCCCACGGTGCAGCAGACCGGTGCTTAGCGTACATAAATTTCCGTTTCTTGAGGTGTCCCCACCCAGGCCATGGCGCAGCGGACGTCCTGGATGGCGGCGGGCGCGGGCGCGTCGACCGCGTTGCGGTACTGCACGGCAACGACGCTGATGCCGGCGGCGAAGAAGGGGTTGAAGGAACGGGATGAACTGGGACGGTCACCGCGAATCCAGCCGCCGCCGTGGAGTTGAATCACAACGGGCGTGGGTTTCGATGAGGGAACCTGATAAACGTCGACGTGGAGGTCCATGGTGCCGGTGGGGCCGGTGTTGGGGACTGGCGTGCGGATGCTATTGGGCGTGCCGGGATTGGGCGAGGCCTCGGCACTGGGGTTGGGGATGTGAGGGACGGTGGCGTAGACGATGTTGTCGGTCTCGGTAGGATGGACGCTGCCCCAGTTGGCAGGGTCGAGGTAGGCAGGACCTCCGACTTCTGGCGCAGCCGCAACCGGCTGCTGAGCATATTCTGTCGCGGCCACCATTAAGATTGCACCCAGAGCCGCCGTTGCATATCGTCTACGCATCCATCACCTCGCATTTCCATTGCAACCAATTCCAGCTCTACTGCAGAATCCCCTGAGCCTCAAGGAACTGCAGACATAACAACCACGCCTTGTTCGCCTCAGGCTTGGGAAAGTTTCCATGCCCGGCGCCTGGAATAATGTCGTGCCCAGCCGGAACCCCTGCCGCGTCCAGCGCCGACTTCAACTTCGAGTCCTGCGCCGGATTCACTCTGGGGTCTCGATCCCCGTTCACTATGTACGTTGGAGGCAGACCGGGCCGAATGTAATTCATCGGCGACAACTGCTTCGCCAGGTCCAACTCGGCGGCGCTCGGTTCCGGCCACCGAGCTGGCGCCGGCGTTCCGTTGGCGGCGGCGGGATCGGGCGGCAGGGACACGGACAGCCCTAGCCACTGGCGAACAAAGTCTCCACTGCCCGGCTCGTGAAGCAGCGCCTCGGCCAGGTCTGGGGGCCCGTAGTAGTCCAATACCGCCGCAACCTTGGGCTGGTCGGTACATCCCGGCGGATCGAACGTATCCGGCGCATAGGCCGCCATCAGTGCCATCTCCCCACCCGCGGAGACGCCGTAGAGAATGACGCGGTTCACGTCAAAGTTGTACTTCGCGGCGTTCGCCTTCACCCACGACAAAGCACAGTGCACATCCTCCAGCGCGGCAGGCGCGGGCGCTTCAAGGCAAGACCGGTACTGCACCGACACCACGCTGATCCCCGCAGCCAACAGTGCCGTGAACGGCCCGGGCGAATGCGACTGACCTGCAGGCGCAGTCCATCCGCCTCCGTGCAGATGCACCACTACCGGAGCCGGTTTTGCTGTCGGCATCTGGAATACATCCAAATGCAGGTCCACCGTCCCTCCAACGTTGGGAGTGGGTAGAACCGCGCCGCCCGGTCTGCTTGGATTCAATACGCTGGGATTCTTGATCACCGGCATGTTCGCGTACACGATGTTGTGCGTCTCCACCGGGTGCAGACTCTCCCAGCTTGAAACGTCCTGCCACGCTGGAGCGGCCACCGCGGTCTGGGCGCAGGCCATTGTGACCGCCGCCATTGATGCCATGCCTGTTACTGCAGCCAAGTGCAATCTACGCATCATGTCCCTTCGCTTGCTTCAGTGGCGATCATCGTATAAGGATGGACAACCTATCGCAGAGTCGGCTGGTCCGGCCTTTGACTGTCGGGCGGAACCGGGTACACCTTGCTGCCGTCGTTCAGTTCGAGCCGCAGGTAATCCCAGACAACACCGGTGGTGACGTCTCCCGCGGGAACCGTGAACGTCATCTGATTCTCACCGGGCTTCAGCAACGAGGCGTCGAACTTCTGGATGTACTGATTCCAGACGCCCTTATTGGTGTTGTAACGGAGAGCATTGGTGGCGACGGGGTGGATGCTGCCGACGGCTTGTCCATTAACACCGATGGCAAGGCTGCCAGCGACGCTTGGTTCGTTGCCATTGCCTCCGTCGGCACCGGCCAGCGCGATGCGCAATACAGCCGCTCCCTTCGTGGCCTTGGGCATGGTGAATTTCACGGTCCAGGTGGTGGCCCGGCCCTGGCCCCACTGCGGCCATGGGTCCTTATTATCGGTTGGGGTGGCCACCCAGCCAAAGCGTTGGTTGTAGGGATCCTTGGCGGCGGGGTTGAGCCAGGCGGTGGTGGTGGAGTGCGGCACTTCCTGGAAGAACCAATCCTTGTGGTAGTCGCTCTTGCCGATGGTGTAGGTGATGTCGTTGGGGAAGAGACCGCTATAGCGCAGGCCCCACCCCCACAACCAGTAGTTGTCGGCGTCGCCCTTGAAGAATTTGTCGGCGGTGCGGTCGGGGTAGCCGATCTCCCATATCTGTTTGCCATAGCGAACCGGCTGCCAGTCGAGTTTACCCAGGTCCACTATCTTGCCTGCTTCCACGGTGACCTGCGCGGTGCGGTCGTATTCTCCGAGCACTCCGTTGGCAAAGGCGCGCAGAGTGTAGGTGCCGGGACGCACGTTTGCGATAGTGAATTTGCCGTCCGCGGTGCCTTCGGTCCAGAACTGATAATGCTCGCCGTCATGCGGCCAGGTGACGATGTTGCCGTTACCCGCGCGCGGGCTGGCATTGCCCAAGTAGTTCGCGTAGCTGAGACCGACGTTCAGGTTGGGTAGACTCTTCGAGGTAGCCTGCGGATCGTCGAGGACGATTTGTCCAGTGACCTTGCCGCGACCATCCTTGTGCGGGTAATCCATACCCTCGACCCATGCATAGGGCCATGCAGCCTTTACCTCTTTCGATTTGGCGACCGCGTCCTCCCACAGAGCGAGTTGATTGTCGTGCCAGACGGCGGGCACGGCCGGCATCCCGCTGCCGGAGGTGGCTGTCAGCTTGTCGAGGTCATCCTGGGACGGGTCTTTCGGATTGGCGATCGCGTTGAAGTAGATGAAGATGGGGCCGACGACGTGCTTCCACTCCTCGCCGGCGGGGATGCTGTTGCTTGCGCCCCCGGCGTAGTGCCCGGAGGTCCAGTAGTCGAGGATGATTCCACGATAGGACTCTGCTCCGGGAGCGGTCATATGGTCGATCAGATCCAGCCTCTCCGGGCCGCCGACGATGTACTCGGTCGATGGATTCATGAAGTAGACGCCGATGTGGTCTTTGGTGCTGGACCAACCCCAGGCCTGGAGTTTGTACATTGGGGCGTTGTAGCTGTATTTGTGCTCAACTGAGTTCTTATAGATTCCGGTCGTGTAGATGCTCTGTTCCTTGGCGTGAATCTCGTGATCTTCGGGCGCGTGGCTCATGAGTTGGTTGCGGTCTTTATCGACGGAGAGCCAGTCGAAGGTGGGGTTTATGTCTTCGAGGATGAACCTGCTTTCGCCCTCGCCGGCGCGAGGATAGGATGCGTGATGGGTGTACTCGGTGTAGGTGTAGAACCCGCTGACGCCACGCTCCAGAGTGAAGCGGGTCTCGATGTCCAGGCCTACGCTGCCGCGAGGTGCGCCGGCTGCGGAGCGCGGGCCGGCGGGGCCACCGGGACCGACTGCGCCGCCGGGGCCACCGGGACGGGCGGCACTACCGGAACGCGCGGCGCCGCCGGGAGTTGGGGTGTTGTCGCCGTTGTACACCCCCTTGACGGATACCTCAGCGCGCTCGCCGCCATTGGTCGCCGGATCGATGGTCACCTTGGCCGTGATGATGCCGGAGGGAACCTGCTCCCAGTATTGGCCGCGAGTGAGGATCTCGATGCCGTGATAGACCAGCGAGGACAGGTTGCCGTTGCGCTTGGGGATGGTCATCTTAACAATGCCGTTTTCCATGGTCCACGAGTCGCCGTTGTCGGTTAGGGTGACTGGCTGGTTGACGGTGACCCTGGCGACCTTCGGTGCCGCAGCGGCCGCTTGAGCGACACCGCGAGATGGCAGCACAACTGACAGGGCGAGAAACGCGGAGCTAACGAGGACACGTGAATTGGACATAAACGCAACCCTTTCAAACAACCCTCGGGGGGCAACTATTGCGCTGGGGCCGGCTGTGCGGGACTGGCTGCTGGAACGATAGGGCCTTTGCTGTTGGGAGGTTCGGTGGGGTTGAACTTGCGGGCGAGGTCGGGTGTGGACATAACGTCTGCGGGCGGCGGGTTGACAGCCTTCGCGGTCTCCGCGCCGAAGACGTAGCTGGGACCGAACATGTTGCTGGTGAAGATGACCAGCGACTTGTCCGGCGAGAAGCGGACGTTGGGTTCCTCGCGATAGTAGTGGTGGGACATGTTGACGAGGCGCTCGGAGTGGAAGGCGCCCGCCTGCCAGAAGTCGGGCGAGTTGATCGCGTCCGCATCGCCTCGGATTAATTGCGGGCGGAAGAGCTCAATCCACTCGCCATCCTTGGCGCGGGCGACCTGGCCGGGATCGCCGCCATCGCCGGTAAACATGTCGAGGTCCTTGGTGAGGTTGAAGTGAATCGACCACTCATCGCGCTGCATGTGATAGGCGGTGCGCTGTCCGGTCTTGAGGTTGTAGCCGGCGAGAAAGAAGTCCTCGCCCTTGGGATACTGCCAGTCGTACCAGATAGTCTCGCCGTCGAGGCCCCAGAACTCGTGGCCGGCGATCTCCATCAGCATGGTGCGCTTGTGGATGAGGGTGTTGTGGGTGGCATCGGTGTGGATCATCCAGATGCGGTCGACCTTCTGCCAGGGTCCCTCGTGGCAGTACATCAGGAGTTGCGGATCGGTGGGCGAGAAGAGCAGGTGGTTGACCCAGTCGGTGGAGTGCAGCAGCATCTTGATGGTGCCGGGCTTTTCGCCGTTGGGGCCGGGCTCCAGACGGAGGGTGAACAGCACAACGGGGATGTGAGCGGCGAGGTGCTGCTCCATCATCTGTCCCTTGTTGGGTGGCTGATAGTGCGGGCCCTGGGCGGCACTGGCGACGCGGTTGTCGGGGTTTCCGGCGGCAGCCGCTGGAGCACCTGCCCCGGCCGGAGCACCCGCGCCCGCTCCGCGCCGCGTGCCCGCCGCCGCCGAAAGAAATGCATTCGGTGCGTTGGGATCGCCGCCCGGGCAGTCTGCTTCGTTGTACGTGCCCGCACCCAGGGTCTCATCCGCGTTGACGCTGGAGATGCTGACGTGCGGGGGCAGGTTCACCAGCTTGCGCACCGCGCCGGTGTTGGTGTCTGCCTTGTAGACGGCGTTGGCGCCAGTGGCGGGATCGGTCTTGGTGAAGAAGACGCTATTGGTCTTGTGTCCGGCGACGATAGCATGGACGCCTCCGCCACCGGGACCTGCGGGTGGAGCGTTGGGGTCGCGCGGCGGGTTGGCCACGAGCAGCTTGGTCTGGCGCGTCGCCATGTCGAGTACATGGATGCCGTCCGGCGCGGTGTAGATCATCTGCTTCGAGTCGGGGGTGTAGGCGTTGATGTTGAAGTAGAAGCCGCCGGAGTTGGGCTCGTCCGAGAGACGCCAGACGCGATGGCCGGTGTCTTTATCGACCCAACTGCGCGGGGGCATGGGATCGCCGGGTTTGGTCTGCGCGATGCAGGCGAGAGGCAGCAGGACAAGAGCGAGTGCAGCGACTGGGTTCGGGCGCATAGAAACTTCTCCTTCAGACGGCGGCGCCTGGACGAAAGACGCAACCGGTTGGCTAGACTGGATCCGCGAGCTACTTCGTCGCGAACGGCGAGAGAGTTACCTGGACTTCATGCGAAAGACCGTCGGTGATGGCGACGGGGCTGGAGGTGAAAGTGACGGTGGCGGGTTTGAGGCCGTCGCGCGTGGCGGTGACCTTAATGGTGCCGGGCGTGAGCGTTGAACGAATGGCGACACGGTTGATGCCGTCCTCGGTGTTGAGATAGAGGTTATTGGTTGTGTTGGTCTTTCCGGAGTTGTAACCGCCGCGCCAGATGGCAGGGCTGGGACCGGCGGTGCTGGCGGCGTCCATAGTGAAATCGACGCGTGCGTCGTCGGTGGGGCAGCGCTCGCCCTTGGCGTCAACGACTTCAAAGTCTATGAGAGCAATGTCGTCGCCGTCGGCGCGCATGCCACCGGGTGCGGTGTGCAGGGTGAGTTTGATAACGGCGGGCGGGCCCGCGGTGCGGAGTTCATGGGTAGCGACCACCGCTTTGCCCGAATAGCCGACGGCCTTGATGGTGCCGGGGGTGAACGCGATGGCGGGGAAGGCGTAGAGGTAGCCGTTCTCCGGCTGGGTAAGCTTCCCCTTGGAGACGCCGTTGACGAAGAGCTCGACGGCGTCGACGTTGTTGGCCACGACGTTAATGGTTTTGACGGTCTTGGAGCCGTCGGGCTGGGTCAGCGGGTACGACCAATGGCCGATGATGTGGATGTCGGGTTTCTCGTTCTGCATGACGCGCTCGACGAAGTAGACCTCCTTGGGCAGGCGCACAGCGTCCACCTTACCGCTGACGCGGGCGACTTCGCTGGTGTCCTGGCGGCCGTCGGCGTTCTCGTCGGTGAAGTAGATGGAGGAGTAGGCGGCGAACTTGGAGTGGTCGGGGTCGGTGTTGGAGATGCGGTTGGAGTAGAACATCCAGTAGCGCTTGATCTGCGCCAGAGCGAAGGTCTCCGAGTTGTAGTTCCAGGTGTCGGTGGGGCCTTTTTTGAAGCCGTAGTAGGGCGGCGAGTAGTTGTCCCAGAAGCGGCGCGCGCCTTCGTCGCGGAAGTCTTCGGTTTCAATGATGGGCTCGCGGTTGCGAATGTCATCGTTGTAGGGTCCGCCGAGCATGGTGCCCCACCACTCGGATACGGCGACTGCTCCGGGTTCGCGCAGGGAGCGGCAGCCCATCACCCGGCCACCGTGCGGGTCAAGCTCTTTTCGGAGCGCGACCATCTGTTCCATCTGCGGCCCAGTGACTCCTGTGTTGCCAGCCTCCCAGAAGAGGATGCTGGGGTTGTTGCGCAGGTAGATGATTGAGTCGCGCATGACCTCGGCGCGCTGGTCCCACTGGCGACCCATGCCGTCTTCTTCCTTGTCGGCGGCGGGGGCGACCTCGACGATGCCCATGCGGTCGTAGGATTCGACGTCTTCCTTCTGTGGAGTGACGTGCATCCAGCGCATGTAGTTGGCGTGGTCGTCGCGGATCATCTGCGCGGTAAAGTCGTGCATCCACTCCGGGTAGCCGACGCCGACGCCGGCCCATTCGTCGGCGGAGCGCTCGGAGAATCCTTTCAGGTAGACGAACCTGTCGTTGATGTAGACGCCGCCGGTGCCAACGCCGCCCTTGAACTCAGTCTTGCGAAAGCCGGTGGTGGTCTTCACGACGTCCACCACCTTCCCATCCACCGTCAGCATCGAGTACACGTCGTACAGGTTCGGCTCGTCCGGACTCCAGAACTTCGCGCCGGTCAGCGGCCCCGTCGCCGTAAGCACTGTCTTCGCGCCTTGCAGCACATCCGTATTGGTGCCTTGCATCGATGCCCGCACCACGCCGCCCCGATCCACCACTACCGCCGAGAGCGTCACCTGCGAGCTAGGAGACCTGCGGTCGGCGATCGCGTTATGCACCTGCGACTCCACCGTTACATCGCAGCTCTTCCCCGCGGCGTTGTAGTTGGTGCAGTAAATGTAGGTTCCGGTCGTTCCCAGCCCGTAGTAGAGAGGCAGCGTTTGATAGATCTTCCCCGTTACATGCAGCCAGACCCGCCGATTGATGCCGCCAAAGTCGGGGTTGAAGTCGTTCGCATTCCACCGATAAGGAACGTCCGTCGCCCGCTCGTGATACGTCGTGGTATTGTCCACCCGCACGGCCAGAACATTCTCCTGGTCGCCGAAGTGGAGACCGGACGTGAGATCAATGCCATACGCGGTGACTCCGTTCTCATACAGCCCATAGGGTCTGCCGTTCAAATAAACCTCGCCCGCCTGTCGCATCCCTTCGAACTCAATAAACACCTTTGAGCCTGCGGCCTCGGTTGGCAGCTTGAAATGCTTCCGATACCAACTGATCCCCTTGTAGGTTCCGCGATCGCCTCCGCTGTGGTCGATGATGACGCGGAAAGAGTCGACGTCGTTCATGGTGTGCGGAGTGCTGACGGTCTCCCACTTCGAATCGTCAAAAGCCACCTCCTGCGCCCCCACGAGGTCGCCCTTCGTGAACCTCCAGTTCGCGTTGAAGTTGTAAGTCGTCCGCGCGGTCGCGGGCGTGACAAACTTTGTGCCGACAGCCGGCGGCGGTGGCGGGGGCAACGGCGCCGGCTCGGCGGTTGGAGGGGGAGGGCGCCGGGCGCGAGGCTGTGTAGGAGCCTGACCGGAGGGTTGCGTGCCAGGCAGGGTGTCGGTCTGACTGGGAGTTTGGGCGACGGTGCACGTGGCGAGCGCGAGAGCGAGGAGGGGCAGTAGGGCGGGCGGCTTCATGGCGGGCAAGTTTATTCCGATCGGAGAGTGGCTGGCAAACGAGTGGGCGTGGCAGAGAGTATCGGCGCGCGGTTTTCTCAGCAGATCAGTTCTCGTGGTCGCCCCCGTCGCTCGGGTGCCGTGCTTCTTCTTCTGCGCCTGCCACGATTTCTGCAGCGCGGGGAATTGAGGGAATTACACTACGGTGGATTTGATTTGAACCTTAAGAATTCTTAAGAGGAGAGTCAGCTTTGAATTCTGGGCCCGAGACTGTAGGGGCTCTCCGAGGAATATGCGGAGAAGCAACCCAGCGAGTGCTCATTGTCTTTCGGGGAGTAAAAAGCCACTAACCAGCCTCAAACCCCGTCGCTTAAGGATTCTTAAGCTTCAAAACCAACCGGCCGTAGTGAAATCCTCTCAACGCCTCATGCTCCCGAGAAAGCACGCGAGGCAAATTGAGGAGGAATAGATTATGAGATTTATCGCAAGAACAATCGCCACCGCACTCTTTGCCACGGCCATGGCAGCGACGCCCCTGTTGGCGCAGACGGTCACCATCGACTACGACCACAGCGTCAATTTCCTGAAGTTCAAGACGTTTACGTGGCAAAAACTGCATGCCACCGACCCCAGCGTCGAGGACCGCATCAACATCGCCCTCAAGCGCGACATGGAAGGCCGCTACATGACCGAGGTCCCCAGCGGCGGCGACGTCACCATCACCGCCGTCGAGGCGATCCAGGACAAGGCGGAGTTCATCAACTTCTACAGTTCTCTCAGCGGCTTCAACTGGCAACACGTACCGGGAGCCACCGGGTTTCTGGATTCAGGGACCGCCATCGAAGACGTCCCCCTCGACACGCTCATCATTGACATGTACGACACCAAGACCCACCAGCTCCTTTGGCGCGGAGCCGTTACCGAGCCCGTGGCCAAGAGCGAGGACAAGAACGATCGCACCATCGATCACGCCGTCACTCTGCTGATCGGTAAGTACCCGCCCAAGTACAAAAAGCCGTAGTAACCACCGCCGTTTGGCAGCGCGTGAGTTTGGACGTCTCCCAAACTCACCCACTCCCCGCAACTTCATCTGTGCGAGACTTAGGACGATAAGATCCTGAGGCACGTACAGATGGAGCCTGCGGAGAAGCAGAAACAACTGTCCCTTTTGCTGGTCGACGACGACATAGAACTGTGCGGCATGATGAAGGAATTCTTCGCCGAAGACGGCCACCATCTGGACTGCGCTCACAACGGCCGCGACGGCCTCGATCGAGCGCTCAACGGCGCCTACGATCTCGCGATTCTCGACGTCATGCTGCCCGTCTTTGACGGCTTCACCCTGCTACAGCAGTTGCGCCGGCGAAAGGATATTCCCGTCATCATGTTGACCGCGCGTGTGCAGCAGCACGACCGTATCACTGGCCTCAACGCCGGCGCCGACGACTATCTCCCCAAGCCCTTCGATCCCGACGAGCTGCTCGCCCGCATCCGCGCCGTCCTCCGCCGCACCGACACTACCAACTGGAAAACAACCGAAATGGTTGCAATCGGCGACATCCAGCTCAACCCCGCCACCCGAGGGGCTTGGGTTGCCGGCTCGCCCGTCGAGCTCACACCGCTCGAGTTCGATCTCCTCGAAATGCTCATGCGCTCCGCCGGCCGCGTCGTCTCCCGCGAAGAGATCACCATGGCCCTCTTCGAGCGCGAAGCCACACCCTACGATCGTTTTCTCGATGTCCACGTCAGTCATCTGCGCACGAAGCTCGAACACGGCCGCAAGCTCATCCGTGCAGTGAGGGGAGTTGGGTATGTCTTTACCGGCGCGAATTAGGTTGTGGCCCATGAAGTCGCTCTACTACGGCGCCGCGCTGGCCATGATCACCACGCTGTCCATCTCCTTCGTTATCTTCCACTCCATCAACACGCGTGTGGTGCAGAAGACCGTCGATCCCGCCATCGATCGCATCGACGAGCTCGAGCTCGAAAGCGCTCGCGCCGCCCTTTCCAGTGGCGGCCCGCAGGCGCTACAGGACTATCTCACCAGGCTCAATCACGTCTTTCGAGGTGCCTCCCACTACCTGCTCGACTCCCGCGGCGTCGACGTCCTCTCCGGCGAAAACCGCGCCTACATGCTGCCTCCGCCTCCACGCTCCAAATGGCGCACCCGCGCCAACGGCCACTACATCCGCGCGCATCGCTCCTCCGACCGCCAGTACTGGATTGTAGCCGTCGGCATCCCCGAAACCCCGCCCACCTGGACCTATCTCCCCTACTACCTCCTCGTCATCGGCGCCACCGGAGCTCTCTGCTGGATCGCCTCCGTCGGTGTCGTCTCCCCCGTCCGCAGAATCGCTTCCTCCATAGCCCAATTCGGTCAGGGCAATCTCTCCGTTCGCGTTCACAGCACGCGCCCGGATGAGATTGGGCAACTCGGCCGCTCCTTCAATCAAATGGCCGACCGCCTGCAACAACTCATCGTCAGCGAGCGCCGCCTCCTCGGCGACATCTCCCACGAACTCCGTTCCCCGCTTGCTCGCCTCAAGTTCGCCATCAAACTCGCCCGTACCTCGCCCGACACCAAGTCCTCCCTCGACCGCATCGAGCGCGATGTCGACCGCCTCACCACCCTCGTCGCCGACATCGTCGAAATCAACTTCATTGAGTCCCGCCCCATCATTCCCGAAACCGGCAACGTCCGCGCCGCCGAAATTATGGAAGAGGTCATCCGTGACTGCGCCCTCGAAGCCGAGAGTCACGGCTGCCGCATCGCCGTTACCGGCCGCCTCACCGGCGAGGTTGAAGGCAATCGCGAACTTCTCCGCCGCGCCGTCGAGAACGTCCTCCGCAACGGTATCCGCTACTCCCCGCAGTTCTCCACCATCGACGTCTCCGTTTCAGAGAGCACCCACACCGCCACCATCACGATCCGCGACTACGGCCCGGGCGTTCCCGAGCAAGCGCTCACTCAAATCTTCGATCCCTTCTTCCGTGTCGAAGAAGCTCGCGACGCTAATGGTGGAGGTTCCGGCCTCGGCCTATCCATCGCTAAACAGGCCGTGCAACTACATCACGGCGCTATCACCGCCGAAAACGCATCCCCTGGCCTGCGCGTGCAAATCACCCTCCCCATCCGCTCCGCCCCCACCCCGCACTAACGTCGGCTCGGCCGAACCATTTAATACCCGCGCCCGAGCCGTTTACCGAATCCTCAGCCCCCACTTAAGAATTCTTAAGCTTCAATCCCAACCCCCCCATTTCTAATATCCTTATGGCCCCGCTCCCTGACACAAAATCCCCCGAGGCCATTTTGAGGAGAGATAAATGAATCGTCTCGCTGCCTTTGCATCCATGCTGGTTCTGTTCGTCGCCCCCGCGTTTGGCGCAGGTAACAAGCCCCAGACCGTGATCATTCCGGAGAACGTGCAGGTCGGATCGACGCAACTCGCCGCAGGCACCTACAAGCTGGCATTCACCGGCACCGGATCAGACGTTCAGGTCACTCTGACGCAGGCCGGAAAGACCGTGATTACCTTTGCGGCAAAGGTCGTCGAGCAGAAGAACAACCCGGGAGTCGATCTCAATACGAATGCCGGAGTCACAACGCTGGAAGCAATCAATCTGGACAAGGTCAGCCTGCAGTTGGAAGGCGCGCCCCACCCTGGCCAATAATCCGGCAAGACAGAAAGACCTTGTAGTACTTTGGGAGGCCAGCAACAAAGTCTCGCCGATAAGGCAGGCGCAGGATGTGTACTCGCGCCTGCCATTCTCTTCGGTTTGCTCCTCCCTCCGAAAGAGCACCCCTTCGTTTGCCGTTGACCCAATCCATACCGATGACTACCGTAGAGAGCGAAAGACAAGGCCACCCATGATCACTCTCGATCGCCGCAGATTCCTCGCCGGTTCGGCCACAATCGCAGCCATGGCGTCCATTTCCGCCTCGGCCTTTGCCAAGTCGGAGACCATCGAGCGCGAAGCCGGCGTCAAACTCAAACTCGGCCTTAACGCCTACTCCTTTAACAAACAGCTTCGCGACGGCTCCATGAGCCTCGCGGACACCGTTCATTTCTGCGCGAAGCAGGGCGTGGATGCACTCGATGCCACTGGATACTACTTCCCTGGTTATCCCAACGCGCCCACCGATGAGTACATCTACAACCTGAAGCGCGTCGCGTTTGTAAACGGGGTTGCTATCAGCGGCACCGGCGTCCACAACGACTTCGCCGTGGCCGACCCGGCCGCGCGCAAGAAGGATATTCAGCTCATCAAGGACTGGATCGTCGTCGCCAGCAAACTTGGCGCCCCTGTCATTCGCGTCTTCTCCGGTGGCGCGCGTCCCAACGGCTACACCTTTGAGCAAGTGCTCGCATGGATGGCAGCCGACCTGCAGGAATGCGCGGCATTCGGCAAAGAGCATGGCGTGGTTGTTGGCGTGCAGCAGCACAACGACTTTCTCAAAACCGCCGCGGAAACCATTCAGCTCATCGACGCCGTCGGTTCGGACTGGTTCGCCTGCATCCTCGATATCGGCAGCCTCCGTTCCGGCGACCCATACGCCGAGATCCAAAAGCTCGTGCCCTACGCCGCCTCGTGGCAGATCAAGGAGGAGGTAGGTCGCAACGGAAAGAGCGAACCAACTGACCTGACAAAGATCAAGGCCATCATCGACCAGTCCGGCTACCGCGGTTATCTTCCCTTTGAGGCCCTGGACTCCGGCGATCCTCAAGCGAAGATCGTCGCCTTCCTCGACAATATCCGCCGGACCTTCGCAGCGTAGTTTCCTCGCCCCGGGGAAGTTGAGCTCCGGCCTACTTCTCTGCGGGTCCCTGCAATTGCTGGGGCCAGAAGGTAGCAATGCCGTCAGTTACAACCACCGGCTTCGACGCAATCTGTATCTGCGCGGAATTCAAACCATCCCGCTTGGCTGTGACCGTGATCGTCCCAGCCGTCAGGGTCGAGCGTACCGCGACGCGATTGATGCCGCACTCGGTGTTGAGGTAGAGGTTGTTGGTCGAATCGAGTTTGCCGCTGTTGTAGCCTCCGCGCCATATGCCGGGGCCGGCGCAAGCGAAATCGACGCGTGCATCGTCGGTGGGGCAACGCTGGCCCTTGGCGTCGACGACCTCGAAGTCGATGAGCCCAATGTCCTCGCCATCGGCCTGCAGGCCGCGTGGTCCCAGAATAGGAGTCAGCTTGATGGCTACCGCTGGGCCTGCCGTGTTCAGCACCTGCTGGGCGACGATCTTGTCAGCATTCTTGCCGACAGCCTTGATGCTGCCGGGGGCAAACTCAATGTTAGGGAAGGCGAAGACCCAGCCGGTGTCGGGCTTGGAGTTTACGCCAGCGGACTGGCCGTTGACGAAGAGCTCGACCGACTCTGTGTTGGCGATGATGTAGACGGTCTTCACGGTCTTCGTCCCGTCGGGCTGGGTGGTCGGATAGGTCCAGTGGCCGAGGATATGCAGGTCGGGCTGCTCGTTCTGGATGACTCGGTGGGCAAAGTAGAGTTCCTTGGGCAGTCGCATGGCATCCACCTTGCCGCTGACGCGGCACACTTCGGTGGAGTCCTGGCGACCGTCGGCGTCCTCGTCCGTAAAGTAGATCGAGCAGTAGGCGGACCAGCGGGAGTGCGCGGGGTCAGTATTGGAGATGCGGTTGCTCCAGTACGCCCAGTACTGCTTGATGCCGTCTAGGGCGAAGCTCTCTGACGTGTAGAGATACTCCGAGCCTTGCATCCAGCTGTCGTTGGGGCCCTTTTTCGCTTTGAAGTAGGGTGGCGAGAAGTCGTCCCACATGCGGCGGGAGCCCTCCTGGCGGTAGTCTTCTGACTCAATGATGGGCGCACGGTCGCGCCGTTCGGCCGAGTAGGCGCGGAACATCGCCTTCGGACCGTTCAACGTTTCCACTCCTTTGTCCTGAGCCATCATCACGCCGTAGTACTCCGCAATGGGGGTTGTAGCCGTATTGATCGCGGCGTTGGCGTCGCCACGCGCGCCCATGGCGCGGCCACCGTCAGGATCCCATTGCTTGCGCAGATCGACCATTTGTTGCATCTGATTGGGCGCGACCATGGTGTTGCCCGCCTCCCAGAAGAAGATGCTGGGGTTGTTGCGGAAGTAGATGATCGAATTACGCATCACCTCGACGCGCTGGTCCCATTGGCGTCCCGTGACATCGCGCTCGCTGTCGCCGGCCGGACAGACCTGGACGATGCCGAAACGCGCGAAGGAATCCGCATCCACCTTCTGCGGCGAAATGTGCATCCAGCGCATGTAGTTGCCGTGGCACTCGCGAATCATTCTGGCGGTGTAGTCATGCATCCAGTCGGGATAGCCTGCGCCGACGCCAGCCCATTCATCGGCCGAGCGCTGGGAAAATCCCTTGAGGTAGACGAACTTCTCGTTGATGTAAAGGCCGCCTGTGCCCGCGCCGCCCTTGAATTCGGCTTTGCGGAAGCCGGTCTCCAGGCGATTGACATCGACCACCTTCCCGTCCACTTTCAGTATGGTGTAGACGTCGTAGAGGTAGGGGTCGTCGACGCTCCAGAAGCGTGCGTTGATGAGGGGACCGGTGGCGGACATGATGCTTTTTTCGCCGTCTACCATGTCGACCGGATCGCCATCGAACTGCGCGCAAATGCCTCCGTCGTGGTCGACGATGACGGCCGAGAGGCCCACTGTCGCACGGTCGCCGGAGGTGTTGTGGACCTCGGCATCGACGGTGACGTCGGCGGTCTTCTTCGCGATGTTGAAGTTGCCGGCGTGGATGTAGACGCCCTGGCTCTCCAGGCCGTAGTAGAGCGGCAGGGTCTGGTGGATCTTGCCCGTGACATGCAGCCAGACGTGGCGGTTGATGCCGCCGTGGTTGGGATTGAAGTTGTTCCCGCTCCACTGGTAGCTGGTTCCCACGCAGGGGGTGCCATCGGCGTTCTTTGGGTTGGCCATGCAGAAGGCGCGTTCCTTGTAGGTAGTGGTGTTGTCCACTTTGACCGCAAGCACATTCCCCTGTGTACCGAGATGCACAGCGTCCGTAATGTCGATGCCATAGGCGGTGACGCCGTTCTCATACAGGCCGACCTGCTTGCCGTTGAGGAAGATGTCTCCGGCCTGGCGCATGCCTTCGAACTCGAGGAAGACACGGTTGCCGGTAAGCGCGGCGGGAAGCTTGAAGTGCTTGCGATACCAGGAGAATCCCTTGTATGTACCCATGTCGCCGCCGCCATGAGAGATGAGCTTACGGAAGGAGTCGACATCATTGAAGCTGTGGGGTGTTGCGACCGCGGTCCACTTGGAATCGTCGAAGGAGGGAACTTCAGCGCCAGAGACATCTTCACGGATGAACATCCATCCATGGTTGAAGTTCAGCGTTGCGCGTGGAGATTTGGGAGGACTGTATGGCCCGGTCGCCGAGGGGGCAGCGGCGAATGCGGGATAGGCCCGG
This sequence comes from uncultured Granulicella sp., assembly GCA_964489045.1. Taxonomy (GTDB): domain Bacteria; phylum Acidobacteriota; class Terriglobia; order Terriglobales; family Acidobacteriaceae; genus Edaphobacter. The sequence goes on along the minus strand of CAZAXI010000024.1, from coordinate 4,232 downwards.
CCCAGCACAACCGGTAATCCCAAAGCCATGAACGTGGTGTTCCCGATGAACTTGCGGCGAGTGACTTTGCGAGATGGCATAGGGTTTTGGAACCTTTCGGGCTTCAGGTCAGCGGGAGGCGGTGGTTAGGACCGGGGCGGCGGGGGCGTCGGGACGGCCGCTGTCGGGTGCGGTTGGGTAGGGCTTGCTACCGTCATTCAGTTCGAGGCGCACGTAGTCCCAGACCACACCGGTCGTGACATCGCCGGCGGGGACGGTGAAAGTGACGGAGTTCTCGCCGGGCTTCAGCAGCGAGGCGTCGAACTTCTGGACGTACTGGTACCAGACGCCTTTGTTGGTGTTGTAGCGCAGAGCGTTGGTGGCGACGGGGTGGAGGGTACCGACGTCCTTGCCGTTGACGCCGATGGTGAGGTTGCCGGCGACGCTGGGTGCGGTGCCATTGCCGCCGTCGGCTCCGGCGAGTGCGATGCGAAGGATGCCCTGTCCCTTAGTGGTCGCGGGCATGTTGAATTTCACGGTCCAGGTAGTGGCTTTACCGTGACCCCACGCACGCCACATATCGTCCTGGCCGCTGGGCATGTTGACCCAGCCGAAGCGTTGGTTGAGCGGATCCTTGGCGGCGGGATTCTTCCAGGCATCGGTGTCGGAGTGGGGGACTTCCTGGAAGAACCAGTCCTTGTGGTAGTCGCTCTTGCCGATGGTGTAGGTGATGTCGTTGGGGAAGAGGTCGCCGTAGCGCAGCGGCCAGCCCCACAGCCAGTAGTTGGCGCCGTCGCCCTTGAAGAACTTGTCGGCGGTGCGGTCGGGGTAGCCGATCTCCCAGATCTGCTTGCCGTAGCGGACGGGCTGCCAGTCGAGCTTGCCGAGGTTGAGAGGCTTGCCGGCTTCGACGGTGATGTCGGTTTTGGCGTACTCGCCGAGGACTCCGTCGGCGAAGGCGTGGAGGGTGTACTTGCCGGGGCGGACGTTGGGGATGGTGAAGTGTCCGTCCTCCGCGCCATCGGCCCAGAACTGGTAGTAGTTGCCGTCGTGCGGCCAGGTAACGATGTTGCCGTTGCCGCCACGCTGCCCATAGGCGCTCGCCGGGCCAAGGTAGTCGGGATGGGCGAGGCCGACAGTGAGATGCGGGAGGGTCTTCTTTGCCGCCTGAGGATCGTTGAGAACGAGCTGGCCGGTGACGGTGGCGCGGCCGTCTTTGTGCGGGTAGTCCATGCCCTGGACCCAGGCGTAGGGCCAGGCGGCCTTGACGGCTTTCGATTTTTCGACGGCATCGTTCCAGAGGGCGAGTTGGTTGTCCCGCCAGGCCTGGGGAACGGCGGGCATGCCGCTGCCGTAGGAGGCAGTGAACTTGTCGAGGTCCGCTTGGGTTGCGGTTTTGGGATTATCGAGCGAGTTGAAGTAGACGAAGATGGGGCCGACGACATGCTTCCAGTCTTCGCCGACGGGGATGTGGTTGCCCGCGCCGCCAGCGTAGTGACCGGAGGTCCAATAGTCGAGCAGGGTACCGCTCATGTGGTCGATGAGGTCGAGCTTCTCGGAGCCGCCGCCGATGTATTCGTTGGAGGGGTTGATGAAGTAGACGCCGATGTGGTCCTTGGTGCTGGACCAGCCCCAGGCCTGAAGCTTGTACATGATGGCGTTGTAGCTATATTTGTGTTCGACCGAGTTGGCGTAGACGCCGGAAGTGAGGATGCGCTGCTCTTTGGCATGGATGACGACACCTTTGCGGAGGTCGTCATCGGAGGTCATGAGTTGGTTGCGGTCCTGGTCGACGGAGAGCCAGTCGAAGGTGCGGTTCATCGATTCGAGGATGAAGCGGCTCTCGCCTTCGCCCGCGGCGGGGTTGCCCGCTTTGTGGGTGTACTCGGCGTAGGTGTAGAAGCCGCTGGAGCCGCGCTCGAGGGTGAAGCGGGTTTCGATATCGAGGCCGCGGCTGCCGCGCGGTGCGCCGGCGGCAGGACGCGGTGCGCCGGGAGCCAGTGGAGCGGCCGGAGCTGCGGGAGGTGCGGGAGAGTCCCCGGCGTAGACGCCCTTGACGGAGACTTCAGCGCGCTCGCCGCCATTGGTTTTGGGGTCGATGGTGACGGTGGCTGCGATGGTGCCCTGGGGAGTCTGCTCCCAGTATTGACCGCGGGTGAGGACCTCGGTGCCGTGGTAGACGAGCGAGGTGAGATTGCCGTTGCGCTTGAGGAGGGTCATCTTAACGATTCCGTTGTCCATGGTCCACGTGTCGCCGTTATCAGCGAGGGTGACTGGCTGGTTGACGGTGACTTTCGCGACTTTCGGGGCGATCTGCGCCGGAGCGGCGGAAATGAAGAGAGCCGAGAAGGCGAGAAACGCGGAACTGAAGACAACCCGGGACATGGACATGTCGCAACCTTTCAAAACCATCGGAGGGGGGTGTAGTTCTCGAGCACGAAGAAGAATCCGCAACGTCGAGAGTGTAATCCTGCCAGAGCCTCTATTGGCAACACGAATCTCTCGGGAGCATGAGACGTTGAGAGCATTTCACTACGATCGGTTGGTTATGAAGCTTAAGAATTCTTAAGCGGCGAGGTGCGGGATTTCGGGCTGGTCGGGAGTGACCCGAATTGTGCAATCTCAGTCCTTGCCTCCCCAAGGCCACCCATTTATTGGCTCCGGACATCCGGTTGGGAGTCTGGAAGCGCCCTCACCCCACTTCAGCTTATTCCCAGGTTGGGGCTATGGGTGCGGCTGGAGTTGGTCGGGAGCTCGGCCCCACCAAACACACTTCACTACCGGTGTGGACCGCCTTCCGCTCCGCTCACGCGTGTATTCAATGAGCAAAAGGCCCTGTTCTCGCCAAATGAAAACTTACCAGGCCGCCGGCACGTCGATCGCGTAAAGCTCTCGCAGCAGGCCGGAGATTCCCAACGACTTGTGGACGACTTCAACCCAACTCCCTCGGCCTAAGTGTATGCTCAACCGAAACCGACTTCTTCCTCGACAAGAACGGCGGACCATACATTTCGGGCGGTTCAGAAGGTTGCTCATATGTGCGCATGTCCAGGTGAGGGTGAAGTTTCTCCCACCCACCGACCCGGAGAATCACGACTTTTGTGCCGCCGTGCTGGACGCAATGCATCGCCTTGGCCTCAACCTCAAGAGGGGCAAAGGCCCCAATCGAAACCCTCGTCGTTGACCACATCGAGCGCCCGTCGGAGAATCGAAGCCGGGTAACCAGGCCGACCGAGAAACCAGTATCATCGGGGCCACGTTTTGATTTCGCACAAGGAGCCTGGCGTGAGTCGCATGAATAGACGCAAATTTGTACAGGCGGCTGGAGTTGCCGCGTTGGGTGGTGGCAGGTGGTTGCGCGCACAGAATGCCTCCGCGGCAGGGACTGCAAGCGCAGCGGCGATTCCGGCTTCGGTGCCGTGGAAGCAGTTTGACGTGGAAGCAGCCCTGTATGCCTGGGACCTGCACGACGAAGGCGTGGAGCGGGTGCTGGACAATGTGCAGGAGATGGCGGCGGTCAACTCGGTCTACATCATTGGGCAGATGCATCCGGAGCGCAGGCCGGAGGGCTCCGGGAACTATCCGCACAATCCGGTGCGGCCGTTTTGGGTGGCCGAGGATGCGCGGACGAACTGGCACTTCGATGTGAAACGCTATGGACGCATCAAGCCGCGGCCGTCCGACTTCGCGTGGCTTACCGACACCGACTGGACGCGCGTGTTCGTGGATGCGGCGCGCAAACGCGGGCTGCGCGTGGGCTTCGAGTTCTCCCACTCGCTGGTGGACAAACAGCGCGTTGAGGGAGAGTTTGCCGATCTGGCGAATCGCAATCTCCACGGCGAGATCACGCATGTGCGCGACTGGCTTCGTCCCGTGTGCCCCAACCAGCCCGACGTCCGCGAGTATGCGGTGAACGCCTTTACCGAGGTGATCGAGAAGTACAACGTGGATTGGGTCGAGTCGGCGATCGTATTGATGGACGAAGCCGTCGGCGGCAGCCCGGCGCGTGGCGGCGGATGCTTCTGCGCAGCCTGCAAAAAGGCCGCGCCTGGCTCCGGCGTCGATCTGGAGAAAATCCAGGCGGCCTTGCTGAAGGACCCGACATCGCAGCCGGAGCTTGGCCAGTGGCAGCAATTCCGCTTCGCCTCGGTGGCGGCGTTCTACAAAATGCTGCACGCGGCGGTGCACAAGGCGAAGCCGGGAGTCGTGCTGCGCTACAACATGCACGCGAAGAACCCCCGCGACTTCGGCGT
>CAZAXI010000023.1:0-35822 GCA_964489045.1 uncultured Granulicella sp. | reverse complement strand
ACCCCGTTTGCGGCGCAGCAGGCCGCCGTCGGTGCAGCCAACGCAGCCCGCGATCACGGCCTGCGGTCGGTCGATGTACGCGTCGCAGGCCCCGGCTCCGGCCGCGAGTCCGCGATCCGCGCACTGGCGTCGGCTGGGATCGAGGTTCGCAGCATCCGCGACGTCACACCCATGCCGCACAACGGCTGCCGTCCGCCGAAGCGGCGCAGAGTATAAGTACGAGGGAACAGGGAATAGGGAACAGTCGCTGCGACGCTCCCCTGACCTCTGTTTCCTGATCCCTGAACTGGATCGGGACGAAGCGCACCGCGCGTAAACCGATCGTCACCTGAAGTAAAGGAGTAATACGAATGGCACGTTATACAGGACCCGTCTGCCGCCTCTGCCGCCGCGACGGAACCAAGCTCTTCCTCAAGGGAGCGAAATGCTTCTCCGACAAATGCCCGATTGAGAAGCGCAACTTTCCCCCCGGCCAGCACGGCCAGTCGCGCAAGGTGAAGAAGGTGGTGGGCTACGGCCTGCAGCTTCGCGAGAAGCAGAAGGCGAAGCGCATCTACTTCACGCTGGAGACCCAGTTCCGCGCGTACTACCAGAAGGCCGCCAACAAGACCGGCGTCACCGGCGAGCTGCTGCTGCAGCAGTTGGAGACGCGGCTGGACAACGTCTGCTACCGGCTCGGCTTCGCGATGTCGCGCCGCCAGGCCCGGCAGATCGTTCGCCACGGACACATCCAGGTGAACGGCCGCAAGGTCAATATTCCGTCGTTCCAGTGCAAGGTCGGCGACGAGATCGCGATTCGCGAGGGTTCCAAGAAACTCGTGGTTCTCGAAGAGTCGGGGAACTTCGCCAGCGGCCAGCGTTCTGTCCAGTGGCTCGACATCAACCGCGAAGGCTTGTCAGGCAAAGTGCTTGCGTTGCCGAAGCGCGAAGACGTCAACCTGCCGGTGAACGAGCAGCTCATCGTCGAGTTGTACAGCAAGTAAAGATTGCATTCGGGGCAGCAGCGAGGGAAGGCCAATACGGAGATTCTTCGCTGCGCTCAGAATGACAAAGTAACACCTACAACTTAACCGCAACCGAACCACCCGCCAGTCCGCAGAATGCATCGCGGCTAGGACGGATAAAGGAGAACCGCCCATGCTCTGGAGAGGCTTTCAGAAACCCAAGCGTCTTGCCGTCGACACCGAAACACTCACCGAAAAGTACGGAAAATTTTCCGCTCAGCCGTTTGAGCGCGGCTTCGGCACCACCATCGGCAATGCGCTCCGCCGCACGCTGCTCTCGTCGATCGAAGGCGCAGCCGTAACCGCCGTCCGCATCGAGGGTGTGCTGCACGAGTTCCAGTCCATCAGCGGAGTCGTCGAAGACGCCACCGACATCGTCCTGAACCTGAAGCAGATCCCCTTCAAGCTGGCAGGCGAAGGCCCGAAGGCCATGTATCTGCGTGCGGATACGGCCGGGGTTGTGACCTCCGGCATGATCGAGGCCGACGGCGACGTCGAGATCCTGGACAAGAACGTCTACATCTGCACCGTCAGCGAAGGCGGCAAAATCGATATGGAGATGCGGTTGAAGCGCGGCCGCGGGTACATCTCCGCCGATAAGAACTTCGACGCCGACCTCGGCCTGGGCTTCATCCCGGTCGACAGCGTCCACTCGCCGGTCCGCAAGGTCAACTACCTGGTGGAAGCTGCCCGCCTGGGTCAGATCACCGACTACGACAAACTCACGCTGGAGATATGGACCAACGGCACCGTCTTCCCGGCGGACGCGCTCGGTCTCTCCGCCAAGCTGCTGAAGGACCACATGAGCATCTTCATCAACTTCGAGGAAGAGGTTGAGGCGGGTCACGATTCTGTCGACGGCGCACCGCTGCGCAACGAAAACCTCAACCGCTCGGTGGAAGAGCTTGAACTCTCCGTGCGCAGCTACAACTGCCTGAAGAACGCGAACATCGCCACCATCGGCGAACTCATCCAGAAGACCGAAGCCGAGATGCTGAAGACCAAGAACTTCGGCCGCAAGTCGCTGAACGAGATCAAGGAGATCCTGGCGCAGATGGGTCTGTCGCTGGGTATGAAGATCGACGAGCAGGGCAACCCGGTTCCCGGGCCCACGTCGGTGCTGCCGGCGGCAACGCTCGCTGCGAGCTTTGGCAACTTCGACGACGATGAGGATGACGACGACGAGGACCTCGACGTGGCCAACGAGCCGGAGAGCTTCTAGCTCATCCAAATCCATTCAGCCGGGCCGCATCCATCGGGTGCGGCCCGTTCCATTTTTGTACTCCCTTCCGCATGTCCCTCCTTCGCCAACAGCCCAGCCGTGCGCTGTGTTACACTAGGATTGCGCTCGATTGAGACGAGTGCGGGCATTGCAGGCAAGGACTTCGGGGAGATTCGAAGTCTCTGGCCAGAGACTGCGATTGCCTTTCCACCGCAGAACTTGTGCAATTGGGCCCAAGACAGGCCCCACACCCGCAAGAAGACGCGCTGGTTGCTCTGGCTGGAAGACACGTCAAAATGGACGTGTCTCGCCGTGCAGCAGCAGCTCATCGAACCCGATAGCCATGCTGACTATATTTCAAGGTGCCAACGGCACCGCTGCATCTATTTGCGCTTCAACTACATCGATCGATAAGGAAAATTTTGACTACCGCAACTCTTGAGCCTGAGGCTATTACTGCAATCCCTATGAACAACGCATCTTACGGCAATATCGCAACTTACGCGGACGCCGCACCAAGCTCCGAACCCATCACAACCCACGTCGATTCGTCCGAGATCCAAATCGATCCGACGACCCACCTACCGTTCCTGAAGAACGTCCACTTCAACGACTTCGACATCTCTAGCGTGCTGAAGGGCCGTCTCAGCGCCGCCGGGTTTCAGATCCCCACGCCGGTTCAGGCGAAGGCGATTCCGCCAGCGCTGGAGGGCGCAGACATCCTCGCCACGGCCGCGACCGGAACCGGCAAGACGCTGAGCTTCCTGCTCCCCATGATCGAGCACATGGATCGCAACCCCATTCCCTCGGTGAAGGGCAAGCGCGGTCCCATCCGGGCGCTGATCCTGCTGCCGACGCGCGAGCTGGCGATGCAGGTGCTGGAGGCCTACTACAAGCTGATGCCAACCACGAAGCACGACGCCGTGCTGGTCTGCGGCGGCCTTTCGGAAGGCAACCAGCTCGACCAACTGAGCCGCGGCCCACGCCTTGTTGTGGCGACGCCGGGGCGGTTGGAAGACTATCTGCGCCGGCGCGCGGTCAATATCAGCACGGTTGAAATGCTGGTGCTGGACGAAGTGGACCGCATGCTGGACATGGGCTTTCTGCCCTCGATCCGGCGGATCGTCGGCGCCCTGCCGCGCAGCCGCCAGACCATGTGCTACTCGGCCACACTGGACGCGAACGTGCGCGAGGTGGTCCGCGACTACGTGCGCAATCCGGTGCGGGTGGAGATCGGCCAGACCTCGCATCCGTGCGAGCAGGTTGAGCTGCGCGCCTGCACGGTGATGGCGGACCAGAAGCTTGGCCTGCTGGACCAGATGCTGCGCGAAGAGACCGGCACCTTTCTGGTCTTCTCGCGCACCAAGCACGGCGCCGACCGTATCTCGAAGAAGCTGGAGCGGCTGGGGCACGATGTCGACGTCATCCACGGCGACCGATCGCAATCGCAGCGGACGGCCGCACTGAAGGGCTTTTCCACCGGCAAACATCGTGTCCTGGTGGCTACGGACGTTGCCGCCCGCGGCATCGATGTGCAGGACATCGCGCACGTCGTGAACTACGACCTGCCCAACGGCTCGGACGACTTTGTCCACCGCATCGGTCGGACCGGACGCGCCGGCGCAACTGGCATCGCGACCACCTTTGTGATGCCCCAGGAACGCGCCGATGCCCGCAAAATGGAGCGTGAGCTCAAGGTAAAGTTCGGCTGGAGCGAGGCCGATAAAAACCTAGAGAAAGAGGAGCGCAACAAGCCTCTCGACCTATCCGCGCCGGTTACTGATCTGCTCGCGCTCGAGACGCGGGCCTGGAAGTCGGGGGATGGGTCTACGCAGGCTCCGGCAGCCCCATTCCGGTCCAATGGAAGCGGGTTCCGCAGCCGTTCCGGCAGTTCTGCCGGACGCAACTCCGGCGGGCGTGGTCCCGGTGGCCACGGCCGCTTCAATAGCAGCCGTCCCGGCGCCAGCCGTTCGGGTCCCGCTCGGCGCGGGCAATAGACCAGGTTATTCGCAAGAAAGCAGAAATCACGTCCAGCTCCGCTCCGCGGGCCAACCAGCCGCCGAACGGGGCTGTTCTGCCTCTGGCTCGCCCCTGCCGGCAGATTAAGACAGAGCAGTCGAAGGCGGGTGGAGCTTGTGCGGGACGATTCACTCAGGGTTCGCGAAGAACCTGTAAACTTGAAGGCATACCATGATTTCAGTTTCCAACGTCACAATGCGCTACGGAGCCAAGCTCCTGTTTGAGGATGTCTCGGTCACATTTACCAGCGGGCGGCGGTATGGCTTGACGGGGCCGAACGGCGCCGGTAAGTCCACGTTTATGAAGGTGTTAACCGGGGAGATCGACGCGCAGAAGGGCGATGTGGTGCGGCCCAAGAAGATCGGCGTGCTCTCGCAGGACCAGTACGCGTTCGATGCGTACCGCGTGATCGACACCGTCATTATGGGCAACAAGCCCCTCTGGGCGGCTCTGGAGGAGCGCGAGCGCATCTACGAGAAGCCGGAGATGACGGACGAGGACGGCAGCCGCCTGGGCGAACTGGAGGGCATCGTCGGCGAAGAGGACGGTTACGAGGCCGAAGCGAACGCGGCGATCCTGCTGCAGGGGCTCGACATCGCCGACGACCTGCACGAGCGCAAGATGAACGAGCTGCAGGGCGGCCAGAAGGTGCGCGTGCTGGTGGCGCAGGCGCTGTTTGGCGAGCCCCAGGCGCTGTTGCTGGACGAGCCGACCAACTATCTCGATCTGGATTCGATCCTGTGGCTGCAGGACTTTCTGGTGCGCTACAACGGGACGCTGATTACGATCTCGCACGACCGCCATTTTCTCAACTCGGTGTGCACGCATATTGCGGACATCGACTACGAGACGATCATCCTCTACAACGGCGGCTACGACGACATGGTGGAGCAGAAGACCGCCATCCGTTCGCGCATCGAGAGCCAGAACGAGCAGCGCGAAAAGAAGATTGCGCAGTTGAACGACTTTATTGCGCGCTTCTCGGCCGGCACGCGGTCGAGCCAGGTGAACTCGCGCAAAAAAGAGGTCGAGCGGCTGGCGGTGACGGAGTTGGCACGGTCCAACATCCAGCGGCCGTACATCCGGTTCGAGCAGAAGCGGCCGTCGGGCCGGCACATCCTCGAGATCGAGGGGCTGTCGAAGGCGTACGAGCAAAAGGACGGCTCGCCGCTGCCAGTGATCGAAAACTTCTCGGCCTCCTGTCTGCGCGGCGACAAAATCGTCCTGATGGGGCGCAACGGGCAAGGGAAGACGACTATGCTGAAGGCGTTGCTGGCCAACGCTCCCGGCGTGGACGAGACGGATGTGTCGATCGACTCGGGGGTGGTGAAGTGGGGCCACGAGGCGCAGATCGGGTACTTCCCGCAGGACTTGAAGGCATCCATCGAACTGGGCATGACGGTGAACGACTGGCTGCACCAGTTCGACGAGGACGCGACCAAGGAGGACATCCGCGGGATTCTGGGGCAGATGTTGTTCAAGGGCGAAGAAGGCCTGAAGATGACCGACGCCCTCTCCGGCGGCGAGGCGGCGCGGATGCTGTTCTGCAAACTGATGCTGCAGAAGCCGAACGTGCTGGTGCTGGATGAGCCCTCAAACCACCTGGATCTGGAGGCCATCAACGCGCTCAACCTGGCGCTGCAGAAGTACGAGGGAACGGTGCTGCTCGTGACCCACGATCTGGACCTGATCGACGAGGTTGGCACGCGCATCTGGCACTTCGAGGGTGGCCCGTCGAACTTCCGTATCGAGGACTTCAAGGGGCCGTACGCGGAATATCAACAGCAGATGGCCGCGGCGAAATAAGGGATTGCGGCCGGGTCGCGCTATTCCTTCGCGCTGACGATCTCGATCTTCAGGTCCAGCGCGGCCAGCACACCGGTCAGGGTATCCAGCGTTGGGTTCCCTTTTTCAGAGAGGGACCGGTACAGCGTCTCCCGCTGCAGCCCGGACTCCTTCGCGACCTTCGACATGCGATTTGCCTGCGCCACCTTGCCCAGCGCCGACAGAAAGACCTCCGGCGCCTCCTGGAGAGATGCGTTGAGAAAGGCCGCGGCGATCTCCGGATCGGTCAGCTTCTCCAGTTGCCACTCGCGATAGGGCCGCGTCCGCTTAGGCATGGTAGTCCCTCCAGAACTGCTTGGCCGTTTCAATGTCCCGCCTTTGCGTCTTCTTTGTGCCCGCAATCAGCAGAATCACCAGCCGTTCGCCGTCTTTGCCGAAATACACCCGATACCCGGGGCCCGCATCGATCCTCAATTCAAGGACGCCTTCACCCACGCTGCGATGGTCGCCCAGATTGCCCATCTCGACCCGCTCCAATCGGGTCATGACGGCCCCATAAACCTGCTTGCTCTGCCGCTCCATCCACTCGCTGAAGGGAGCGCGGCCGTCTTCGGTTTCGTAGATCAGGACTTCTTTGGGCGTAACCTGCACCGCGGCCCTCGTGTATCTTATAAATTACAACTCTATCTGAGACGTGTCAAGCTGCCTTTTGCACGCAGAATTCGGCGGGAACCGGCAACAGGTCAGGGCCGTATACACATACCACGATGTCAGCCAAGAGTTACGATATGGTGCATAGCGGTCTTACTACTCGCGGTTGCGGCAGCTGCATGGCTGGGCTACCTCGGAAACGGCCTCGCGTATGGCGACGCCTATGGTGTTCGTGGTAACGAAACCGAACTTGCCATTTTGGGTGCTCGCGCCACTAGATCCCTCGCGCTGGCATTTGTTTCAGAAGCGTTGGGAGTCGCAATCGTAGCTTGGCGCGTGCTGAGCGAGAAGGTGATGCCGCGCAGGCTCTTGGCCGCCATCTGCATCTCACTTCTGGCCGATGTCTGCACATTTGCTCTTTTTCGTGGGATATAGAGCCGCGCGGCTTTTGTCGCTAGTAATCGGCCCACGGCCCGCAAAATGCTATACTTCTCGCTATATACGCAACCTTGAGCCGAGGCGTGCAATCCAATCAACTAGAGACATGGCGGCCTGAGAGGCACGCCGTGGAGGTAACCTATTCCCCCGATCGATAAGCGTTCCGCCAAGTCCTTCATCCGCACCAACGAACGCATTCGCGCCCGCGAAATCCGCGTCATTGACGAGAACGGTGAGCAGCTTGGAATAATGCCTCCCTTTGAAGCGCTGAAGATGGCCCGCGAGCGTTCGCTCGACCTGGTGGAGATCTCGCCCAACGCCGTTCCGCCCGTCTGCCGCATCCAGGACTACGGCAAGTTTCTCTACGAGAAAGACAAGAGCGAGCGTGCCGCGCGCAAGAAGCAGAAGGTCATCACCATCAAGGAAGTCAAGTTCTCAGTCACGGTGGACGAACACGACTACCAGACCAAGAAGAACATGGCGATTCGCTTCCTGGGTGACGGCGATAAGGTAAAGGCGTCCCTGCGCTTCAAAGGGCGGCAGATGGCGCACCGCGACCTCGGCTACAAGATCATCAACCGGCTGATTCTGGACATCGGCGACGCCGGCATGGTGGAGTTCATGCCGCGCATGGAAGGCACTACGCTGCACGCGATCCTGGCTCCATCGAGGAAGGACTCGGCGCCGAAGAAGCCTGCAGTGCCCACGCCAAGTGGTGCGAAGCCGGCAGACACCGCGGGGGTTCCGCCCACCGGTAACCCCACGCCTGTGCAGGCCTGAGCTCACCGCCGCCGCCCAAATCCTCCCGCGACCCACCACCGCCCGAGCTGTCAGCGCTGCGCCCTCTCCAGGCCGTCAGACCGCGCGACGCGCAGAATCTTGAGCCGTCAAAGCGGAAAATCTGCGCTGCCCGTTTTGCAAAGAGAGGTGGATGATGCAGGAAGTTCGGGTTATGCGAGTTGCTCAAGTATTGTGAGAGTGTGAGATTGGATTGAGCCAGCGGTGGCAAAAATCCTTCGGTATAGTTATTGCCAGCGTGAGGTAGTAATGCACAATTTCATCAAGCCCTTTGTGGCTCCGGTAATGAAGCGCCGGAAGTGGAACCGGATATGTGAGATCGGCTCCAGCCTGGGAGAGGCAACCGAGCTGCTGCGCGGAATTCCAAGATTGGAAATCACCACGATTGATCCATGCGTGGATTGCGACCTTCAGCAGAAGTTTGCCAGCGATGCCCGCATCGACATCCGAAAAGGGCTCAGCCTCGAGGTGCTGCCGACGCTGGACAATCCATACGACTGCATATTGATTGATGGGGACCATAATTGGTACACGGTCTACAACGAACTAAGGGTGATTTCCGAAAGGAACCTCCTGCGAAAAGGAGGCATCATTTTCTTCCATGACGTTACCTGGCCTTGGGCTCGCCGGGATTTGTACTATTCGCTCGACACCATACCGGAGAAATACCGGAACCCTTGGACGGAATCGGGCATTGTTCGAGCGAAGAATGAGTTGCCGGGCGATTCGGGCATGTTTGCGGGATTCAAGAAGTCCGTATCGGAGGGCGGGGAACACAATGGCGTGCTCACAGCTATTGAGGACTTTCGCAAGCAACACAAGGGAGAGTACCTCTACTTTGGTGTGATCGCCGGCAGCGGGTTGGGCATCATGTTGTACCGCGGAGGGTTTTGGGACGAACTTTCGTTCTTGGCGCTCGCATTCAAGGGGGTTGTCTACAATGCTGCGTTTCGTGCCCTCCAAGTTGCGAAAGGGAAGATTCCTGCGAGGATTCCACCGCGCGATGCGGTGAGGGGTGGCTGAATGTCGCGACAGGAAGCTCTACTTTGGTTTTCAGCCGACTGTGGTTCCAGCCGGCGCGCCGCCCTCAGTGCTTAATGAGCCACATTACCCAGCTCGCCGCGATGGTGCCGCCGACGAACAGCACAAAGCAGAGCGCGCCGAAGCGCACCATCATCTTTGGCTCGGCCCGCTGGGTGATGCCGAAGACGACGGAGGTGAACAGCGAAAACAGCAGCACGGCGCTGAAATGGGAGATGGTCACGAGTGTTTCCTCCCGCTTGCCAGGGAATGCGCGTCGACGGCGGCGACGATGTTCAACAGCCCGGCCACCACGATGAACTTCGTCCCGTAGTCCGCAATCGCCACCAGCACCGGCGCTTGCCCCCAGCCCAACAGCCGAGCCAGCCCGTACAGCAAGCCCGACCCAAGGTCACCCGCAAATCCAAGCATGTCAAGCGGTTCGCCTGTGTTTGGGGAGTAGAGCTTGCCCTTCAACGCGATTCCGATGGCAAACATACCCACGACGGAAGCCATCAACAGGATCGCGCGAATCCACTTGCCGAGCAGCAGGTGTCCCGCCCCCGGAACCAGCCAGCCAGCGATAAGTGCGGTTGTGGGAGACACTCGGCTGGTCGATTCTTCGACCAGCCCTTTGTCACCAGCCGCCAGGGGATAATTTACTTTCGTTGCCATCCACTCCCATCATACCAGCCTGCCGGGCGCTTCAAGTCGTATGGCCTAGATCCGCACCAACTCCTTCTGTATGCGTCCGGTAACACCGGCCTGCCCGGGCCGGGTCATCATGTTGACCTCGCTGCGAACGCCGAATTCACCGGGAAAGTAGATGCCTGGCTCTACCGAGAAGCAGGTGTTGGGCAGGATCAGGCGCACGTCGTGCGTCTCCAGATTGTCGAGGTTGGCTCCGCTGCCATGGATGTCGCTGCCAATGTTATGCCCGGTGCGGTGGGTGAACGAGTCGCCATAGCCGCCTGCGCGGATCACAGCGCGCGCGGCGTCGTCCGCCTCCCATCCGGCGATAGGCTTTCGTTCCGCGAATGCCGACTGTACTCTGGCAATGGCGGCGTCGCGAGCCGCGCGCACCGTGGCGAAGATAGCCTGCTCGCGTTCGGTTGGCTCGCGGTCAACCACGCCGGTCCAAGTGATGTCGTAGTAGCAGGCGTCCGGTTGATCGAGCTTGGCCCAGATGTCGATCAGGACGAAGTCACCGCGGCGAATGGGGCGGGAGTTCTCGGCGGCCGGCTCGTAGTGCGAGTCCGCTGAGTTTGGCCCGCAACTCACGTTGGGCCCAAACTCCCACACCAGGCCTTCACCGCGCATGGCTTCGCTAAGCCACTGGACCATTGCGAACTCATTGGCGCCATCGTTGCGCGCGTGCATTCCTATTTCCTTCCAGCCTTCGGCGAGAATGCGGTCGAGCTTCTCCTGCGCAGCGTAGTGGGTGCGAATCTGCTCTTCAGTCAGCACGGCTTCAAACTGGCTGACGAGATCGGCGGAACTGACGATGTCCTTGCCCATCCCACGGATCAGCTCCACCGTGCCGGCGTCGACCATCGAGACGTACATGATGGCGTTGCGCGGGGAGTACTGCATGGCCAGCCGCTTTACGCCGGTCAGCATGGCTTCCAACTGGGTCTCGAGTTCCTGCCACGAAGAGTACTCGGCCTTGGTCCCCGGCAGGGTATCCAGCCGACCCGCCTCGATCCGGTGTACCAGTTTGCGCGGCTCTCCCACTGCTGGAACCAGGTAAAACCAGCGCCGCGTTACATGCATTCCCGGGTCGAGTCCCAGTATGCCGTACGCCAGCGGATCGCGGTGGTGATGATCATAGAAGAGCCAGCCGTCAAGGCCGGCGTCGCGCAATGCGATCTGAATCGCGGGGATGTCCATGGGGGAATTCTAGTTCTTCCTTAGCGCGCAAGAGCAAGCGAGCTTCGCGGGATGCGGCTGGCGTTGGGCACCCACTATGTGGTGAATAATCCGCGGCATAAGGCGGTGGTGGATATTCACGCGGTGATCGGGATGAGTGTATTGCTCCGCGGGCCGGGCGGTCGGCACCAAGCTGAAGACCCGCCGGAGCTCCTCGACGCGATAGACTTAGGTGCAGGCAAGTCTTGTGAGCTCAGGAGCTGAACCCATGTCCGCGATTCCGGATTCCGTCGCCGGTGTGCCCCTCGAACGTTCGAGGGGACTTTCGCCGGTGCAATACGCGGCAGTTGCGAGCGTGCTTGCGGTGTTGGGGCTGTCGACGATCTGGCCTGCGATGCTCTCCCTGTGGACTGTATGGACCACCGACGCGCTGGAGTCGATCGGCATCGTCGTCCCTTTGGTAAGCTTAGTGCTCGTCCTACGGGCCTGGAGGAGGATTGGCTGGGAGGCGCAAGGGAGTTGGTGGGGGCTCGCGCTGATTCTGGCCACCATGATGGTGGTGCGGATTCGCGAGCAGGCCATCTTTATGGTGGTTGTCTCGCCGAATTATTGGACGGTGTTTCCGCCAGCCTCGCTGGTGCTGCTGGCATACGGTTCGGGGGTGGTGCTGCTGCTGGGCGGTGTGCGGCTGTATCGGGCTGCGCTGTTTCCAGTCCTTCTGCTGTGGTTTGCGAACCCCGTCCCGCATGTGTTCAACGCACTGGTGGATTTGCCGTTGCAGCATGCTTCGGCGCACATCGCGCGGGCGTTTGCGATGAGTCTGGGCAATACGCTGACGCCGGATCATTTGCGGCTGATGTTTACGCCAGACTTCGGCATGTTTATTGCGCCGGGGTGCGATGGGATTCGTGGTTCGGTGACGATGGGATTCGTCGCGATGATTGCGGGCTATATTTACCGGTTCCGGTGGTACGCGAATGCACTGGTGACCGCGGGAGCAGTGTTGCTGGCGTACGTATTCAACCTGGCGCGGCTATGCATGCTGGTTCTGTACTACGTGGTGGCCCTGCACTTTCCGTCGCTACAGGGAAAGGCGGAGAATGCGGACTACCTAATTGGCGCAGTGTTATTTCTGATTGCCACACTGCTCCTGTTTACGGCGATCCATCGACTGCGTAATACCCAGAGCGCGAACGGGCTGGATACGGCTTCCGCAGCGGAACCCGATGAGATATCAGGGCCGCTTTCGCGCATGGGGGTTGCGCGGATGGCGGCGTTGGCGTTGATTGTGCTCTTTGGGTGCGTCGGGCTGGCGCATGCGCGCGGGGCGTTCTTTTCGCCCGGTAGCGGGACCTCGAATGCGACCACAGAACGATTTCCAGAGCGGTTGGGCGACTACACGCTGGTAAGAACCTGGAACGAGACGCTGCCTACCGGGCCGATTGTTTACGTGTGGGCGCAGTATGGGTTGGCGGGCGGAGGTACGCCGATTGCGATTGGAGTGTCTCCGGTACCTGATTGGCACGACCCGATCATGTGTCACTTTATTCGTGGGGAGAAGCCGAGATGGCGTGGGCAACTGGCGGTTTCGACTGCGGAGGGTGCGCCGGTCCACTTCAGCTCGGCGTTCTATGACGATGGGGTGACTCAGTCGATGGAGGCTTCAACGATGTGCAGCGGCGGGGGCTGTGGCGAATTTGCAACGGAACGCATGCACTTCGGCCTGGTGTATAGCCGTCCTGATCCCAAGGCATTACTACAAGACGGCCCGCGGCGCCCGATTCGCATCCTGGTCCGGGCCGAGAGCCTTGGCTCCGATCGGTCGGATGAGGCTGCGCGCGAGCAGTTGACCCAGGATTTGCGGGGGTTTCTTGGTTCCGTTCGGCTCGACGAGTTGACCCGGCCGTACAGCCATTAGGAATCCGGCATCGTGGTTGAGCCGTCTCTGCTGGAATGTCGCATAAGACGCAAGGAATCATTCCCTTGCGGATTCCGCCCGAGATTTCTGAACCAAGGGATTCGGGTGCGCGGCCCAATTAAGGGTGCTATCCTTAGAGGCATTCGAGGTGCTTAGCACAATACCGGTCTGCTAAGTCAGGTTGGCGGAGCTTTGTCCCAAGAGTCTTCGGCACAGGCAACGGGCAGGGCCAGAAAAAGCCATGAGTTTCATTTTGCAGGGTGATGGTCTCCTCTTCGGTGAAGCGATTCCTCTGGTCCCCAGGATGGTTGACCGGGTTGTCGAGCAGCGGTGGTATGTCGCCTACACGCTTTCGCAGCATGAGAAGGCCGTGGTCAAGAATCTGGAAATGCGAGGGATTGAATCGCTACTTCCGGTGTACGAAACGATTCGGGTATGGAAGAACCGGCAGCGGATGAAGATCATCCGGCCGTTGTTTCCGAACTACGTGTTTGTTCGCATCGATCGCCGCGAACGCGTGAAGGCGTTGCAGACCACCGGAGTGTTGCAGTTGGTTGGAAACGGGCGGGAGCCGACAGCACTTCCGGACTCAGAGATTGAACTCTTGCGGGTGGGATTGCGCGGACGGACGCTACAGCCGTATCGGGATCTGGTGATCGGCGAGAAGGTGCGCATTCGGGATGGTGTGATGCGCGGAGTGGAGGGCGTTCTTGTGAGAAAGAACAAGAGCCTGCGGTTCGTGCTGACGCTTCAACTGATCAATCAACATGCTGCGGTGGAAGTAGACGCGCAGGACCTGGAGCCGGTAGGACATTGAGTGGTCTCGGGAGCAGACGACAACGATGCGGGCTGCGCTTTTGGGCGGTGGTGTGGGTCTGTTTGCTGATGTTGGCGCCAACGTTGCGGGCGCAAACGACTGAGGCTGCGGCAGCACTGCCGGATGCGCCGACGCCGCACAATCAACCGGAGCAACAGGCGGCGTGGGATACCGCGAACCATCCGGGCGAGCCGGGGGATGTGACCGTACTGGGCACGCCGAAGCGAATGTTTTTCGACGAGGCGGCGATTTTGACGAGCCCGAGGCAATTTCGGGTGGGGGACCTTCGCTGGGTGGTGCCGCTGGCTGCGACGACTGGAGCCCTGATTGGAACGGATCCGCACACGATGACTTTGGAGCACATTAATGCCACTGACCGGGACCGCGCGAACAAGCTGACCGACGGGACGGTTGGGCTGCTGGGTGCTCTGCCGGCGGGGATGTTTCTATGGAGTTCAGTGAGTTATTCGCCGCTGGCGCGAGAGACGAGCCTGCTGACGGGCGAATCGTTGGGCGACGCAATGATCCTGAACGAGGTGGGCAAGGCGATCTCGCGACGGAATCGCCCGCTGGTTGGGAACATGCAAGGCAGTTTCTTCAGCTCAAGCTTCAGCAATTCGGGGTTTCCGTCGAGCCATTCGACAGCGGCGTGGGCAATGGCGTCGGTGATCGGCGATGAGTATCGCGGGTGGCTGCCGCGGACGCTGGTATACACACTGGCGGCGACAACCAGCGTGGGGAGGGTTGTGGCAGAGAGTCATTTCCCTTCGGACGTGCTGGTGGGCGGCGCCCTGGGCTGGCTGGTGGGGCATTATGTCTACCGAAGGCATCATCATTACGATTTGACGCCGTACCTGGACCCGCCTGTCGCGCAGGATCGAAGCAGCGCAGGGAAGAGTTCGAGTATGACGGGGGTGCAGCCGGCGCAGAAAACCCAGGCGGCGATTGCAGCGACACAACCGAGTACCCAGGCGGCGCCGATTGCGGTCGCGCAGCCGAGTGGGCAACCGGTGACGGGATCGGCGCCGCGGCCAGTGACAATGGCGACGAATACGCAGAATCCGTCGCTGGATGACATTGGGGAATCCGACCCGGACACGATTGGCTCGACGAAGGTGCCGATGGACAGCTGGGTATATCCGGCCTTGGAGCGGCTGGCGGCGATGGGGTTCATTCCGTCGCAGAGCATCGCGATCCGGCCGTGGACGCGGATTGAGTGCGAGCGTCAGATCTCCGAGGCGTGGGACCTGGTTGGTGGAGATGGGCCGGACTCGGACCAGTTCAGCGCGAGCGAGGTGAGCGAGGCGAGACGGCTGCTGGACCCGTTGAAGCGCGAGTTCGACGGGCGGGTGATGGCGAACGAGTCGGTTGCGCTGGAGAGTACCTATGTACGGTACGGAAACATCGCAGGGCCGGTACTGGCGGACAGTTTTCATTTTGGGCAGACGTGGTGGAATGATTTTGGGCGGCCGCTGGGAGAGGGTGGCAGTTCGCTGGCGGGATTCTCCGGATATGCAACCGAGGGACGGATGTTCGTCTATCTGCGGGCAGAGATGCAGCAAGGGCCTGGCGCGCATGCGTACTCTGCCAGCGTAGTGCAGTTGTTTGCGAATCTGGATAGCAACCCGGTGCTGTCGCCGGTGGCGACGCAAAGCTATGTGCGCTACCGGCCGCTGGAGATGTATACGGGCGTAGCGTTTGACGGCAACTCACTCTCGTTCGGCAAGCAGGAATTGTTCTGGGGGCCGACGACGATGGGTCCGATGATGTTTTCGAGCAATGCGGAGCCGACGTACAGTTTGCGCTTTGTCGCAGACCGGCCGCACCCGCTGCCGTTCTTCCCAAGTCTGGGAACGTATCGATTCGACATTGTGTTCGGGAAGTTGAGCGGGCACAGCTATCCGGCGCGGCCCTATTACAACGGGCAGAAAGCCGTGTTCGATTTTGGAGAGAATCTGGAATTGAGTTTTACGCGGCGGTCTGTCCTGTGGGGTGTGGGACATCCGATGACGCTGGGCAGCCTGCTACGCAATCTGGACAATTTCTCGTCAGGGGACACGGGCGCTCTCAATCCTCGAACGTATCCTGGCGCATTGGACAGCGCGTTTGATTTCCGCTGGCGGCTCCCGTGGCTGAGCAAGGTCGTCACGCTGTATGCGGATGCGTATTCGGACGACGACCCCAACCCGATCGATGCGCCTCGCCGGGCGGCGTGGAATCCAGGGGTTTACTTTGCGCGGCTGCCGTGGCTTCCGCACATGGATTTACGCGTGGAGGCGGTGAGCTCGGAGGGCCTGGCCGCGGACCTTGGAGGGACTCGCTACTTCTACAAGAACTACTACCACGACGAGGCGACCAACAAGGGGTTCCTGCTGGGCAGCGCGATTGGCCGTGATAGCCGCGCCGAAGAGGGGCGCATAGGCTGGTGGATCTCGGCACAGACGCGCGTGGAGGCGGGTTACCGGCAAAACAAGGGAGGGACGCAGTTTCTGCCGGGCGGTTCGACGATCAGCGACGGATTTGTGAACGCGAGGGTGCAGTTGAGCCGGCAATGGAGCGCGCAGGTGTTCGGCCAGTACGAGCGGTTCCTGATTCCGAGCTATATGGCCGGGGCGCAGACGAACAAGTCGGGTTGGCTGCAGATGACCTGGACGCCCGATCTGGAGAATAGAAAGTGAAGATAACGGAAGGGCACAGGTTACACTGAATATGTCAGAGCTTGATGGCGTCGTCAGAGCAAGCCCCGCAGCCGGCGGGCTTACCGATATCATCGGCACTGCGATGTCATTCGTTCCAATGGGAAGCCAAGAGGGATATGTATCAGGAGTTTACGAAGTCGAGGGGTTTCGTTGGGCGCAGCTATCAGCAGGTTCCGGGTTTGTGAGATCCGCGGCCAGAAGCCTGTGAATACTGAACCGGCAAGGACAGGTCGAAGGGCAAAGAATGAGTAACCGCGCAATTTATGGCACCAGGGGTTCTGACTTCAAGTCACCCAGGAGTCGAACTCGCTCGCTGCTGTTGTTGATTGCAGTTGCCGCCATGTTGTTTTGCAGATTCGCAATTGCTCAGGCTGGCGACACTTCAACTACAGATGAGAGTGGCAACACCTCAACTACAGATTCGTCTGCGCCCACAGCAAATGGCCAGACCATCAATGCGCCACCGGCCTATCCGCAGGGAATGGCTGCAGATGAGCAGAATGGCAATCCGCTGTCTACGGATCAGTCGGCCGGTCAGCCTGCGATGTCGGCAGACCAGATTGTCGACATATTGAGGCAGCAACCGGACCTTCTGGCTGATGTAAAGGACGCGGTTGCGAGGCAGACCGGGGTAGATCCGAGCACCATTAGCGATGATGCTCTGTTTGGCCGCATCCGGCAGGACGCGAGCTTGCGCACGCAGGTGACTCAGGAACTGAATAAACGCGGATACAGCACAAATGTAGGAGCGGAAACCGGAACCTCTGCGGCTGGCCCAGGCTCTACCAGTGCACGCCAGACGCGCAAGCCCCCGCCGGCGGTGCCCAATCCGAGTTTGAATCAGGATCTTCCCCGGGAGATACAACAGCCGAATCCATATGAGGATGTGCCTTCGCTGCATGACCTGTATACACAGATCCCGCCCGCTGGAGGCACGTTGCAGCGCTTTGGCAGCAACGCTTTCCTTCTTGGGACGGGGAATGCAAACGAATTACCCATGGATCTTCCTGTCGGTCCCGACTACGTGCTTGGACCGGGGGACAATATCATCGTCAACATGTGGGGTGGACGCTCTGAGCGGTTGAGCATCACCGTCGACCGCCAGGGCCAGATCGCACTCCCTGAGGTGGGCACGATCACGCTCGACCAGCTCACGGTTGCCGAAGCGCAGAGTGCCATTCAGAAAGCGCTCGGTACGCAGTTTCAAAATGAGCACGTCGAGATTTCACTAGGCCGGCTCCGCACGGTGCGAATCTACGTAGTCGGTGACGTGCAGCGGCCCGGCGCCTACGACGTCAGTTCCTTGTCCACGCCACTTAGTGCCCTGTATGCTGCCGGCGGCCCGACCAGCCGCGGGTCATTGCGCGTCCTGCGACAATATCGCGGAAACGAATTGGTCCGCACCATCGATCTCTACGATTTTCTGCTGCGGGGTCTACGTTCCGATACCGACCGGCTGCTTCCAGGCGACACGATCTTGGTGCCGCCGGTAGGCCCGCAGGTCACGGTGGAAGGAATGGTGCATCGCCCCGCGATTTACGAATTGAACGACGAACAAGATTTGAATCAAGTGCTCGATCTTGCCGGGGGAGTGCTGATCACTGCCAATTTGAAACAGATCAATGTGCAGAGGGTTGAAGCAAACGAGCGCCGGACCATGATAAGTCTGGACATTCCCGATAGCGCGGAAGGCCTGAAACAGAAGCTCGCCACTTTCCGGGTGCAAGGCGGAGACGACGTTGTAATTTCGCAGATTCTGCCCTACAACCAGCAGGCTGTCTATTTGCAGGGTCACGTATTTCGTCCAGGCAAGTATGCCTACCGGGATGGCATGACTATCTCCGATTTGCTGCATTCCTATGAGGACGTAATGCCCGAACCAGCCGATCATGTGGAGTTGGTTCGTTTGCAACCGCCGGACTTTCGCCCGGAGACGATAAGTTTGAGCCTTGCCAACATCCTTATCGGCAACAACCCGATTCTGCTCAAGCCGTTCGATCTGGTACGCATATTTGGCCGGTACGAGATCGATGTTCCCAAGGTCTCTATTGAGGGTGAGGTCCTCCGTCCAGGCGCCTACCCGATGTCTCAAGGCATGACCGCGGCTGGACTGGTCCGCGCGGCGGGAGGTTTCAAGCGCGGCGCCTATCAGGACGAGGCTGATGTTTCAAGCTATTCGGTACAGGACGGGGCAAAAGTATTGCTCAACCACCTTACCGTTCCCATTAAGGCTGCGCTGGATGGCGATACTAAGTCGGACGTACTTCTCAAGCCCGGTGACATCGTCAGCATACGGCAACTGGCTGGCTGGCAAGATATTGGCTCCTCGGTTCTGATCAGTGGCGAGGTTGAACACGCAGGAACCTTCGGGATTAGTGAGGGGGAACGGCTGAGCTCGGTAATTGAACGTGCTGGCGGTTTCCGTGCAACTGCATATCCGGCAGCAGCCGTGCTGGAGCGCGTGCAGGTTCGTCAGCTGGGCGAGCAAGCACGCCAGGAAATGATTCGGAGAATCGAGACCACTCCCGTAGATGTTAAACCTGGAACAATGTCTATCCAGGATCAGACGAGTTTACAACAGTCGCTGCAGCAGCAGAGGCTGCAAGTTCTTACAGCGCTTCGCGAACATCCCGCCAGCGGGCGGCAGGTGATTAATATTTCCTCGGATATTAGCAGCTGGGCGAATACGGCGGCGGACATTGAATTACGCGCAGGCGATACGGTGGTCATTCCCAAAAAGCCGGGTTTTGTCGTCGTAAGCGGCCAGGTCTATAACTCCACGGCCATTAGTTATGTCCCGGGCCGGACTGCCGGCTGGTATCTGCTGAAAGCGGGTGGAGTTTCCCCATCCGGTGACAAAAAAGAGGTCTATATTCTGCGAGCTGACGGATCCGTAATCGGACATGGGAATAGTTGGATCAATGGCAGTTTTCTGAGCTACCGCTTGCGTCCGGGCGACTCCATAATCGTCCCCGAGAAAGTCATTGGCGGTTCCACGCTTTGGAGGAATCTGATCGGTACGGCCCAGATCCTAACGGCCGCCGCGCTTCCGCTCGCCATCTCCGGAGCTTTCTGATGGAGGATATCAGGCAATTAAGTGTATGGATTACTTGAAGCAGCAGAGCAGGCACGTTGCGGTTGTGCGGTGGGCATCGCTTTACGAGGTTGCTACCGGGCCCACCACTCACTCTCTCGATTGCAACGCCGAGTATCACGTGCTTCACCCGATGGCGGATTGATTAGGAATGCTGCGTGTCCGCTTGTGATCCATCGGAACTCTTCGCCGTTCTGGAGACGGAACATTGAACACAATGGAAGAACAAAACCAGGATATGTCCGAGGATACGCGGGGTTGGACGCCAATCCCGGTCCGCCGGCTGGCAACGGGGTTGTGGCAGCGGCGTCTCTTTGTGGTCAAGGTGGCGGCGATCGGCATGGTGTTGACGCTGGGGGTTGCCCTGCTAATCCCAAACCAATACACATCGACTGTCCAATTGATGCCACCTGATCCACAGAGCCTCTCGAATACATCCACGCTCAATGCAGCGCTGTCGGGCGGAGCCGCAGGTCTTATTTCACCGAGCTTGGCGGGTGGGCTGACGAGCCAGAGAACCCCAGGCGCGACCACGATTGGTATTCTCAGCAGCCGTACGGCCCTGGACGATATCGTCAATCGCTTCGATCTCCGGCGGGTTTATCATGACAAGTTCTACGTCGACGCGCGCGAGAACTTACTGGATCAAACGACCTTTACGGAAGACAAGAAGAGCGGGCTGATCATTATCAGTGTGACCGACCGAGATCGTTACCGGGCCCGCGACATCGCTCAAGCCTATATCGAAGAACTTGACAAACTGATCAATAGCTTGAGCACGTCCTCCGCACGTCGCGAGCGCATATTCCTAGAGCAGAGGCTAAAGACAATCAAGAGTGAGCTCGACGCGAGCTCCCTGGCGTTGAGCCAATTCTCCAGCCGTAACGCTACGTTGGATCTGCAAAAGCAGGGTGAGGCGACTGTTGAGGCGGCGGGGAAACTGCAGGGAGAACTGATCGCGGCCCAGAGCGAGTTGTCGGGCCTGAAGGCAATGTACACCGATGATAACGTGCGCGTTCGCGAAGTTCAGGGCCGTATCGATGAGTTGCAAAGCCAACTAAGGAAGATGAGCGGTGCGGGGAAAGATATGACTGGAACCGACCTTACTTCCGGCCAAGCGCTCCCTTCTATCCGCCAACTCCCCCTCCTGGGATTTACTTACTATGACCTTTATCGCCAAGTGACGATTCAAGAGTCTCTCTATGAAATTCTAACGAAGCAATACGAGCTGGCAAAGGTCGAGGAAGCGAAGGAAATTCCGCCGATTAAAATCCTGGATGAGCCCGATGTGCCTGAGAGGAAAGCATCACCGCACCGGCTGACTATGACCCTTATTGCCGGGGTGTTGTTCGCCATCTTAGGGATGGCTTGGGTGGTCGTCACTGAACTCCGCAAGTTTGTTCATGATTCTCATGCCGGCGAATCGCTTGGAGAACCATCAAAATAACCGCATCAAGATCGAGCTGCCGCAATGGCTCAGGAACTGAGTCAGGTCACCGTGAGTCCTGAGGAGCCATAGGAAGGATGTAGAGGCCGTCCCGAGGCGCTTCTTCTTGATGGCAAGTCATTTTGCCCACGAATAAACGATGGGGTGGGTCTACTCCGGCTAACGATTATTCGACATGGGTGATCCCGCGGATACATGGGAAGATCAACCCGGTGATGTTAGGAGAGCGTTTGGGCATTTCGAAGGTAAAGAGAAAAGTACTTAGTGTGTTTGGCACGCGCCCAGAGGCCATCAAGATGGCGCCGGTGATACGAGCGCTGCTCGACGACAGTAGCGCGGAGTGTGTGATCTGCGTAACCGGACAACACCGGCAGATGCTGGATCAGGTGCTGGAACTGTTCGACCTGCATCCGGACCATGATCTTGACATCATGGTTCAAGCGCAGACACTGGCACACGTCACCTGCAGGGTGCTTGAGAGACTCGATGCCGTACTTTTGCAGCAGCGTCCGGATTGGGTGGTTGTGCAGGGAGATACTACTTCGGCGATGGCAGCCGCACTGGCGGCCTTCTATCGTCGTATTCCGGTGGCACATGTCGAGGCGGGCTTGCGCACCAACGACGTGTTCAATCCGTACCCGGAGGAGGTGAATCGGCGCTATATCGATTGCATCGCCAGCATACATTTTGCCGCGACTGAGAAAAACCGGGAAGTGCTGCTGCGTGAGGGAGCCTCTCCGTCAAATGTCATAGTCACGGGGAATACAGTTATCGATGCCCTGTTGCATGTAGCGGACCTCCCCTTTTCCATAGAGCGGTCGCCGCTGGCCGGCCTGCCTTTTGACCAGAAGCGGATACTCCTCGTAACCGCCCATCGCCGCGAGAATTATGGCACACCTCTGAGAGAGATATGTACCGCCTTGCGAGAGATTGCTGCGCGTCACCAGGACGTGCACATCGTATACCCGGTTCACATGAATCCAAGTATCAATAAGCCGGTCAATGAACTGTTGAGCGGGGTTGCCAACATCAGCCTGCTTCCTCCACTCGACTATCTGACGTTCGTGCAGTTGGCAAAAAGAAGTTACTTGGTGCTTACCGATTCTGGTGGCATTCAGGAGGAGATGCCGAGCCTCTGTAAGCCTGTGCTGGTGATGAGAGAAGTAACAGAGCGTACTGAGGCGCTGGAAGCTGGGACAGCGGCACTCGTGGGGACCTCGGCAGCGGCAATTGTTGCCGGCGTGACAGAGTTGATCCGAGATTCTGAACGCTATCGGGCGATGACATCCTCGAAGAACCCTTACGGCGACGGGTTTGCTGCGAGACGGATTGCAGCGCGACTGCTGAAGGGCGCGGGAAACGGGAATGGCTAGTATCCCAGTGGCATCGGAAGAAAACCGGAGCATCTCAGGACGCTTCGTTCGTGCCGCACGCCTCACAACAGGAGCGGGCATTGTAGCCAGACTCTTTCAGTTGCTGCTTCCATTCCTCGTGGCAAAACTGATCACTCGGTACGACTTTGGCATTTTCACGATTGTGACTTCAACCGTCGCCGTAGGGGCCGAGGTGGGTCAATTAGGCCAGAACGCCACCGTCCAGAAGTTCCTTCCCCAATTTATCGTTCGTCAGGCCGAGCGCGTGGGCGCCCTGGTCGATACCATCCTCACCATTGCCGTGCTTTGTCTACTAATCCTGAGCGCGATCCTGTTGCTCACCAGTCATTTCGTTGCCCTGAAAATCTATGGTGATCCGGGTCTAACCAACTATCTGCGCGTGGCCGCAGTTATTATGTTGGCCGTGGGACTGTTCAATGTGTTTTGCGGCACTCTGGCAGGGCTCCAGGAATTCCGCAAATACTCAGAAGCACAATTGATCCGAAGTGCAATCGTACTTGTCCTCGGCGTGACCGGAGCGCTCGCCTTTGGACTGATCGGCGTGCTGACTGCTCAAATCATCGGTTCCGTGGCAGTTGCCTGCTTCGTCGGGATGTTTGCATCAAAGACACTTCGTGGAAGGTTCGGTGCGCACCTGGCTGTGCGGATCGATCGCCAGTTTTTCGGTATGATTACCGGGTTTTCGATCCCCGTATTCTTATCCGCTTTGCTGGTGTTCCCTGCCTATTGGCTGTCGATGGCTCGCCTTTCACGGCTCTTCGGGGTGCAGGAGGTCGCACAGTTTGGTATCGCATTCGGCATCATGCAGTTCGTGATTCTCGTCCCAACGGTGACCAGCATGACTGCCTTGAGTTTTCTTTCGGAATCACATGCGCGGTCGGATGATACCTTCGGGTCTCTATCCAACTTGAACCTCCGGGTGGCATGGGGCACCGCTCTTCTCTCTGCAGTGTTTCTTGCCTTCGCGGCGCCACAGTTGCTTCATCTTGCGTTTGGAAGGAAATACGGAGACATCCGTTGGCTGCTGCTCTTCATGATGGCTGCGGGCCTGGCCATGGCTGTCTGCAACAGCGTTGGCAGCGTCATTGCCAGCACAGGGAAGATGTGGCAAGCGCTGGGCCTCAACGCTTTGTGGCTATTGGCGTTCGGCACTTTCACAATTACGCTGATCCCCCGATTGGCGTCCCGCGGACTCGCGCTCACCTACCTTGGATCGTACGGAGTTTTTGCGCTCCTGACTTGCCTATACGCCAGGCGAGTATGCGACATGTCATTGCGAATGATCCCGGCGCTGTCCGCACTGTCAGGAGCTGGCTTTCTCGGTGCAGCATATACTCTGGCTCGTCTGCCGCGGTTCGCTGTGGTAATTGGATGCTTCGCTACGCTGGCGCTGGCTGCACTTGGCTGGAAGTTGGCTATGACGGAAGGAGAGAGAAGGCACGTTGTTCGAAAGATTTTCGCTCGGAACGAGCGGAAGGAACTCGGCGACCGAACGTCCTCCCGGGAGCGGATACTCTACATCTGTCACGTCGATTGGGGCTGGATCAAACAGCGCCCTCAGCACATTGCCGAGGAGCTGCAGCTGTTCTTTGACGTCACCGTGGTCTTCAGCAGAAGTTGGCGGCGAGCAGGGCTACCCAATGACTTTCGTATTGGCCAGTCCCATATACCGTTGCTTCATATCCCCCTTAGCGGCCGAGTTCCTCTGCTCGCGAAGCTGGATATTCTCGCGGCGCGCATCATGCTGAATATCATCGTCTGGTACGTTCGACCGACTTACGTGTGGCTCACGTGGCCCGAGCTGTTCCAGTACATGCCCAGCGGGATGAAGGCATCGTTCGTCTACGATTGCATGGACGACGCACAGGCGTTTCCATGCGAAGCGCACCGATCCGTAGGTCTGAAAACTCAGGAGCGGGCACTGATCGATCGAGCTGCAATCGTCTTTGCTTCCAGCGAGCGGCTTCGTCATCTCTTGGAAGCGCGCTATGGTCAGCGGCACAAATATCATCTAATCCGGAACGCATTCGACGGCAAATTGCTTCCGGCATCTCAAAGCAGCCGGCAAAGCGCGAATGCTTTCAAGATCGGCTACTGCGGAACTATTGCAGCATGGATGGATCAGGAACTGCTGTTGAGGCTCGTCGAGGCGCGCCCTGAGATCGAAATCCACTTAGTAGGCCCCATCGATAGGCGAACAGTCGTGGCTTCGCACAGCAGAATCGTTTGTCATGGGCCGGCAAAACACAGTGACCTGCCAGCCATTATGGAGCAATTCGATTGCCTCCTGATGCCTTTTCAAGTGACGCCGCTGATCGAAGCAGTCGATCCAGTCAAGTTATACGAGTACATCAACTTTGGAAAGCCGATTGTAAGCGTGTTTTACAACGAGATAGCACGGTTTGAGCGTTTTGTGTATTTCTATCGGTCGCACGACGAAGCTGTTGACATCGTTTGCCGAATGTCGGCATGCGAGCTCGGCAGGAGATATAACGATGACGAACGGGTGGCGTTTCTTCAAGCAAACTGTTGGACGGAGCGCGCGGCGACAGCCGCAGCACTCTTGAAAACTACGGGGGAGGCGCTGTGCGGCGGCGACAAGGGATGATATGAGCGACAACGTCAATACTCAAGACTACTGGGACCAACGATTTTCATCTGGCGATTGGGAGGCCAAGAGAGGCAGGTGGCAGACCGAAAGCTTTGCTAGAGGCCAGACGGCGTTCATTCGCCTTGGCGACAGTTATGCCGGGACCATTCTCGATTTTGGCTGCGGGTTGGGCGACGCCATGCCCATCTACAAAGAAAGATATCCAAAAGCCACCTTGGTTGGAATCGACATCAGCTCCGCGGCTATCGATATCTGCAAAAAGAACTATGGAACCATCGCCTCATTCATTTCGGGTGACTTTCACTGCGTCCCAGAGGTTGATGTGATCATTGCCTCGAATGTATTCGAGCATCTGGAACACGATAAACAGATTGCCATTCACCTCTTGTCCCGGTGTAGAGATCTCTACGTTGTGGTTCCATACAAGGAAATAGAATTGTCTTCCGAACACATCAATCGCTACGACGTCAACTCCTTCTCTGAGCTCGGTAAATACGATTATCACGTATTTCCATGTGCCGGGTGGTCGCCCTATGGGTTGAGAGATTTGTGGTTTCGAGTCTATTTCAAGAATATTGCCCGCTTTGTATTAGGGAAGCGCATAGTGAAAAGAAGTAAGCAAATAATATTTCACTTTTCCAATCCCTCCAGGAAATAGATGGAACGTCATTTAGGTTCAGCTTGCCGAAGGCGTCAATTGCATATGGATAATATCGGAGCTGTGGGCGAAGAGTTGTCTGGGATCGCTACTGGACTAATGGCGCCGCCCCGCGGCGCAATAGGGCAATTGCCCAAATGAAACGCACGATATCCAATAGATAACATGGCATCGACTCCAAACCCGGAGAAACCATCCGGCCCTCAAGGCAGGTCGCCGGACGCAGCGCGAAGAGGCAGAATGCCAAACAGATTTCTCCTAGATCCAAGAGCCAACAACTTCGACTTCTTGAGGCTTATGTTTGCTGTGCTGGTCATCTATTCGCACTCATTTACCCTTGGCTTGGGATCGCAATCTACCGATTACTTTGCGGCACTAACCCGCGGCCAAATGTCGGGCGGCAACCTGGCAGTTGGAGGCTTCTTTATTATTAGCGGGTTCCTTGTTACTTCGAGCATTATGCGGTCCACTTCTGTATGGAGTTACTTGCGGAAGCGCATCCTGCGAGTGTATCCCGGGTTTATCCTCTTGACTGTACTTACGATTGCGATTGTAATTCCGCTCTCGTCAGGGCATCTTGCAGGTGAGCATATAGAGACTCAGGTTGCCCTTGCGGTGTGGAAGACTGTATCGCTGTCAGACCTGAAATATTCTGGAGCCTTTAGCTCCAATCCATTTCCGGGTGTGATTAACGGATCGCTCTGGACAATTAGGTTTGAATTCTTGTGCTATATCGGCTTGGCGGTATTGAGCATCTGTGGTGTTCTGCGAAGGAGACGCCTGTGTTTGGCTCTTTTTGCGCTCTGGCTCATTGTAGGTTTCGGGATAGCGGTGTTTCATCCAACTATCAGGCAATATGGATACGGTCATGACGCAAGGGCCAACGATTGGGACTTCGTCATACGCCTTGTGCCGGCATACCTGGCTGGTGTGGTGGGATATCTATATGTCGACAAACTTCTAATAACAAAGTCGCGAATAGCCGGCGCAGTTGCGCTGCTTACGGCAGCGGTCTTTATTCCGCACGGGATGCTGATCGCGATGCCGTTGGCTGTTGCATATTTGATATTGTGTTTTGCGAGGAGCAACTCTGTTCGTCTGCATGAATTTGGAAAATACGGGGACTTTTCGTATGGTACCTATCTCTATGCTTTCCCGATCCAACAGTTGGTTATGTCTGAGTTTCGCCGGCCAGTAAGCTGGGAAGTACTATTTGTGATTTCCACTCCTTTGGCTATCATCGCTGCCGCGGTGAGCTGGCATCTGGTAGAGAAGCATTTCCTATTTCGGTCGCGAGTGGTACGTCGGCATTGGCCTGTAATGCAAGAGCGGCCATAGGAGCGACGACACGGCATTTCTAGCGACACAGAAGGAGCAAGCATGAGACAGGATTCAAAGGGCGGACGGGGATCCACAGCATTACGGATTTGTCTGGCTTTGGTATTCCTGATGAGCTGGCGAACCCTGCAGTATTTCCCGGGCATGCATTATGTGCAGGAACTCTGGTATGTGCTCTGCTTTCTGGCTCTAGTATTTGTGTACCCTGCGTGGAAATACCTGAATAGGCTGCGGCTCACTTCATTCGAAATCTATGTCGTGGTTCTGACATTGGTAGCCGTGCTACTGCCGGCATGGGGGGCGAAACGGGAGTTCGGGCAGCCTTTGGTCTATGGACTTCTGGCCCAGAGAGCAGCAGTACTCACCGCACCGGTACTGTTGCTGTTTGTTGCTATGCGATCGCACCGAGTGCAACCCCGTGATATTGAATGGGCACTGCTGTCGCTGGGATGGGGAACACTCGTTCTCTACTCGCTAATGTTGTTGTTTCTGAATCCAGAGAATTTTCTTTCATACGGAATCGGCTTTGCGGACGCGGGCGGCGGTAAAGCCGTGTTTAGGTTCCCTATGGGATTTATCGTCTTCGCGTTGATTTACTACACACTTCTCGGCTTCAGGACGCGGCGCACCAGGCATTATGTAGCTGCGGCTATCCTGCTGATATGGGTGGTCAGCAGCGCCGACGCGCGTTGGTTCCTGGTGAGCCTCACCGCAACCTTCGTGTACTTCCTCTATCAGTGGCGCCCCTTGGGCCAGTTTGTGGGGACAATCGCTAAGGGTTGCTGTGTCTTTGCAGTAGTTATTGGTTTCGGATATGCGGTAAGTCCGGACTACCTGGCAACCCGTGCCGCGGGCTTCAGCGATGCATTTAGGGTTGTCTTCACCGGCTCCGCGGTCGCAGACATTTCTGCGAACATTCGGGTGTTCGAAACGCTCACCGCATTGCCTTATATCCAGAAAAACCCTCTGCTTGGCAATGGAACGATCAGCAATCAGTGGGAGCGAGGCCAGGACATACTTGGGCCATATTTCTATCCGGGAGACATCGGATTGATAGGGGCGCTCTATTCCGTCGGCGTTCTCGGATTGGTGGTGTTTGCCTATCAGTTTTGGTTTGCGTATGGGGCTGCGCGCAAGCTTTCAAGGCGAAGACATAGTCCGCTGTTTGATGCGGCAATTGGCTTCTTGCTGCTTAATGCGATCGGTTCCATTACGGCGACTGAGTTTGTCTACTTTCCCGAGACAACATTGCTCTTTATCGCCATACTGGTTGCCTTAGCCTACGAAGAAGATTGCGGACGGCGGCGGGTCATCCACGGCGAGCAGCGGGCTAGCATGCCCGGCATAACCCACGGTTATCCCACTTCTTCATAGCGCCAAAGGGCAATAAGAACATAGAACGGCAGCAAACTGAGAATGGGTGATGCGGAAAGGATAATATCTACCTGAAATGCAGAAAACATCGGTGATCTGTGTAAATTACGGTGGGACCACTGACACCGTCGCCTGTGTCAAGTCCTTGCTCCGGTCGAAGGTACCGGTGCAGATTGTCGTTGTAGATACGACTCCAAACGATCCGGATCTTCAGGGTTACTTGTCAATTGCCCCGGACGCCATTCTGTTACGTGCAGAGGAAAACGTGGGATTTGGCCGCGCCAACAACATCGGGATTGACTGGGTCCTGGCAAAGAATTCCTGCGAATTTGTATTTTGTTTGAATAATGATGCAATTATCTATCCCGAATCGGTCGAGTGCCTGCAGAACGCCATGGCGGCTCAACCTGATGTCGGAATCATGACTCCTCGAATCGCGTATCTGGGCGATCCCGCCAAGCTCTGGTATGGAGGCGGGGAGATAGATTGGCGAAGGGCTAGTGCTTTCACTCCCGGCTTCAACGGCGGTGCTGATGCATCTCTCGCAATGACTGAGCGAGATGTTACCTTTGCCTCCGGGTGCGCGCTATTCATTCGACGATCGACGCTGGAACAGTTAGGGGGCTTCGATCCTCGATTCTTTATGTACGAGGAAGACGTGGAGCTTTGTTTGAGGGCGAGAGAGCAGGGAATCCGAATCCGATATATACCAACCTCACTCGTGCTCCATCGGGGTCAAGGGAGCGGCCGAGGTGACGGCGAGGATTATGCAGATTTCTGGTCAACCAAGAACGAGAAGCTGCCTTTCTATGCGTTTCATGTGATTCGCAACCGGCTGCTAAATGTGTATCTCCACGCACGTGGCTGGCAGCGGATTATCGTGTGGATATTCTTTCCTTTGTTCTTACTTCGGCGCATAATCCCGTTCCTGCTAGGTCGCCGGTGGGACGCGGTAATCGCCATGTGCAAGGGAATTACCGATTCGTGGCGGAGCAGACGCACGCTTATTTCCGATAAACACACTAGTTAGAGAAAGACCATCGTAAGTGGGTTGGTAACCGTACGATGCAATTGTCTCGCAATCACAGCAGTTCTATAGCAATGACACGTCGGGGGAGACGCTTGCCTCGCCAAAGAGGTATTTCATGATAGTAACTTCACTCTCAGCGCTTCGGCCGGCATCGTGTCGTGCAATTATTGTGAATATATCGACAAAGGAAGTGACGACGCTAGCCATGTCGAGCGTATTGAGACACTCTCAGCTCCCGATCTTGCTGATTGACATGCAATCAATAGACGGGAGTTGGGAGTATTTCTCCCGAATGGCTTCGTCAGAGCCGCGCATTGATCTGTACTCCGCGCCCCTTATGAAGCATGGTTATATCCTCGATCGGATATTCAAGGAGACGAGGGATGAGCGGCTCCTCCTCGTGGATTCGGACCTGGAGATCTGTGACTCCAGGATTGTGAATCAAATGCTTGAGGCGACCGTAGAGGAAGATGTCTTCGGCGCAGGTGCCATTCATGGCCCAAGTTGGTTAGGGAGCGCGCACAATCTGCCCAAGAACGTAGTTTTATACCAGGAGCGCATGTGGATTCCGATTACGATGCTAAGGGTTAGGCACATCAAGGCTGCGCTTGATGAGGGGTATTCTTTCATTAATCGATGGGTTCCGAATGAAGTGACTGCCGTTCCATGGCTGTCGAAACTGCTCTCTATGCGGTTCTTTGTCCCTGTTATCAAGAGAATTCGTGCCGAGTGCTTGCGCGGCACTCGTTCCACTTATCACAATGAACGACCCAACATGGTTTGCTGTGACACCGGCGCAGATATATTCTGTCACCTCAAGTATGATAAGGGCGCCTGCTTTGTTGACTATGGCATTGACAGCCTTACCACGCTGGCTCATCACTATCATGGTGTGACTCGGCGCCGTTTGAATCGCCGCGATAACAATGCGACTGCGATCGATGATATTATGGGCGAGGTTTTAGAGCGTCTCAAGCAGGAGTATGGTATTGAGTTTGAGCATTCCAGCCGAGCGCGGTGAGAAACCAGCATCCAGGGATCTGAACTATTCGTGGTCAGAAGCCGCTGGCGATAGGGTAGGTATTCGAGAAACAATTGCAGTCGCAATTATTGAGTCTGTCGGCGGTCACGGCGGAATGGATCACTATGATCTGGGTCTGGCTCGCGGATTGGCGGCCGCCGGTTGTCGAGTCAGCTTATATACGGGCGAGCAGATAACAAACCCGGCCAGCCCCTGCATCGCGATCTACCCTGAGTTTAAGGGGGTTTACGGACGCAGTAACCGCTGGCTACGCGCCTTCCGGTTTTTGAGGGGAAGCGTTAGCGCACTCGCAAGAGCAACAATCCATCGCGAGAAGATTTGTCATCTGCACCTATTTCACGGTGAGACGCAAGAGCTAGCCCTGGTAATACTGTCTAAGCTGTGCCGGAGAAAAGTGGTCATTACTGTCCATGATGTGGAATCTTTCGCTCCGGTGACGACTAGTCGGTCGCTAATTGGTAGAGTCTATGGATTGGCAGACCGGCTGATTGTCCATAACCAAATCTCGAAACGGGAGTTAGTCGAAAAACTCAAGATATCGCCGACGAAAATCAGCGTTATTGCCGCTGGGAACTACATGATGGATTTAGGTGAAGCGCCGAGCCAAGCTTACGCGAGGCGTTCTCTTGGCATCAGTGAGGAGAGCCGCGTCATTCTTTTCTTTGGGCAGATCAAGGACGTAAAAGGCCTGGACATTCTGATCGAGGCGATTCCCGCAGTTGCTCGTGAGGTTCCAGAAGTGACGCTAATCATCGCCGGGCGTCCTTGGAAGAGTGGCTTCGCGCCGTATGAGACGCTCATCGACGCATTGGGTATTCGCAGCCGATGCGTGCTCCATATCCGTTACATTCCCAACGACGAGATTGCTCGCTATTTTGCCTCGGCAGACGTCGTTGTCCTTCCGTACCGTAGGATTTACCAGAGCGGCGTGGTTCTTATGGCGATGTCCTATGGGCGACCGGCGGTCGTTTCGGATCTTCCCGGAATGACTGAGATGATTACCGACGGAGAAAATGGATACGTATTTGCGCAAGGATCGAAGGACGCATTGGCCGAGAAGCTGATTCGAGTTTTGCGAGACGGGCAAGGGCGTGAGGAAACTGCAAGGCGGGCTCTCGAATATATCCGGCGACATCACGATTGGGACAAGATTGGCAAAGCCACGTCAGAGCTGTATAGCTCGATCCTCCGAGGTTAGTCCATCGGGGCTATGCCTGCGGGGTCGAGTTGCGCACACGCCAGGGTTTTCGAGCTCTGAACAAGGGACTGGAAGCTCTCGGAGACGCGTTAGCGCGGCGTCCGACTCTTGTGCCAGTAGTCGTCCACCAGTTGTCGAGTAGAGCGGATGTTTGAGCGACTGGAGGCGCCGAAAACGATCGACTCGATATTGGGATGGGAGCATACCCAGGACAAGGCCTCTTTCGCGGGAATCGCTCCCGAGGCAAAAACCGACATCGCAACCGCGCGAAATCTGCGCTCGCGAAGTGCCCTCTCATAGGCCTCAATGCCACCAGACATGCGGAATCCGATCTTATTGATGCTGGAGCTGACGATGGGGTTTTCAACTCCAACTTCTTCAAGCGCGTCAAGCAGCATGGGCAGATTCATGGTGATGAAGCCCGGTTCGGCTTGGTAACGGTCTCGGACATGATCTGCGAATGTGCGAAATGCCCGTTTCAAGCCTAAGCCCAGCAACAGATCGGTCACGACGTTTTGTAGGAAGATCACCGGCGTAATCAAGCCATGAAACATCGTCATTTCTGCATCGATCAGAAGAGTGGTAATTCCCTCGATGTCCTTGGTCGCCAGGGACACACCGCCACGAATGGCGGCGTTGAGCAATCCGGTTTGGGGCGTGAACCGCCTGATTGCCCCGATCATTCCATCTTCCGTTGCGGCGTTGGCGTATTTGTGGGCATACGGCATGCACGGATAGAACTGAAAGCCGCTGTAGTTCTGTGAATTGGTTCTCACGTGTTCGCAGATTTCTGCCACCCGATCGTGCGTTGTGCACATAAATGTCTTGATGCCTTCAGCGTAAGCGGCATCCAGCACGTCGAAGACGGCCCGAATATCCTGGAAGCGAATCGCCTGCATTCGGGCTTTTTCCTCTGACATGTGGTTCACGCCAAAGAACTGGTTGTCTCCAAACAACAGCTTATCCATGGACACGTAAGGACCTTTGCTGCCGCTTCAGCGGCGGAATAGGGCGGATTTGACAGGTTCGCGAGTGGACTCAGTCGGCGCTGTCTCCTGTTGAGCATCAGATAGCAGCATTGCCAGAACACGATCTGTTTCGGCGGCAGACGCGAACGAGTTGATATTCGTGCTTTCATTTGATCCGATGCAACGAACGAAATAGTCGAGTTGCGCTGAGTACTCCTCCCCGCGCAGATAAAACCAGACGGGCTTCGTCAACTCGGTCGTATAGCGTATGTTCCAGCCCTTCACGTAACCAGAAGGGGCATGACCGGTGTCGCGAAGGTAGACCTGGCATTCCTGGCGGTCTGCATAGATGCGTCCGGCTGTTCCCCATGCGGTGATCTTCACGGTCATCTTCCGGCAGGACTCATCGCTCCAATTCACCGAGAGTTGTGCGCTCGGACCGTTGACGTAGCGAAACGTCCCATACACTTCGTCGTCCGTGTCCTTGGAAAAGACACTGTCAATAACCGCGCCGCTCACCTGATCCGGCATGCCAAAGTACCAGTTCAGTAAATTCACCGGATGAGCCGCATAATCATAGAGACAGCCGCCACCCTCCTCTTTATGTGTACGCCATGACGTTCCCTTAGGGCGCAGCACTACGGGCCCATAGGCTTCGGCAAGCACATGGTTCACAGTTCCAATGGCTCCTTGTTCCAAAAGGCGCTTCACCTCCTGAAACGCGCCGACAAAGCGGTAGTGATACCCAACCTGATTTGTCAAGCCCTTACGTTCAGCGAGCGACGCGAGTGACACCGCATCCAAGTAATTGAGAGAAAGAGGCTTTTCACAAAAGACATGCTGCCCGTGCTCGATCGCTGTCCGCACCTGGTCCGCGTGAAACCGCGATGGGGTTGCGATGATCACCGCATCCGGGTTCACCTTTTGGAGCATCGTTTCGAAGTCGGTAAATGCGGTGAGTCCCGTATTTTTCCCGAGCATATCCACTAAATACTTTGAGGTGTCGCAGATGCCGGCGACCTGAACGTCAGGATGTACACGAATCATGGAGAGATGGGACAGGCCCATCTTTCCTAATCCAACGATCGCGATACGAACCATGCTAGCCACTCCCCCTCAAAATACCGGCGCTGACCTTCTTGGCATCGGTCCGCCCGATCAGCATGCAATCAATTCAGATACACGGATAGCAGTTCTTCGTACTCGCCCGCCACTCGTTGCCAGGTAAACTCTTCATTGAAACGAGAGAGGGCTGCGGCTCTTAACTTCTGACGTAACACCTCGTCTGACAGAACGAGAGAAATCTGATTGTCGGCGGCTGCGATCGTGTCGAAGTACAGTGCTCCGTTACTTGCTACCCACCGGTTATATTGATTGTCGCGCGCAATGATAGGATTTCCCGCGGCCATTGCTTCGATCAGGGACGGATTGGTACCGCCTACGGTATGACCGTGCAGATACGCCTTTCCATGGAAGCGCAGTGCCTGCACCGTTTCCTTGTCGTAGATAGGGCCCGCAAAAAAAACCTCCTCACTTGCGCATGCCATCACCTTGCGGTGATATATGTCGTCTTTCGGGCGAAATTCCCCGAGTACGACAAGCTTATGATCTCTGTGCCGTGCTGAAAAGGCCTGAACCAATTCAATGATGGAGTTTTCAGGTATCGGCCTTGCGATAAGTGTCAGATAGCGTCCCGGTTCGAGGTTCATTGCTGCAACGAGGGTCTCAGGGGCGCCAGGTAGTGGATCAGCGCCATAAGTGATGGTAGAAATCTTGCGTTTTGGGGCGCGCAACCACAGGTATTTCTCGATTTCGGGATGATCGGCGATCAGGTGGTTCCCAAAAAGTGCAGCAAATCGCTCGTTCAGATATAGGATACCTTGCTTAAACAGTCCCCACCGAGCGCGAGACCATTCAATCCCATCCATGTTTATGATATTTGGAATGCCGTGCAAGCGCTGTCGAAAGTTGAAGATCCCTGTGTTATACCCAAATGTCAAACAAATATCTTGGAACTGACAGGCGTGCGCTATACAGAGCCAGTCAAATTCTGAGGTGCCGCGCCAACCTGGAAGATTAACAGGTATGATCACGCGTTCAATGCCGTGCCAAACGTCTTCTGTAACTGGCCCTTTGCCTGCGCGCTGACAGTATACGATGACGCGCCAGCCTTTAGCGACAAGAAAGCGGGCTATGTTCTCCGCCGCCGTTTCGAAGCCTCCGTAGTTCGCCGGGACTCCATGAGTGCCCAGAATCCGCAGTGTTTTCTCGCGATGATTACTCAATCTCACGGCCTTTATGGAAGGGCAAAATTGGATGATTGGCTGAAGGGACTGGGACGGCCGTAACTGCTGAAAAACTCAAGTGAACCCTTCTCCAGCTCTTCCATCCGTCTAGCAAAACCGGACCGGCAATTGTTATGGAGGGTTGGACGCGCGCGACAGCGATTGGCGCAAACCAGACCATAGACACTCTTGTCCAATGTTACCATTTGACTTCGGTCCCAGCTGACGACGCCCTCTCGAGGGTCCCACTGCTCACTCCCGCGGTTCTGGGACCTGTTTGCGTGGAGACTCTCTTTCGCGGCCTTCAGCCGGACAGACTCGCCCCAGGAGCCGCCGTCGCCAAAGCATTGTGGGCGCTCCTCTGTATACTGGCTTCTGTTTGCGCGTCTTGAATAGTGCTGGAGCAGGGGGAACGAAGGGATAGATGAGAGCGCTCGTTATCGACCGGCCGGGAGAGGCGCGGATCATCAACATGGAACGTCCGGTGGCCGAACCACTGGAAGCAACAATGCGAGTTCGCCGCGTCGGCCTGTGTGGCACGGACCTCAGCACCTTTCTTGGCAAGAACCCCTTAGTCACTTACCCGCGAATTCCCGGCCATGAAGTGGCTGCCACCCTCGAACGGGTCCCGGCAAACGACCTCGGCCTCGCTGAGGGCACGAACATAACCATGTCGCCTTATACAAGCTGTGGCAAATGCACGGCTTGCCGCCAGGGGCGCTTCAACGCCTGCCGCTCGAACCAGACCCTTGGCGTGCAGCGCGACGGCGCTCTTATGGACCACCTCAACATGCCCCTGGCGAAACTCTACGCCGCGCCATTGCCCATTGAGGAGTTGTGCCTGGTTGAGCCGCTGACCGTCGGCTGCCACGCGGTCGCGCGCGGCCGGGTTACGTCTGCCGATATCGTGGCCATCTATGGATGCGGAGGAGTCGGACTGGGGGCGGTCTCGGCCGCCGCTTTTCGCGGTGCGTGCGTCATCGCCATCGATATCGATGACAAGAAGCTGGCGATCGCGCAGAGTGCCGGCGCCCGCCACCTGATCCATTCAAATCGTGACGACGTCCATGCCAGGCTCCAGGAGATCACCGGCGGCCACGGCCCCGACGTAATCATCGAAGCCATTGGAAGGCCCGACACATT
>CAZAXI010000022.1:0-38869 GCA_964489045.1 uncultured Granulicella sp. | reverse complement strand
CTCGGAGCGTGGGAAGTTTCGCCGCGGAGCACTGCCGATACGGCACTAGAGATTTCGGACCCATTAAAGTTGTTAGAAAATCACTCAGATTTGCAGACATTGCCGTAGACCAGCGGCGCTCCGTGTTCCCAAGGCTTGTAACTGTTGGCGAATTCGATCCGCTGCGCAACCGAGGGGTGCGTCGCCTGGAAGATTAGGAAGAAGGTATCCCAGTCGGGCGGAACATCGCCCCTTTGAACATCCCCGGCGAACACCGTTGCGGCAGCGTGGTTTTGATGAGTCAATTCAAGGCCGAAGCGATCAGCTTCGAACTCGATATGGCGGCCGATCAAATTAAGAAACGGCACAAAGGCAAGCCAAAGGAAGGTCATCAGGAACAAGATCAGCGGCAAGGAGGCCGGATCGGAAAGATCGCTGAACCCCCAGCGCCGTGAGAAACGGTGGATGGCGACTTGGCCCAGTCGGTGGGTGAGCCAAAATCCTGCCAGCAGGAGCGCAGCGATGATCGCCAACCCCTTCCAGGCGTCCCGCATGACGTAGTGCTTCAATTCGTGGCCAACGGTGAATACAATTTCGTCGGGCGTCTCGACCGACGCCAGATTGCTCTGCAGAACAATTCGATCGGTGGGGCCGACGCCGGTCACCATGGTGCTGTTGCCGCCGACAAAGACGGGGATGTGAGCGATGCCGCAGCGCGATGCCAGCGCGTCGATCCGCGTCTCGAGCGGGGCATCGTCGAGCGGCTTGAAGGAGGTGGTCATTGGAGCGATCCACGCCGGCCAGGCAACCATAACCAGAAAGGCAACGGGAAGCAGTGCCAGGGTGCAATAGAGCCACCAGCGACGCGGGCTCCTGGCGATGAGCAAATAGGGAATCCAAATGAACAGTGATGCGGCAATCAATCGGACGATAAGCGGCACGCTATCGTCCTTCAACCAATTCAGGAAGGACTTGCCCGAATCTCCAGCGGCGTGTTGCTGCACGTAGCCAGCATAGAAGTCGAAGGGCAACGCAATCAGCGCAGCCAGGACCAGATAGGCACAGGCGAAGAGCGTGACTGTCCAGAACCAGCGGCCGCCGCAGATGGATTCGCACTTCCGGCGGAGGCGCACGCTGAGACCGGTAAACAAGACGAGGATTGGAATTGCCAGCGAGAGGAGCCGGAAGGCCGCCCAGTATATGTCTCCATGCCGCTCCTGGGCGAGCAGGAACGCCTTCGCTTTGGGCACCTCCACCGGAGGTTCCGCATAAATAATGGCGGACGAGAGGACTATGCCCGCGATACACGTGACCAGGGTTTTCCGTGAGATGGTCCGCAGCCAAGCTGGCAGTGCCGGTAGTCGAAGCTCTGTCATTGTCGGTGCCTTTCCATAATTGCCTGATGCCGCGACAGGGGATTCTGTTGTAGGGGCCTCTTGCGAAGGTTCCTACCGCGCTGCAAAAGGCTTGCCACGGACGGCTGTGTATACGGCATCGAAGCTGGCTAGGGCATTGATATTTGCGACGCCACCGACGTTGATGGGATCGCCGATGTACAAAACCCTGCTGTCCGCATTGGTGAATGCAGGCCACTGGGGAAGGCCCTGGCCGTTCGGATTTCCCGTCTTCGCGAAGTTGACCCAGTAGCTGGACATCTCCTCGGCCACTCTTCGGTCGGCCTTGGTCCAGTGCCACGGAGCCTGGTCGAGATGGTCGAAGACATACCAAAGTTCGGCGTAGTGGCTCGCGCCCCAGCCCGCGTAGATCGAGCCGGCCGGAAACGGTGGCTGTTGCCGAAACGAATAGTAGTAGACGTTGCTGTGGCCAGTTGCGGCCTGCAATCTTGCCCACGCCCACATGTCCCAGCCGAAGCGGAGGTCGCGTTCGAGCCCGAGCCGAGCCTGCTTCGCCTGCTCGTCAGTCGCGTGGGGATAGGCCGCGACCAGCGCCGGGGGAAGTTGGCCAACGCTGCCCTCGAGGTCGCTCGAGAACGTGGCGGCTGTCTCGTGAGTGACATCTATCAGCGCTCGCGCCTCGTCGGCGTTCGAACCGATCAGCAGCGGGACATCGTTCTGCTGCCCCGAAGCGAATGCTTCATAGGGCGAAACGGGAAGCACGTAGGGTTCGATCACCGCGTGAACTATGCCCCCGGCATTGCCCGTAAGCAAATTGGCCGGCAGCCGGCGTAGTTCTTCGAGCGAGGTCGCGCCCAGGGAAGTGGCGAACTTCTCGCCGTCACGTTCTGCATTTGCCAGCAGGAATTTTGGTGCGAGTTGGAGCGGTTCAAACAGGCCGCCGCTCTCTCCAATGGCGCGCTGAAACAAGCCTTTTGCGCGCGGCGAGGCCATCAGGCTGCTGACCGACATCGAACCGGAGGACTGACCGGCAATGGTTACATTCTTCGCATCGCCGCCAAAAGCCGTGATGTTCCTTTGAACCCATTCGAGTGCGGCGATCTGGTCCATCAGCCCATAGTTCCCGGACGAGTGGTGCGGAGACTCGCGCGTGAGTTCCGGAAGCGCAAGAAAACCGAGCGGACCCAGTCGATAGGCGATGGTGACAACGATCACCCCTTTGTGCGCGAGCCGGTCTCCCCAGTACAACGGCATCGACGCTGACCCGTTGATGTAGCCTCCGCCGTAGATCCAGACCATCACCGGAAGTCGCTCCCCTGCCCTCTTCGCCGGCGTCCAGATGTTGAGGTAGAGGCAGTCCTCGCTGACGGCTGGGGGCGTCTCGCCCGGCATCGACACGCCGGTCTGCATACACGCGGGAGCAAACGCATCCGCCTTGCGCGTCCCAGTCCACGGTGCAACGCGCGCGGGTTCACGCCAACGCAGATCGCCGACTGGCGGAGCAGCGAACGGAACTCCCCTGTACACATCCAATCCGTTTGCGCGCACCCCGGATACCGGGCCGGCTTCGGTCGAAGCCTGAGGGCTTTGCGCCAACGTGACGGCGGAGATTGCTGGAATGGTGAAAAGGAGGAGGGCCCTGGTTATAAATTTGGAAATATACATCGCGTGTCGGCTCCTGATCGTGGAAACTTGTCCGGTGGTATTCCAGCCGGATCTGCTCTCGCCAGTTGATCAGGAGGCAAAGAGGACGAAATAACTTGACCGAATCAAGGGAAGAGAACGTCCTCGAGTGCCTTGCTTTTCTACTGAAAGATACGGCTTCTAGTCTGCCTTTGTTCCTTCAGCGAAAGGCTCAGTGAGAAAACTATCCAACTGGCGCAAAACTTCCTGCAGACTCGTCCGGCAACGAGGAGTAGCGCGGTTGGCGGATTTTATGCCCGCTCAGCGCGAAGTAGATCAGGTAGCCATAGCAAAGCAGCACGATGATAAAGCTGTGCTGGTAGCCAAATTTGTCGGCAAGAAAACCCTGAACTTCGGGAATGATGGCGCCGCCGACCACCATCATCACCAGAATGCCCGACCCCTGGCTGGTGAACCTGCCCAGACCCTTCAGCGACAGCGGGAAGATGCACGGCCACATCACCGAGTTGAACAGGCCGCAGGAGACAATGGCCCACATGGCAACGTGTCCGTGTCCGAAGATGGTTGTGGCAACCAGGATCAACGCGGAGGTGGCGACCGCCGCCAGCGCTCGCTGCGCACGAATGTAAAGCAGCGCAAAGGATCCAATGAAGCGGCCGATCATGGCTCCGCCCCAGTACAGCGAAACATAGACGGCGGCGGCAGCGTGCGAGAGGCTGCCCATCGAAGGCTGCCCCAGGAAGTTGATGAGGATGCTTCCGATCGCAACCTCCGCTCCGACATAGGTAAAGATCGCGGCCGCACCCAGGCGCAGATGGACGAAGCGCCACGCGCTGCCCTGTCCGGTTGAGCCCTCGACCGGCTGCTCGATGAGATCTGGAAGATGTACGAAGCGAGTGATGATCGCCACCAGGAAGGCGAACGCCGCCAGGATGATGTAGGGGACTCGGACCGAGCGAGCCAATTCAGACATGGTCGCTCCCGCGGCGACGAAGATGAAAACCGCGCCCACCTTGGGCGCAATGGTCGTCGCCAGGGAGTTCAGGCCGCCGCAGATGTTCAGGCGCGCGGCCGCGGTCTCAGGCTTGCCAAGCGCGCCGACGTAGGGGTTGATCGCTACCTGCAACAATGCAAGCCCGCTTCCGACGACGAAGAGTGCGAGCAGAAAAATTGGATAGTAGATGACGATAGACGCTGGAACGAAAAGCAG
Organism: uncultured Granulicella sp.; assembly: GCA_964489045.1. Classification (GTDB taxonomy): domain Bacteria; phylum Acidobacteriota; class Terriglobia; order Terriglobales; family Acidobacteriaceae; genus Edaphobacter. Next base: position 34,681 of record CAZAXI010000022.1, on the reverse strand, counting down.
GAGCCCCACGCCCATGGTGGAGAGCGCAACGATGATTCCCGTCTTGTACCCGATACGGCTGACGATCTTGCCCGATGGCAGCGACATGACAAAGTACGCGCCGAAGAAACAGAACTGGACCAGCAGCGCGTGTACATTGTTCAAGCTGAAGAGCAGCTTGAAGTGGGGTATCAGGATGTCGTTGAGCGCAGTGATAAACCCTATGCTGAAGTACAGCGACACCATCAGCACCATGGGAAGTACATAGCTACCCGACCCTTCGCTTTGAACAGTGACCGGTGCGGTTCCCGCGGATGCGACTGCCATGCTTTTCTCCTCGGTACGTCTCTGTGTGGCGCCAGGCCCGGCGATCGAACGCAGCTCAGGCGCTCTGGAGCTGATGAATGATCGAGCGAATGTCGTCGGTATCGACGGCATACCGTGCTCCGAAGCTGCGCGATTCGTCGACAGCCTCGTTCAATGGCCGCACATCATTTAGCTTACGACGAAGAGAGCCGTGGAAGTGCGCAGCGCCGGTAAGCCGTGCCAGCAGTGCAGCATCCTTCAGTTGCAGGCCGCCGCCCACGGCGACCTCGATGCGATGGTTCGCTTGCACAAACAGCCCAGCCACGCAGGCCGCGCCCGCTACGACGTTATGCTGGCCGCCGGATGTGAGGACGCGGTCGCAGCCGCTTGTGATGACATCCTCAAGCGCCTGTGGCAACGACGGCGTTAAGTCGAAGGCACGGTGAAACGTCACCTTCATCGGATGCGCGAGTTGCACCAACTCGCAAATGCCGTCGACATCCACTGATCCGTCGGGCCGCAGCAGGCCCAGAACGACTCCAGTTGCACCGAGTTGCTTCACGTGCTGGATGTCTTCCCGGATCACCGCAACCTCGGACTGGGTGTACTGAAAGCTGCCGCCGCGCGGGCGAAGCAGCACATGAACCGCAAGACCGCTGCACTTGATCGCCGCCTGCGCCAGGCCGTGACTCGGAGTGAGTCCGCCTTCGCTCAGGCCGGAGCAGAGTTCGATGCGATGCGCTCCACCCTCTTTTGCTGCCAGACATGCATCGATTGTTTCGGCACAAAGCTCAAAGATGATGTTGCGCATTCGCTTGCTTTTGACCCCAGGAAATCCTCCGTAACAACGCGTGCCCGGAGTGTCGTGAGAAATGCTGTCGGGACTCCGCAGCAGAAGGCCGGCGGAGTCCCGATGGTTGTGAATCAATAGTTCAGCTTGAGTGAGAGTTCGATCTGCCGGCCAGGATTTGAGCCGTCCAGCAGGCCGAATAGCCCGACTGTTCCGCTGCCGCCGCCGAGGGCGCCAGTCGTGCGAACACCGTTGCAGCTTGCGCAGGAGCTGTACTGACCCCACCAGCTTGCCGGTACGCTGAAGATCGGCGTATTCGTCAGGTTGATGAACTGGGCCGCAAAGTCCATGTTCATCCTCTCCGTGATCGCAAATTTCTTGGTCAGGTCGAGGTTGGCCGTCTTCAGGCCAGGACCGCGCAACGCGCCGCTGGAGCAGTTGCCATATTGGCCGTTGGTTGTTCCCGTCAGAGCTGCTGGATTTAGATCGGTCTTGCCGATGCTGCTGCCAATCTGAACGGTCTGCATGGGCTGGCTACCCGAGACGCCCGCTACGCAGTTCGGACGAGGTTGGTAGGAGCCGGTGAGCGAGGATGCGGAGAGCGGGTTTTCATCGCCCGCGTACTGGCCGGCAAAGGGAGTGATCCCAAAGCCGGAGTGGAATGACGTGTCCACAGCAACCTTCCAGCCTCCGACGACCTCGTTCACAGCATGGTTGACGTTGGCAGCGAACATTTTGCCCTGGCCGAATGGAAGGTTATACAGAACATAGCCGCCAAGGTTGGATGCGGTGTCGGTGGTGCACCGGCCGTAGTCGCCCTTGGGGTTGTACTCGTTCTGGAAGAAGTTCTGCGTGGCTTGTGTCTGCGATTCGCCGGCGCCCTCTTCGTCTCCATAGGAGCCGAAGTAGCCGAGCGTGTTGGAAAGGCACTTGGACCAGGTGTAGGAGTAGTTGAAATCGAGGCCGTGGAAATTCCTCTCCTCCACGGTGGCTTCCAGTGCATTGAAGGTGGAAATACCGTCCGAGGCGTTGTAGCGGGCCTGTCCGATGCCATTCGCAAGAAGCTGCTGCATATACGGTCCAGGGACAGCCGCCCCCGCCGCGTTGAGCACCTTCTGGTTGTACAAATAAATGTCCGACAAGTGGTCGACCTTATTGCCCACATAGCCGAGCGATGCGGTGAGGTTGGATTTGAACTGATGCTGCACTACCATATTCCACTGCTGGTCCACCGCCGGGCGAAGGTTGGGGTTGGTGGCGTGGGCCTGAACTCCGCTGATGCAATTTGAAGCGAAGGCAGTCAGTTGTGCTGCAGTGCAGGCCGCGGAGAAGGTCGAGTAACCCTGATCCAATGTGGTAGCCGGCAGATTCAGCGCAGCCCCTGAGTTGTTTACGATATCCGTCATAATGACGTTGGGAGGATTGACAACCGCCATATTGGCAATGCCGTTTCCTTCCATGTAAGTGGAGATGTCATAGGCGGCTCGGACCACCGTGTTGGGAGCCCAGCTCGGCTTCCACGCAATGCCCAGACGCGGCTGGAAGTTTGTGGGACCGTTATAGGTGTTGTAATTCTTTCCGATCTCAGGCTGCCCGGTGATCAGATCGTAGTTCACGTTCTTGCTGGCGTTCTCATCGCCGCGAGCTGTAGTGAGCTCATAGCGCAAACCCAGGGTGAGGGTGACGTTGGAGCTGGCCTGGTAGGTGTCCTGGGCGAAGGCTCCGAGCAGGCTGTTGCGCAGGTTGAAGTGCAGCGGCGCGCCCTGCTGTACTTGTTGGGGCAGTCCCAGCAGGAAGTCGGCGAACGGGTTCCCGGCTGCTCCTAACGGGTTGCCGTTTGCTTGTTTCGGTCCTACGGAGGGATTGGAGGTGTATTGGCCAGTGAAGTTGAACTGACCGGAGGCGCCCGAGCCGCCGGTGTAAACGTCATTCATGATGTAGTGGTAGAACTCGAAGCCGGTGTGCACGGAGTGCTTGCCGTGCGTCCATGTAACCGAATCTTCGGCCTGGAGGGTGGTATCGTGGAACACCTCAAGGCCATTGTTGCTGCCAATGGGCTGATACCCGAAGTTCATCAAGGGAAGAATCGCGTTATTCACTCCAGGCAGGCCAAACTGGTTCGGTTGATTCCCGCCCGATGCGTTCGTCCATGTTTGGTCGTTTGCCGGGAAGATCTGGGCACCCAGGCGGACCTCGTTGACCAGCGATGAAGTGAGCGTGCGATCGTAGTTGACGACGAAGTTCTTGAGTGGGTATTCGCGCTCCAGGTTTGGAGTGAGTACGTCGGTGCCATTGCCGCTGGTGTTGATGGTGTACATCTGGGAGTAGCGCCCCATAACGTGGTCCTTCGGCGATGCCTGCCAGTCAATCTTCATATCTCCCTGGTAGGCATGGACAGAACCAGTGGTGGCATAGTTCAGCTGTTCTTCCTGTTGCGCGAATAGAGGAGAAGCCACAATGGCCGAGGCCACCTTGCTGCTAACCGGCACCATGTTGTTCTGGTAGGGCGTACGGCTGCCAGGCGCTGTGCCGGCAGCAGGCATGTACAGCTGATAGACGGGATTCGAGCAGACGCCGTTGACGAAGGAAGCTCCCTGACTGGTGCAGAGCGAACCGAAGTTTCCAGAGAGAAATGGCGTTGGGACAATGGTATTGGTCTGAGGGGTCGCTGGAGTGTTGTTGATCGCCACTTGCACATCGGCGAAGAAGAACAGCTTGTCCTTGATGATGGGACCGCCGACCGTGCCGCCGAAGTTGTTCCATTGCAGAGCGGGACGCGGCAAGGTAGAGCCGATAACAGTTCCGTTTGCCCCGGTGATGAAGGCGTTTGCCTTGTTTTGCCAGGTATTCGCGTCGAAATCGGTATTGCGAATGTATTCGTAGAGACTTCCGTGGAACGAGTTGGTGCCTGACTTGAGCGACTCCACCACAACGCCGCCAATATAGTTGCCGAAGTCCGCCGGCGCATTGCTGGTGATGATGTTGAATCCCTGAATAGCTTCGGGGCTGGGGGTGTACGCCACGTCGTTGTTGTCAGGCTGATTGACATCCATGCCGTCGAGCGTGAAGTTATTATCCTGCTCGCGTGCGCCATTGACGTAGGGGCGGCCGGTGCCGAACGTATTCTGCGACGACTGGAAGGCGAAGATGTTGGGACTGATGACACCCGGCGCCAGCAAAGTCAGTTGGTTCACATCCCGGCTTGCCAGCGGGAGCGAGCCCACGGCGTTCGCGTCGATGAACGTGCCCATCTCGGTGGACGCGGTCTGCAGCAGTGGTGGAACATCCACTACCTCGACGGTCTGGCTGACATTGCCCACCTGCAGCTTGAAATCAACCCTGGCAACCTGGTTCAGCACCAAAGTGAAGGAATTGCGGTGGGCGGCGGCAAAGCCGGCGGCCTGCACGGTGACCTCGACGTTGCCGGCGGTAATCTGCGGGAACTCATAGATGCCCGCATCGCTGGTGGTCGCCTTCCAGATGGTCCCGCGGTCAACATCGCGAACCGTGACCGCTGCGTTCGGAATGGCTGCACCGGTCGTATCGGTAACCGCGCCGGTGATCGCGCCAGCGGACTGCTGGGCAAACGCCGGCACCGAACCGATCAGCATAAGGGAGGCGGCACCAGCCGCAAACAGCAACGCGAGATTGAGGGTTGCCGCGGGTATAAGTCGGTTGTATTTGAGGGACATGGGTGAGATCCTCCTAGGATGTTCGCGACGGGATTGCCATCAGAGGGTTGATCTGCCCAAAATTTTGTTCAAATTGGCCTAAGACGATCAAATCTGCGACGGTTTTTGCAATGTAAATCCACTACGGTTTGCAATAGGCAAACCGAGGTTTTTTGAAATAAATTTGCCCTTTTAGCGTTGAATACAGTCATTGGCTTGCTCTTATCGTAGCTAAATGATCATTTTTCAATTACTTTGCCAACGCTCCTATGCTTCAACCGCAACCCCGCCAACCTGGCCCGCGGTCTGCCGGGACCGCCGGTTCGGAGCCATTCCCAATGGTTTTCCACAGACTGTGCGTCGTTGCGTCGGCTATTGAGGTAGCTTCTACCGGAGCGTGGCCGCGAACTCGCAGCAAATCAATTTGCTCGTTCAACAACTAAGCAGTCACTTTTGTGGTGATACGATGATCGGATGATCCATTCCATCCGGGTTGTCGGCAAATCCGTCTCCTCCAACTCCCGTAGGCACGCGGCCGCTTTTCTCCTCGGCACGCTTCTTGCCGGCTCCGCCCTCGCGGCGCAGGGACCATCCGATGGGCTCCAGAGCAGTACGCCCATGCTCTCGCCGCAACCGCGCGAGCTTCACGCCGGATCGACCTTCCCAGTGAACACCGCAACGGTCGCTGCCTCCGGTGGAGACGCGGAAGACCTCTTTGCCGCGCAGAATCTCAAGACGGCGCTGACGCAGAGCGGCGTCCTGGTCTCTCCCTCCGCCGGAGACGTCGACCTGACGATAGAGCTCTTGCGCGACAGCGCGGACCAGGCCAGGGACCTGTTGGCCGCAAACAAGCTCTCGCTCGACGCCCCGATGCAGGACGAAGGCTATGTGGTCGTGTCGCGCCATAACTCGGACGGTCATTCGACGGTGGCGGTCATCGGGCATACCGCCGCAGGTGTCTTCTACGGCGTTCAAACCGTCAAGCAGATGCTCGAGGATGACGACGGAGTTACCAGGCTCTGGACCGGCACCATCCGCGACTGGCCGGCGATGAAGTACCGGGGCGTGCACGACGATCTGTCGCGAGGCCCCTTTCCGACATTGACGTTTCAGGAGCACCAGCTTGAAGTCTTTGCGGCCCACAAGGTCAATCTCTATTCCCCATACTTCGAGCACACGCTCCAGTACTCCGGCGATCCTCTGGCTGCGCCTCCGGGAGGCTCGCTGACCCGTGCCGAGGCACAGGAACTGCAGGCGTTCGCGCGCCGTCTGCACATCATGATCGTCCCGGAGCAGGAGGCGTTCGGACATCTGCACCACGTCCTCCAGTATGAGAAGTACTCCGACCTTGCGGAGACGCCGCACGGCCACGTGATTGCCCCCGGCCAGCCCGGTTCGCTACCGCTGATCGGGAGCTGGTTCACTCAGATCGCTCAGGACTTTCCCGGCCCGTTTCTGCACATCGGCGCGGATGAGACCCTCGAATTGGGGACGGGACGCACCCAGGCAGAGGTCGACCAGCGCGGGCTCGGCCCGGTCTACGCGGACTTTCTCGCATCGATTCACACCACGCTCGCTCCCCTCAACCGGCGCCTGCTCTTCTGGGGCGATGTCGCCGGCACCGATCCGGCAGCCATCCTGGGTATCCCTAAAGACATGATCGCCATTCCCTTGATCTATGGGCACAAGGACAGCTACGATGGCGACATTCTGCCCTTCAAGAATGCCGGGATAGAAACCTGGGTCGCTCCTGGCGATGCCAATTGGCGGCAGGTCTATCCGCTCGGCAACGTCGCCTTGGACAACATCGCGGGCTTTGTCGAGGCAGGCCAGCGCCTGGGAAGCACAGGCGAACTCACCACCGTATGGGATGACGACGGCGAATCTCTCTTTAACCAGGATTGGTTCGGCGTTCTGTTCGGAGCAGCCGCCGGCTGGCAGCCGGGCAGGAGCAGCGGCGAAGCCTACCAGGCCAGCTTCGGTCATGTCTTTTATGGCGACACAACCGGCCGCATCGACACCGCGCAGAAGGAGCTGCTGACCGCGGAAAACCTGATGGACGTAACCGACGAGTCGTTCTGGCTCGACCCCTGGAGCCCGGCCGGCCTGGCGCAAGGCGCAAAAATGCGCGCAAGGATTCCCCAGGCCCGGCTCCATGCGGAACACGCGATCGAGCTGATTCAGACCGCGCTTGCCACCCAGCCTTCGCTTCGCGAAAAGGATGCACTCCGGGCGATGGAGTTGGGCGCACGCCGGATCGACTTTATTGGGCTGAAGTTCCAATTGAGCGACGAGATGCGGGAGGCCTACGCGAAGGCCTACGCCATGCAGGATGACAGCAAGCGCGAGATCGAAACCCAGGAGCTGCTGTTCTCGATCACCAGCATGAACGGCCGCTGCCAGGACCTCCGCGACGGCTATTCCATGCTGAAGAACTTGTATCGCGAGAGCTGGCTGGCCGAAAACAGGCCGTACTGGCTCGACAACGTGCTGGTGCGCTATGACCTTCAGATCGAGCAATGGCAGCGGCGCGGCGACCAGCTCAACACGGTGCTGGAAACATGGCAGACTTCAAAGAAGCTGCCAGCCCCCGGCCAGGCCGGCATTCCCGCACCTGACCCACGGTAGAACCTAAGCGAGAATAACTTCGATTCCTCGAGCGATCAGATCATCGTGGACCTTGCGCGGGATCTCGGGGTCGGTCACCAGCACGTGAATGGCAGAGATCGGGCAGATCAGAGCAGCGCTCACGTAGCCAATCTTCTGCGAGTCCGCGACCACAATCACACGCTTCGCGTTGCGCAGCATGGCCTGCGAGACCGCAGCCTCTTCCAACTCCAGCGTCGTGATTCCCCGCTCCAGATCCACTCCGGTTACCCCGAGAAAAACCTGATCCATATAGACATCGCGCAGGAAGTTCAGCGCGGCCTGCCCGGAAAGTGCGAAAGTCCACGCCCAGGCAAGTGTTCCGCCGGTGATCATCGTCTTGATTTCCGGCTGGTTGCATAGCTCCATCCCGATGTTCAGCGCATTGGTGATAACGGAAATGCCTTTGCGATGCCGCAGCGAGCGGCCGATCTGGGTGGTCGTGGTGCCGGCAGTCAATCCGATGGTCTCGTCTTCCCCGACTAGTTCACTGGCGACCAGGCCAATCCTGCGCTTTGCATCAGCCGAACGCAGCTCTCGGGCCTGAAACGACGTGTCGTGCCGGAATGGCTCGTAAAGCAATGGTTCAACAAGGGTTGCCCCACCATGCGTGCGAAGAACAAGACCCCTCTTCTCCAGGCGCGCCAAGTCTCTCCGGATGCTCGGCGCCGAGGTCCCGACCTGCTCGACAAGCTCCGGCACTGAGATATTTCCCGCGCGGAGCAGGGCCTTCATGATGCGGTCAGAGCGTAGATCGGTCTTGGCTGACATGCTTTGCTCCTGCTGAGTGTACCTCAGCAAACTGAATCAGGATTTACTATTTCTTCTTGCAGCTTCACTAAATGTACTCTATTATGATTATATCACGACTAAATGATCATTATGAGGGAGATCCGCTCAACGCAAATGACTGCCAACAATCCCTACCCCTTCGCCCACTGGATGCTGCGGGAGATCTATGAACAACCCGCAACCCTGTCCGCGACCATCGACCACTATGTGCAGGGCGACGGATTCCAGGCAGACACCTGCGCTTCCGCACTCGCCTGGCTGGCCGGCATCCAGAGCAAGTTGGTCATCGCCGCCAGCGGCTCCAGCCGCCACGCGGGCCTGTTCGCTGAGCTGCTTATCGAGGATCTCAGCGGCATTGCGGTCGACGTGGAGTACGCCAGCGAGTATTGCTATCGCTCAGAGAAGTCTCTGACCGACGCCGCCGTGATGGTCATCTCCCAGTCAGGCGAGACGGCTGACACGCTCGCCGCACTGCGCAAGGCCAACCTCGCGGGCCACGCCACCCTGGTGATCGCCAATGTGAAAGATTCGACCATGGCGCGTGAAGCGACAGCCTCGCTCCCTAGCCTGGCCGGCCGCGAACGCGCCATTCCAGCCACCAAGAGCTTTACTGCACAACTGCTGAATCTCTATCTGCTTGCTCTGATGGGCGCCGAAGTACGCGGTGCCATCGACTCTGCCGAGCTTGCAGGTCGTCTCTGGGAGGTCGCTCAACTTCCCTTTAAAATTGAAAAGCAGCTCAAGGGCTGGGACGATGCCATGCGCCAGGTCGCCGGGCACTACCGCGCCGCGAAGAACTTCCTTTTTCTCGGGCGAGGCCTCCACTACTCCATCGCTCGCGAGGGCGCGCTGAAGCTCAAGGAGTCGGCCTATCTCCACGCCGAGGGGTATCCCTCCGGAGAACTGAAGCATGGTCCAAATGCCCTGGTCGCAGAGGGCACACCACTGGTCATGATTGCCACGGTCGATCGCTCCGATGTCGCCTCACAACTACGCTACGATAAGGTTCTGCAATTGATGCGTGACATGCGTGCGCAGGGGGCCAGCGTCCTGGCCATCGCAAACCTCGGCGACGATGCCGTCGCAGAACTGGCCAGCCACACGGTGTACGTGGAAGAGTGCCGCGAAGCTCTGCTGGCAATCTGCGAGGTCATTCCGCTGCAGTTCCTCTCCTGTTGGATGGCCGTCAACAATGGCATCGACGTGGACCATCCGCGTAACCTCACCAAGGCCGTTCTGGCTGAATAGCTGAAGCAAACGGAGTAACCGATACCATGGCATTCTTTCTGGGTCTCGATGCCGGTGACACCAACAAGGGTGTGCCTAGCCAGAACCTACTTTGAAAGGACGCACAAGATGAAGGTCTGCATCGTTGGAGCGTCCGGGAAGCTCGGGCAATACATGGTGAAGCTCGCGCTCGATCGGGGCTACGAGGTGGTTGGGGTGTGCCGGGAGCGCAGCGTCGGGAAGCTCGACGCGTTCAAGGGGCGCATCACCGTCATCTCCGGACAGACGAACGACCGCGAGGTTATCAAGCGTGCCGTGGCAGGGTGCGAAGGCGTGCTCACCGTGCTGGCGCCATGGGGAGTCCATCAGTACTCGTCTGGAACGGCCCAGGCGGTGCTCGACTACGCGCCTCCGGGAGCACGCCTCGTGTTTTCGTGCGGGTGGCACATCACGCGCGACGGCCAGGACGTGTACTCCTGGAAGATCAAGGTGCTGGTGAACGTTGCCGGCCGGCTCGCGCGGCTCATTCGTATTGCGGAACTCGACGACCAGGTGGAGGCGTGCCAGCGGGTGTTTTCGAGCGATACCCGGTGGACTGTGGTGCGGGGCAGCGACCTCGAAGAGGGTGAGAGTCAGGGCCTGCCCGTGTGGAGCAGGCACGCAGGCGATCCCATCCTCAAGAGCAACATCACCCGCCGGGTGGACTTCGCCCTCTTTATGGTGGATGCCCTCCGGAACGACGCACTCATCCATGAAGCGCCGGCGATCGTGGGCTGCCGGACTCCCTCAGCGCTCGCGCACGCCATGCTCGGCGATAACAAAGCTTAGTGCTCATTGACACTTGGTGTCGTAGCTTGGTCAACACACCATCAGCTACAGGTTCGGCGTCTCTGTGAGAGACAAGCAGATTTCGCGAATGAAAAGATCAGTCGTCATGACTGCTGTAGTCGATTTTGTAACGGTCAAAGCACCCAAGAACAACAAAGATCAACAAGCATGGGGCGCTAAACGGCAAGACATTCAATCGAAACCACTTATTTCCACTCAATTTCAACAGATTTCCACGAACGGCGTGACCTGCGAGGCGCTGAACGCATTGCAAGAAATGCACGCAACGGCCCGCCGATAGATGGTGGCCGAGGCTACTCGCTGTTTCTCACCGGCGACGAGGCGATCCTGACATTGCAAAGGTCAAGCGCCCATGCAAATCGTGCAGGTCGAACGACGAACAAAACTCCCGAGGAGAAAGTCAGCAGCCAGAAGCTAAAGGCCGAGAGTTCGGAGTTGGCCAGCGTGCTTCGGATGCAACTGGTTGGCGCAAACGCTCGCGCGGCGGTGATGGGCGCGGAGGAACTTCCGGGCAAGAGCAACTACTTCATCGGCAAAGACCCGAAGAACTGGCGCACGAGCATTACCAACTACGCCAAGGTGAGATACCAGGGTGTGTATCCCGGCGTCGACCTTGTTTATTATGGCAACCAGGGCGGCCAGCTTGAATACGATTTCGTTGTGGCCCCCGGCGCAGACCCCAAGGCTATAGGGCTGGATATCGCCACGGACCTCGCCCGCGCAGCAAAGGGCGGACGCGAGCCTTCACTGCGTATCGCGGCAAATGGCGATCTCGTGATTAAAACCAACGGCGGTGAAGTTCGCTTCCAGAAGCCCGTCGTATACCAGGAGCAGTTTGCCACACGCCACTCGGTCGATGGCCGCTGTGTCCTTCGGGGCAAGCACGGCGTCGGGTTTGAGGTGGCGTCCTACGACCACAGCAAGCCGCTCATCATCGACCCATCGCTCAGCTATTACCCCTGAATGATTGAAGATTAGATCGTGATTTCGGCAAAGCGCCACCATGAAGGGTCATGCCGTCTTGCTTTGCGGCAAAGTCACTATGACTTGCGTGCCTATTCCGACCGTGCTTTGAATTCGAACTGTGCCGTTCGAGCGGTCGACAATGGCCTTGCAGATCGAGAGGCCGAGTCCTGCTCCGCCGCTATTGCGGCTGCGCGAACGATCAACGCGGTAGAAGCGATCGAAGACATGGGGAAGCGCGGCCTCAGGGATACCTTCGCCGCTATCCATGATTCGCAACTCGGTCACTGCGTCTCGCGAGTCCACAGTAATGGTGACACACCCTTGCGGCGGGCTATGCTGCAAGGCGTTCATGATCAGGTTGGAGCAGAGAACCTCCGCATCGTCGGCCTGCATCGCAACCTTCCCCGATCCTTCCCCGCTTACATCCAGCCGGACCTGCTTCAGTTCAGCCAGCGGGAGCAGCCGTTCTGCTACGATTCGCACTGCCGACTGTAGTTCGCTCGTCTCGCCCTGCTCCATTGGCGCCTCTTCCAGGCGCGCCAGCGTCAGCATGCGGTTGGCCAGGTCTTCCATGCGCTCGGTGTCCATCAGCAGGCTCTCCAAACCATTCGCATACTGCTCCGTCGTTCTCGGGTTCATGGCCAGCAGTTGCAGGCTGGACTTCAATACTGCGATCGATGTCTTCAACTCGTGAGCAGCGTCTCCCGTAAGCTGGCGTTGGCGCTCGAAGGACTGACGCAGTCCCTTGAGGAGTTCTTCAATCGAGAGAGCGATCGGCGCAAGTTCGGCAGTGCGCAGCACCGATCCAGGCGGCACAAACTCCCAGGAATGCACGGACACGCGGCCGGCGATTGCCGCCAGCTCCTGCAACGGCGAGAGCCGGCGGCGGAGAAACCATACCAGCGCGATCCCGGTAATCGCCAATAGCAGCGCGCCTGCCGCCACGTAAAACCTAACCGCCTCCACCGCTTCATGCCAGAGGTCCGAGGTGGGCGAGGCATAGAAAACCGTCACCGGGCGTCGCAAACCACCTTTATCGTCGCGGTCGATGACCCGCACGCCATCCAGCCGGATCGCCCCATACCAGGTTCCGTTGGCCTTGAAGCTGTAGTAGGTGGGCTTATTCGATCCGCCGGAGCCCCGGATCAGTCCGGGCGGCGCCACCTGCGATTGACCAAGCACCCGCCCGGCTGGGTTCAGGACTGCGTAGACATCCGGCTTGGGCAGGACCAGTTCCGTGGGATCGACGACCACGTTATCCTCGGGATCTTCGGCATCCTGCACCGCGCCCAGCAGCGAATCCGCCCGACCGCGCAGCATCACGTCGAAGGCCCGCCTGCGGCCGTGCATCTCGTGTCCGACCGCGACGAACGAGAACAAAGCCGCGCAGATCAGTTCGGCCAGCAGAACGCCGCCAATTAGCTGGCGAGTCAGAGAGCTCTGCTTCATAGCTGCTTCTCCGGAGCTTCCAGCCGGTAGCCGCGGCCCCGGATGGTGGCAATGGAGGTCTCTTCGCCGACCGCGCGCAGCTTCTTGCGCAGGTTGGAGACATGGGCCTCGATCACGTTGGAATGATGTTGCCAGTTGTAGTCATAAAGATGCTCGAGCAGTTCGCGGGCGGACACGATGGCGCGCGGGCGGAAGATCAGATACTCGAACAGGCGGTACTCTGTGGGGGAAAGGTCGATCAGGTGACCTGCGCATCGCACCGTCTGCTCCACGGTATTCAGGCTGATTCTTCCCAAGATCAACACCGGCTGGGAGACGCCCTTGCCGCGGCGGATCAGAGCCTTGGCCCGCGCAAGTAGTTCCCCGAGGTCAAATGGCTTAGTCAGGTAGTCGTCGGCGCCGGCATTCAGCAGCTCCACCACCTGTGCGCGCTCGTCGCGGGCAGTGAGAATAAGAATGGGGATCATGTCCCGGCGCCGGCGCACCTGGCGCACGATGCTTAGTCCATCAAGGCCCGGCAGCATAAGGTCCAGCAGTAGAAGATCGTAGTGCTGATACTCAGCCAGGGCTGCCCCGTCGACGCCATTTTCCGCGCAGTCCACAGCAAAGCCGCAACGCTCGCGCAGCGCTGCCGCGATGTTGTTCGCGAGCCGGACCTCGTCTTCAACCACCAGCACTCTCATACGCAGCCCAATCTACATTCTCATACAACGCTTACTCCCTTAATCTCAGCTTAAGCCCGCTCTGGCACAGTTATTCTCGGAGCGACCGGCAGTCGGTATACTTCTTGTTTCAACCGAACTCACCGATTGGGCCCTATGTATCTTCCCCCCGCAATGATGAATCTTTCGCGCCAGCGCCAACGCCTGTGGCACGCCGCCCGTCTAGCGGCGCTGGCATCGGCGGGGCTGGCCCAGCAGCCGGCCGCACCGGTCGCCGCGCCGCCCACCCCCGCCGCGATCACACTGGACGACGCGCTTGCCCGTGCCCGCGCCAACGAGCCCACCTTTGCCGCCGCCGCGGCCGCCGCCCACAACGCAGCGCTGGATCGCTCCATCGCGCGCGCCGCCCTGTTGCCGAGCGCGAACTATTACAACCAGTACCTGTATACGGAGTCGGCGCACTGCCCGTTGTCGAATACCATTTGCGCCGCGAATGCTGGTGTCAACCCGCAGAGCACCGGCACCGCCATCAGCCCGGTTCCGCGATTCATCGCCAACAACACGGTGCACGAGTACACCAGCCAGGCCCAGGTGAACGAGACTATTGGTGCGCAGCAGTTCAACGCGGTTAGGCGCGCCTCCGCGTCGCTTGCCATTGCCACGGCGGAGCTGGAGGTTGCGCAGCGTGGTCTGGTCGCCAGCGTGGCCGGACTTTTTTACGCGTCGTTCACCGCCGGCCGCCGGGTAACCGTTGCCGAGCGCGCCGCCAACGAGGCAGCCAGCCTGACCAAGCTGACACAACAGCGCGAGACAGCGCGCGAGGTGGCCCATGCCGACGTCATCAAGGCCCAGTTGCAGCAACAGCAGCGAGACCGCGACCTTTCCGATGCGAAGCTGGAAGCCGAGAAAGCCCGCCTGGACCTTGCGGTGCTGTTATTTCCCGACCCGCGCACCGCATACACCCTGGCGGTGCCTGAGGCGCCGTCCGCGGTGCCCGCGCGTGCGGATGTGGAAGCGGCCCTGGCCAGACACAATCCTGAACTGGAAAGCGCGCTGGCCAGTTTTCACCTGGCCAACCTGAATGTCTTTGCTGCGAAATCCGCGTATCTGCCGGACCTGGCGCTGAACTACACCTATGGCATCGACGCGCCGCAGTTTGCTCTCAACGGCCTGGACGGTACTCGCAATCTCGGCTATGCCGCCAGCGCCACGCTGAACATTCCTGTCTGGGACTGGTTCACCACGCGCGACAAGGTCCGCCAGAGCGACATCAACCGCGATGTCGCCAAGGTCACGCTGTCCAATACCCAGCGCAAGCTGATCGCGACGCTGGACGAAACCTACGCCGAAGCCGTGGCCGCGCACGATCAGCTTGACAGTCTGAACCTGAGCGTAACCACGGCAGCCGAAAGCCTTCGCCTGACGCGGCTCAGTTATTCCTCCGGCGAATCCGACATCCTCGAAGTGGTCGATGCGGAGAACTCGCTCACTTCCTCCGAGCTTGCCCGCGAGGATGGAATTGTCCGCTACCAGACCGCTCTCGCGAACCTCCAACTGCTGACAGGAACGCTGTAAACCATGATGCCTTCAAGACCACTTCCCACCCTTGGCCCTCGCGTCTTCCGGACTTCCGCCGTTGTTCTCTGCGCTGGTTTTCTGTTTGCGGTCGGCTGCAAGAAAGAGGAAGAGACACCGACGCCCGAAGTGTACGTCCAGGCCGCGCATCCGGAGCAGAAAAGCATCTCCGAGCAGATTGCCGCAGATGCCATGCTGTCTCCACTGGCTCAGGCGGCCATATCGCCCAAGGTGACCGCGCCGGTAAAGAAGTTCTTTGTGCAGCGCGGCTCTAGTGTGCGCGAGGGCGAGTTGCTTGCCACCCTGGAAAACAACGATTTGACCGCCGCGGCACTCGACAATAAAGGCAGCTTCACGGCCGCGCAGGCCACCTTTGAAACCGCAACCAAGGCCACGGCGCCGGAGGACCTGACCAGGGCGAAGCTCGATCTTGCCCAGGCCAAGGCCAATCTTGACCTCAGCCAGTCCATCGTGAACGCGCGCAGCGAACTCTTCAGCCAGGGAGCCATCCCCGGCCGCGACCTGGACACTGCCAAGGCCGCCCTGGTGGAAGCGCAGGCCGCCTACGACATCGCCGCGCAGCACCTTGATTCGTTGCAGAAAGTCAGTAACAAAGCAGCGTTGGAAAACGCCCAGGGCAACCTTGACTCGGCCAGGGGAAAGTATCTCGGCGCGCAGGCTGAGCTCGGTTACACGGAAATCCGCAGTCCGATCTCCGGCGTCGTCACCGACCGCCCGCTGTTTGCCGGCGAGACCGCAGCCGCTGGAGCGCCGCTGATCACGGTGATGGACACCTCCGCGTTGATCGCCAAGGTGCACATCGGGCAGATGCAGGCGCAGCAGCTTGAGCTTGGCTCTGCCGCCACGCTCACAGTCCCCGGCGTCTCCGACCCGGTGCCCGCGAAGGTTTCGCTCATCAGCCCGGCACTCGATCCGGGCAGCACGACGGTCGAGGTTTGGCTGCGAGTGGAGAACCGCAAAGGCCGGCTGAAGGCGGGCACTCCCGTCCATGCCTCGATCACCGGCCGCACCATTGCGAACGCCCTCACGGTTCCGGCTGAAGCGATCCAGGTCAATCCGGACGGAACTGGCACATTCGTGATGGTCATTGCAGCGGACTCCACCGCGCACAAGAAGGCCGTCACCGTGGGCATTCAAACGGCCCAGGACGCGCAGATTCTGAGTGGCCTCACTCCGTCCGACATGGTGATCTCCACCGGAGCCTACGGACTGGACGAAAACACCAAGGTGAAGATCGGCACGGATCCCAACGCCAAGCCGGACGCCGATGACAAAGCCGCCGCTCCGGCTGACGCTAAGCCTGCCCCAGGTGCGGCCGCGGCCTCCAGCGCCAAACAGCCGGGAAAGGATGCGGACGACAAGTGACCGTGCCGGCAGCTTCCTCATCGTCACCCCCAGAGCGCGAGTCGTCCTTCTGGCTTGCGCGCATGTCGCGCACCATCTTCTTCCTGGTCGTGGTGCTCTTTCTTGCTGGCACCTATGCTGCGTTGCAGGTGCCGATCTCCGTCTTCCCCGAGACCAATTTCCCCCGCGTCGTCATCGCGGTCGACAACGGGGTGATGCCGGTCGAGCAGATGCAGGTCACCATTACCAAGCCCATTGAGGACGCGGTGAACAGCGTTCCCGGGTTGCAAATGGTGCGGTCCATCACCTCCCGCGGCTCCGCCGAAGTCGATCTGTTCTTCGACTGGAGCGTCGACATGTTCCAGACCCTTCAGCTTGCCGACACGGCGCTGGCTACCGTTCGCCAATCTCTCCCCGCAAGCGCTGTGATCACTACACATCGGCTCTCCTTTGCCACCTTTCCCATCCTCGGCTATGCACTCACCGCGGACGATCGCGGCGCGGCCACCATCCCCCAGACGCGTCTGTGGGAGATCGCCACCTACGACCTCAAGCCGCCCCTGAACCGGGTAGACGGCGTGGCCACGGTTACCGTCCAGGGCGACCAGATCCCCGAGTATCACGTCGTTCCCAACCTCGCCCGGCTGCAGAACTCGGGCGTCACTCTGACCGACTTGGTCAATGCAATCGAGACCTCCAACATCATCGACTCGCCCGGCCTGTACGAAGCCAATCATGAGCTGATCCTCACCCTGGTTGGAGCGCAGGCGCACGATGCCGCCCACCTTGCCGCGCTGGTGGTCAAGGCCACTCCATCGGGCGCACCCGTCCGGGTCGCCGACGTCGCGACCGTCGAATCCTCAACCGAGCCCGTATACACCACGGTCACCGCCAACGGAGTTCCCTCGGTCCTGATCAATATCACCCGGCAGCTCTCTTCCAACACCGTGCAGGTCGCAAACGACGTTGCCGCCGAAATTGCGCAACTGCAGAGTGTCCTTCCCCAGGGCACCCACCTGACCCCGTTTTATGACCAATCCGAGCTGGTTCGCCAAGCCATTGCCAGCGTCCGCGACGCCATCTTCATCGGCCTAATCCTGGCGTGCCTCATCCTGTTCCTCTTCCTGAACGACTGGTCCAGTGCCCTGGTCGCTGGCCTGCTCATTCCCGTAACCGTAGCTGTCACCATCCTGGTCCTCTGGATCATGGGCCAATCCTTTAACCTGATGACCCTGGGCGGCCTCGCCGCGGCCATAGGACTGGTCATTGACAACGCCATCGTGGTGGTTGAAAACATCGTCGTTCACCGCGACCAGGGCCAGTCCCGCATGGAAGCAGTTCGCCTTGCCTTCCGCGAGATCTCCACTCCACTGGTCTTCTCCACTATCACCCCGGTGGTCGTTTTTCTTCCCCTGATCGCCGTCTCCGGAGTTACCGGGACCTTCTTCCGCGCCCTTGCCATCACCATGACGGCGGCGCTGCTTAGCTCATTGGCGTTGGCCGTCACCTTTACCCCGGCGCTGTCGCTATCGATGCTTCGCGGGCGCAAGCCGCGCAATCCAATAAGACCTGGCAAGCCCCTGCTGGCCTTTCTCTCGCGCGGCAAGAAGGACTCGCCGGCACTCTTCACAGAAGAAACTCCCGCGGTCTTTGAGCGGCAAGCGGGCACCAGCGAGGGCCACGTAGGTGACGAGGCCGGCCCGGTGATGCGCCGCGTCCTGCAAACACATGCCCGCGTCCTTAACTGGGCCCTGGCTCGTCCCCTTACGCTTTTGCTGGTCTGTGGGGTACTGGTCGTTGCCACCTACTTCGGCTACAACGCCCTCGGCTCCGACCTGCTGCCCGCTATGGATGAAGGCGCATTTATCCTGGACTACCTCACACCGGCGGGCACCTCGCTGGCGGAGACCAACCGCATTCTGACCCACGTCGAGCAGATCCTGCACAATACTCCCGAAGTCACCATCACCTCTCGCCGCACCGGGATGCAGCTCGGCCTGGCAGCCGTCACTGAAGCCAACACCGGTGACTTCACGGTGCGTCTGAATCCCAAGCGCGACCGCTCCATCGATGATGTGATGGAAGACGTTCGTCTCCGCATCCTGAAGGCGGAGCCCGCCCTGGACGTTGAGTTTACCCAGATGCTGCAGGACATGATCGGCGATCTCTCCAACTCCCCGGAACCGATCCAGATCAAGCTCTTCTCCCCGGATGCCGCACTGCTGAACCAGCTTGGCCCACGCGTGGAAGCAGCGATCAAGAAGATTCCCGGGGTGGTCGATACCCAGAACGGCATCGACAACACCATCTCAGGCCCGGCCACCAACTTCCAGGTCGATCCCGTGATTGCGGCCCGCCTCGGCTTTACTCCCAGTGAAGTCGCCGAGGACGCCACCGCGATCATGGATGGTCTGCCGACGGCCGATCCGATGATCGTCAATGGCCGGCCTTACACCGTCCGAGTGCGGCTGCCGGATGATAGCCGCGCTTCGCTGGATGCGATCCAGAGTACGGTGTTCAACTCCAGCAGCGGGCATACGGCGTCGCTGGGCTCGCTGGCGGAGGTCACCCAACTGCCGCCGCAGAACGAGATTCTGCGGGAGAACCTGCAGCAGATGATTACCGTCACCGGCCGGCTGGAAGGCTCAGACCTCGGCTCCGCCATGCAGCAGGTCCAGGCCACGGTGGCTGCCATGCACATTCCTTCCAGTGTTCGCGTGGAGTACGGCGGGACCTATCAGCAGCAGCAGCAGGATTTTCGTGCCCTGCTGCAGGTTCTCATCCTGGCGCTGGCGCTGGTGTTCGGCGTGCTACTCGCGGAGTTCCGCAACTTCTCCGCTCCTGTCGCCATTCTCACCAGTTCCGTGCTTTCCATCTCCGGCGTGGTGCTGGCGCTGCTGATTACACGCACGGACTTCAACGTTGCCAGTTTCATGGGTCTGATTATGGTGATCGGTATCGTCGCCAAGAACGGCATCCTGTTGCTGGACGCCGACGAAAAGTTCCGCGCCCGCGCGGCTGACCAGCCTTCGGACGGGGCGGAGGGCGTGCCTCGCGATATCGCCCGCGAGGCGATGCTGCATGCCGCCCAACGCCGGCTGCGTCCCATTGTGATGACCGCCATTGCCGCCGTTTGCGGCATGCTCCCGCTGGCGTTCGCCATAGGCGCGGGCTCGCAGATGCTGCAGCCGCTGGCGATCGCCGTCATCGGCGGATTGCTGATCTCCATGGTGCTCTCACTCATCGTGACGCCGGCCATCTACTATCGCCTCACGCGACGCCGCGGCGCCTGATTCGCTTATTAGTCCTCGCGCCGGAAAGGACACGCAGCAGGACCGGCGGATTGCTGTAGCGAAAACCTGGCGTGGCGTGGCTGGTGACACAGATTGACGTGCCGGTAGAGCCGCTGGTCGCCTGGGGTCACAAGAAATGGCGAGAGCGCGGCAAGCACCTGGGACGTATCCCGATCCGCGTGCGCGCCGGAACTCCGCTTCGCTTTCCAAGCGGACTTCCATCGACGGGAGCAGTGCACCGCTATACGGATAAGATCATGGCCCAGTTGGCTGCTTTATTGCCACCTGAGTACCGTGGGGTCTACGCGAACCAGGGCGAGTACAGCGACAATTTGGAACCCGTCGCTGAGGGATCGAGGCGGTGAGGTTGGATCGCACCAGAGCTGGAAAGAGAAGTACCATCCTTGCTTGGAGCTCTGTGCGATTACTCTCTTTCTCGGGCCAGCACGCCTCTCGGAACAACATGAGAAGTCGAGAACCATGTTCATACGATTCTCTCCGAAAGGTCTAACCCGAGCATCATACGTTTGCCATGAATGCGCTCCCGCGTTCGGTTCTCGGCAACCGTGCTGAAGATGAGGTCTCGCAATTACCCGCTAACGTATCTTCTGCCCGTATGAGTGCAGCGAGAGCCAATTCCAGTACATCTCCAATCCAGACCGATGCCAGCGAACGACCGTCTCCTGCTGCACGAGGAATCAGTGCCGGTTTTTTTATTTTGGATCGGGGGCCGCACCTCGGAAAAGCGGGCGAAACTGGGCACACGCCTATCTGCCTGATTCGGCGGCAGATTGTTACTTAGTAAGCGACAACAGTTATGTAACAAAAAGTGACTCAAATCACATACAAGCTTGCCAAATGTAACTAAGTTGGTATAAGTTTCGTTTGGCTCGGGCCCCGTATCGCCCTTTAGAACACTATTTGAGGACACCATGAGGAAGTTATCCCGCATCGCAACACCACTGATCGCAGTGGCGATTATGAGCAGCGTTCCTTTTATGACGCTTGCCCAGAGTTCCCCCGCAGGGAACCAAACCCAAAACAGCGCAACCCAGGACTGGAACACGCCGCCTCCGGGAACGGAGCAGGTGCAGCAGGGTTTCAAGGACGGCATCCTGGCAGCACAGCTGGACACACTGGCGAAGCGCAGGATCGACGCCAAGGCTTCGCACCTGTATGTGCATCCGCCGGTCAAGGGCGACGATGCAGTGAATGCCTACCGCTCGGCCTTCGAAGCCGGCTACAACGCCGCGCTGAAGCACAGCGCGACCTCGTAAGCTCGCCGTCAGCGATTCGCGTGGTCGCAGATGACGTATCGAAAGGGCCCCCAGTCGGGGCCCTTTCTGCTGCCTCTAATCCGTCGCATTCATGCGCCCTGTGCAGTTGGAAGCGTTTCGATGACCCGTGCGGATCTCACCCTATCGTTGAGCAACTCGATAGCTCGATGCGCGGAGAGAGCCGCACCTTCCATCCACGCTACGATGTGGCTTGCATGGTCGCCGATAAAGTAAATGGGGCCATCCGGCGAAATGAGCGTTTCGTAGTTGGTTTTGTTGGCCTCCGCGGTCTTTCCGTAGGTGCGGATCCACGACCCCAGATTATGGGGCGCATAGCCCCAGCCAATATACAGCGGCTTCTCTAACTCTTTGCCGTGCCCCGGATGCACGCGCTCGATGGCAGCCCGCGATTCTGCAAACTTTTGGCTCAGGGTCATGCTGCCAAAGGGCGTTCCGATTTCATGGTACTGATATCCCGAGACCAGAACACCGCGCTCGCTGAAGAGATTCGCACTTGGGTACCAAATCGGAGTGCATCCTTGTGCCAGGAACGAGAGACCGCCGTAAAGGTTGTAATCCTGTTCCCAGAAGCGGCGCGATTCCCACGCTACCTTGTAGGCGCTGGCATAAGTACATTCTTCGATGACTCTCTTATGCTCCGGGGAGAAGTCATTTGCCACGTTCTTGAGGATGGACAGCGGCATGGCACAAATGCAGTAATCTGCGTCGAGGTTCTTCTCTACTCCGCCCTGCGTATACACGACGCGCACCCCCTTGGCCGACTTCCGAATTTCCTTCACAGACGCGTTGTACCGGATAACGTCGCCGAGTTTTTTATCGAAAGCATACGCGATGCGGTCGTTGCCGCCCTTGCACTGAAACATGGTCGCTTGCATATCGAACGTCTCTTCGAAGAACATCCCTTCCCAGAAGTTTTCGTCCAGCAGCGTGTGCAGATCAATCGGCTTGCTGAGTACCCCGGTCTCGTCGCCGGCGCCGGGCTGGGTCGAATAGCCGGCACGGTCGGAGCCCGAGTACCTCTTGGTTGAATCGAGCGGACCAAAGGTCCTGAGAAAGTTGAGAACACGGTCCCGATCTTCCTTGGTCAGCGATTGATCCAGCGCACCCTGCGAGATGCACTTTGCCAGTAGTTCGGCGACTTCTCCGCGGGCGTCGTTGATTGCCTGCCGTTGCACGACGGCTTTACCGCCATTCACCCTGTCATCTTGCAGCAGGCTGCTGCGCGTCGTGTTAACTTCCACTTCCAGCTCAATGCCGAGTTCGCGAATGTAGCTCAACATGGTGCCGTGGATGGACGGGATGCGCCCTGGGCCCAGGTTCTGATAATTCCCTTCATCGAAGGTGCAGGTCTGGGTGCCATATCCGTTCAGCATCACCTCGGTGCCCTTGCGTGCTGTCCAGAGACGGCCGCCGGGACGCTCACGCGACTCCAGCAAATTGCATTCATATCCAAGCTTGCCCAACTCGTACGCCGCTACCAAACCAGCCACGCCGGCGCCGAGAATTGCAACCCGTATGCCTTTGCCTGTGCTGGGATCCGCACTGATGATTGAAGCGCGAGAAGTCTCTGTTGGCATTAGGCCCAGCGATTGCATCATCAGAAATGCCGCGCTGTAACCTCCGGCGCTGCCTGTCCGCATCAGGAACTCGCGCCTCGTCAACGTCATCAATCGATTCTCCTAAGAACGTCGCTCGAACGCTCCTCGCGGCAACTTACGGCTTAGCAATTGGTGTGCCTGTAGCTGTCGAAGAACGCCTTGTGCCGGGCAAGGATCTTTTGCACCTTGTCCATATCGGGAGTAAGGGACGTCTCGCCCAACTCGTAGGTTCCGCCCAGCGCAATTCCGTCCGTGCGTGGAAGCATGTATAGCTCATCGTGCGATACGGCGTAGTGCACCTCGGGCTGCGGCTTCAGAAAGGTCAGTTGACCACGGGCCGGCGTCAGCTCACCGTCATCGAAGAGGTCCTTCGCGCCCAAGCCGGTACAGTTGAAGACCAGCTTTTCCGGTAAACGCGAAATGGCCGCGCGATCCGGTATTGCGCCAACCAGAATAGCGCCCGACGCCTCTCGAAATGCGTCCATCATTGCCTGCAGATACTGGGGCGGTTCGATCAGCAGCGTGTCAAACTGCCTGACTGCCCAGTCGGCAGGAAAAGGATGCTCGGCAGACGTCAAGTCACGGAACTCTGGCCTCATGCCACGAAACATGCTCTGCGTTCCAATCGGGCTGGACTCGTCAAATCCATCTTTAGAGATGGCATAGCTTCTTATCCAGCGGACGCCAAATCGATCTCCCAGCATCGTCAAGTACCGTCTGTGAGCGAATTCCGCGGCCAGCAACAACTCTTGATCAAACCGTGCATCGGTCTTTTTCGGATCCGCCGCAAGGAACGGGGTCCACGCTCCCCCGGCAGCGTTTGAAGTGGTATCTGGGGGCAGGGCTTTGCTGTAGATAGTCACCTTGAGGCCGGCTTCCTGCAGAAGGCGAGCCGTCGCGAGCCCCACAGCACCGCAGCCGAGCACCGCAACTGAACCCTCGTGCCCCTGGCATCCGATCTGCAGTGCGAGCTGCGCGGTCCCCCAGGAGAGTGTTATGCCAGCCCCGCCGTGCCCGTAGTTGTGAATGACGAGCGTCTCGTCCACCTTCTCCGCTCGCACAACAAATCCTGATGGGCGATACGGACGAAGGCCGACGACGGTACGAATCACCCTTTGGTTCTCCACATGCACGGGAGACAGGTTGCACGCTTTGTCCCCGAGCGAGACGTTTTGAGCAGGAATGTCCGAACCTTCCCGAGAGCTTTGATCTGAACAAGCGGTTTGCGCCCACAGACGCTCGGAAAGGAATGCCAGTGGAGACAATCCCGCGCAAGCCAGACCGCTTTGGCGAAGAAATGCACGTCGATTGATGGCCTCCATGCGGCGCAAGCTCATGGGTTCAATTCCTTGAATAAGGCCGCCGGGCAAGGATCTCGCCTGCCCGGCGGGTAAGTGAGACAGCGGAGAGTTGGACTACGCGTAGTGGCGATCGAGCTCCGAGGACACGTTGTACGGAAACTCGAGGTGAGCCGCTTTCGGCGCGGTTTCGTACGATTTTTTGAAGGCAACTTTGAACTTCTCCATCTCTTCCGCGGTGCCGACTGTGACACGAACGTAGCTCGGCATCGCAGCCCAGGTGCGTCCGATGAAGACGTCCTGCTCCGCCATCTGCTGCTGGAACACTCGGCCCGGCCGCTTCACGTCGACCATAAAGAAGTTCGCCTCCGAACCCGGGTAGTATTTGTAACCGTTCTTTTCCATCCACTCCAGCGTGCCGGCGCGAATATCGGCGTTGATCTTGCGTCGGGTCGGAATCAGGGTCTTATCCTGGATGCTGCAGGTACACGCGTGGGCCGTTCCCATCGACACCGAACCCGAGCCGTTGCGGCCAACGCTGGCCTCCAGCGTGGAGAGCTTCTGCATCAGGTCTGGCTTGGCGATGAAGAATCCGGCGCGCAGGCCCGCCATGCCGTAGATCTTCGAGAAGGTCCGGGTCACGATCAGGTCCTGGTCCTTAGCCACCTGGTCGATCATCGAGTCGTCGGTGGAGAAGTGGAAGTAAGCCTCATCAACGACCAGAACCGATCCCGGAGCCTTGTTCTTCAGCAGCCAGACCAGGTCCTCCTTCGGCGTCATGGTACCCGTAGGGTTGTTTGGATTCACAATATAGTAGGCGCCGGCATTGGGTGTAGCCGCGGCCATCGCCTTGACGTCGTGCTTGCCGTCCTTCGACAGAGGAACGCTGAACAGCTTGGCCTTCATCGTATCGGCGGCGCGCGGCCCCTGCTCGTAGCTCGGATCGGCCACCACCAGGGGTCTGTCCGGACCGATGTTGGAGTAGAGCGCCAGGTCCACCGCGTTGCCCGAACCGGGGTACATGCTGACGTAACCGGGCTTCAGCTCGAAGGTTTCGCTGAAAGCCTTCACCGCCTCGCTCTTGGATTCCTGATGGTAGCGCCCGCCCGCGCTGGAAAACTGCTGGATGGCTTCGAGAGCGCACGCCGCCGGCCCTAGCGGATTCTCGTTCGAACTTATGATGACGGCATTGACGTCGCGCACCCGCGTGTCGCCAAAGTCTGAGCCTCCGCCCATGCCGCGACGGCGTGCCTGTCCTGCTGCTGGAGTTTGAGTTGCCTGGGCGAGCGCATACTCGGATTGGCCAATGACCGGAAGCGTAGCTGCAGTTACGCCCGCCGCACCAAACAGGCGCATAAACCCGCGACGGGATACATCATTGTTGATCGGTTTCATCAGACTC
This sequence comes from uncultured Granulicella sp., assembly GCA_964489045.1. Taxonomy (GTDB): domain Bacteria; phylum Acidobacteriota; class Terriglobia; order Terriglobales; family Acidobacteriaceae; genus Edaphobacter. The sequence continues at coordinate 9,515 of CAZAXI010000022.1, read as the reverse complement.
TCCTTTGACTCTGGTTGAGATCGCAAACATAGTCCCTGCTTGACCCATACCTAGGTGAAGCAGAAATAGCTCCGAACGCCGTTAGTCCCTGCTGCTTCAAGTCTTGTTGCTGCAGTTCCGTACATTCACCCGATAGAAGGTTCCGATACTTGCGCACCAAACAGAGTCAACACCAAGGATCGTCAGGTTGCAGGCAGCCTTCATTTCATTGTGTCCAGCACGCTCTTCGGCACCTTTGCCGCGACGTTAAACCTCGAGTCGACCAACTCGGTAATGTCGTACTTCAAAGTCGACGCAAAGAGGATGGCAACCTCGCTGTCGCTCAGTTTGTACTTTTGCTTAATCCACGTTGCCAACTGGGATGTTGCAATTTGAATCGACACCGGCACAGAACCGGATACACCCAAGGCAATCAGATAGTCCTTGTTCTCGACCCGTACCATTCCGCTGGAATCAGCCGGAATTACTTCGACCGAAAAATCGACGTCCATTGAGGTCTCCAGGCCGCTGCCCACCACCTCGCCATCGCCCATGGCGGCGTGGCCGTCTCCCATGCCCAGAAGCGCGCCGGCGTGGAAGACCGGAAGGTAGACCGTTGCGCCCTCCGCGATCTGGTTGTAATCCATATTGCCGCCGAACGGTCCGAGGTCGCCGCCGCGGTACTGTTGGTCTCCCTGAGGGGCGACAGAGATGCAGCCGAGCATAGGTTGCAAAGGCACGCTGTAGTTCTTCATGTGCTCGCTGGGATGCGTAGGCACCGCAATGCCCTTGTCGGGCAGCAGGGTCCACTCGCCGTCGACTGCCGGATCGTACTGTGCGCCGACCAGATAGGCGGCGGTGACTGCGTGCGCATTGAGATGGCTTCCCTGGTGCGCGGTTGACCGGTTGGTTCGAATCTTCAGCAGATGAACTGCGAGCGTATCTCCCGGCAGGGCGCCCTCCACATAGATTGGCCCGATATTGTCGTCGCCACCGGGGTGGTGAACGCCCGTCGCATCGACGCCGCCTGCGTCAGACGTCCACGTGTGAACGATATCGCCCGGAAAAATCCTGATCTCAGGCTTGTTCGCCGCGGAGTAATACGAGACGAAGCTGGTTGGATTGTAAGTAATCTCCCTTGGTTTTGCCGGAGGGACGGGAGCGCGAGCCAGCGTGAAACTTGCCGGGCCCGCAGCGGCGCCTCTGCCGCCAAAGCCACCGCCACCGCGGGCTCTACTGCCCCCAGTGGGAGCAGCCCCGAGACCGGGTGCCGCACCATCGGCTGGCGCGGCAGGTGCAGCGCCGCCCATACCTCCTCCGAACCCACCGCCGCCTCTGCCTCCGCGGCCGCCGCCTCCGCCAAGACCAGTCCCCGTCCCGGTAATCGTGGCGCCGCTGAGAGTCCCGGTCAGGCTGCCTACTGCGTTGCCCTGCGCATCGGTCAGCTTGACGTCGAGCCTACCGTCGGTGAGCGTGCCGTCAATCTCCGATGTCCCCCACGTGCCGCTCAGCTTCTCTCCGTCCGCCTTCAGAGAAACCCGTGCATACTGCGGCTCCCCCTGGGTTGAAATCGTGGCGATCCAGTTGCCGGAGACATCTGCCGCCATGCATATCCGCGTCAATGCGATCGCGCCGGCCAGAGTCGCCATTTTCATCCATTGCTTTGCCATCGTCCTGCTCCTGTTCTGCGGAATCTCGATCGCATGAAAACAACTTCAATGGTTCAGTGTGGCGAGCACACTCTTGGGAACCTTGGCAACTACATTGAAGTGGGGATCGACCAGTTCCGTGATGTCGTACTTCAGTACGTCGCCGAACAGCAGCGCAACCTCGCTGTCGTTGAGCTTGTAGTCGTGTTTTATCCACTCTGCTAACTGCGTGGTGGCAAGTTGGATCGATTCCGGAACCGAGCCGGCGACACCAAAGGAGATCAGGTAGTCCTTCGTCTCCGCGCGCACCTGTGGCGTCGTATACCCCTTGATCAAATCAACTGAAAACGTGACATCGACCGAGGTCTCAAGCCCGGTTCCGACCACTTCTCCATCACCCATGGCTCCGTGCGCATCGCCCATGCCGAGCAGTGCCCCGGGATGGAATACCGGAAAGTACAAGGTCGTTCCCTCTGAGTTTTCGTTGTAGTCCATGTTTCCGCCGAACGGTCCGAGATCGGTTCCCCCCCACTGCTCTTCCCCCGGAGGCGCGACCGATATGCAGCCAAGCATCGGCTTCAAAGGAATCGTCAAATGAGGCAGACCGGGAGACGGAGGCAGCTTCGCAATCCCTTGGTCGGGATACTGCTCCCAGTTGCCGTTGAAGTTGGAATCGTATTGCGCGGCCAGCGAATATGCCTGGGTCACCGCGTATTGATTGAATCGGCTGCCCTGACGGCCAATCAGTTTGTTGGTTCGCAGCTTTATGATATGCACCACCAGCGTGTCGCCTGGCAGAGCTCCCTCAACATAAAACGGCCCGATATTCGCATCGCCGCCGGTGCCGTGGCGAATGATGTTGGTGTCACGGGCTTGGTCCATCGTCCGGGTGTTCACCGTGTCGCCGGGGAAAATATGCAGGTTCGGAGGCTCCGCCGCGGAGTAGGTGCTGTACGCGACGTTCGGCTCGAAATTGTACGTCTTCGCCATGGCCGGAGGCGTCGCCGCGCGCGTCAACTGCCAAGTCACTGGACTAGGAGGCTGCACAGCGCCCATTCCGCCACCGCCGCCCATCCTCCGTACCGGTACTACGCTTCCTGTCCCGGAGAAGCTGCCGCTGGTCATCGTCCCCGTAAGTGTTCCCGCCGATTTGCCGCTGCCGTCGGTCAAGGAGATATCCACTTTTTCTCCTGTCATCCTGCCGGCCAGTGTGTACGCTCCCCATGTACCGGTCAGCTTATCGCCCGCGGCATTCAAGCTGACGTGGTTGTACTGGGCGGTGTATTGGGAATCGAATGGGCCGGTCAACTGCCCCACCCAGTCGCCTGAAAGCTCCGCGGCCGCGCAGTAACCGGTCATCGCCATCGTCGCGGCCAGTATGAATCCCTTCACGTGCCGGTTGCTTCTCATCGGGAGTACTCCGTCTTCGGCAATCCTATTCGTGGGTTTGGAAGTGTTTCGGAGGGGGCCGTCGTCGTTGCGGGAACCCGGCCCCTCCACTCGATCTCCGTGTGAAGGCTAGAAGATGATCTTCAGTGCTAGCTGGCAATTGAACGGTTCACCCTCAGTGATACCTGGGTCGCTGGTACCGCCAATGGTGGTCGATATCTGCCCGGTGCTTGAAGCGTCGGAGAGATTCAACCCCCCGTCCCTTGGATCTGCGGCGGTGTTGCCCGAAGCTAATGACGGCTTCGCGTAGTTAACCCGGTTCAGGAAGTTGTACATTTCCCCACGGAACTGCCCCCTCACCTTCTCGGTGATGAGGAAATTCTTGAAGATGGAGAGATCGATATCTCCGAATCCAGGCGCTCCGTGGATCTGACCCGGTTTGGTCGTCCCGTAGTAAGCGGAGAGCGGTAAGGAACAGTTGGCGCCGGTGCTGTTGGTGCCAACCACAACCGAACACCCAGGAGGCGAGATCACCGAGTACGGATTGAACCACTGCAAAACACCATTATTGATTCGGCCCCTGGACGTACCCGTCGCGCTATTTGGTAAAGTGCCCCCGCAATTCCCTTTTGGACAGAAGCGCGGAAGGCCGGTCAAATCGGCGCGACCAGCGCCTTCCCCTACGCCGAGACCGGAGCAGGTGGTGGCGTAGGTGGTACCGGTTGACGCCGACTGGTTGCAAGAACCCGAAGCGCTCGCGGTGACGGCGGCGGCGCCGTGGAAGAAGATTGTGCCGGCAGTCTGCCAACCGCCCGTTATCCACTTGTTGACCAGCCAGGAAGGACCGTGCGATAGGTTTGGAATGTCGTAGGCCCAATAGCCCTTGACTTGGTCGGTGATGACTAGATTGGAGCCGTAATCGGCCGCCGGATTGCTGTAGTCCTCAATGCTCCCGGTGCCCTTGCTGGTTGACAGGGCATAAGAGACCTCGGAGATCAGGCCGTGCCAGCCACGGGTTCTGATATAAGCTTGAAAGGCGTTGGCATTTGAGGAGCCAAAGCTCGAGGTATCGGTGATCTTGGCGAAGTTGGGGTACGCGCTGAAGTAAGGCCGATTGATCTGCTGATAGCTGAATCCGTTTGTGATGGCCGTGTTCGTCGTGTCCCCGTACCCCGTCTGGTTCTGATCGTAAGAGTTGGCCAGATGACGTCCCCGCTCTCCCACGTAACTGACCTCTATGATCGCCTTGGGGCCCAATGCCTTCTCGACGCTGGCCGACATGTTGGTTGTGTTGCCCATCGTGTAGTTCTCGTCAACGGCAGAAATACCCAGATTGGGGCAGGTCGCCACTTTGACGCCCGCGCATACACCGCCCGCACCGTTGTTGGGAAGGCTCGCCGCGGCATTGGCTGGAAAGATTGAAATGTTTGGCTGGATATTCAGATTGCTGAGCCCCTCGTTATAGAGCGGCCTCGTGCCGGCCGGGTTGCCCGCCAGACTGGTGGCATAGATCCATGTGCCGAGACCCGTGGTGTCGAAGTACAGGCCCATCGCGGCGCGGACGACCATCCCCTTGGTGATCTTCGAAAGTATGGTTGGCTGCCAGGAGAAGCCGAGCCTCGGAGCGAGCTGCAGTGCATCGGCCTTGTACGGCTCTTTGATGTCCTGGCCGACGACCGCGAGACCGCCGGTAAGATCGAGCGACGATGGTGCAGTCCCTGGCCTGAAAACCGTCAGGTCCTTTTGGTCGTCGCCGACCGGCGATATGTAGTCCCAGCGCAGACCGTAGTTGATGTTCAGGTTCGGGGTCACCTGGAAGGAGTCCTGGGCATACATATTAAAGTTGTTGTCGGAGACACTGCGATCCAGACTGCCGTTGTAGAGTGTGGCTGAGCTGCCCTCGCCCTGTAAGTAGTCGGCTAGGGCTTTTGTTTGGGAGTCGAGCGTCACCCCTAGGAATGTGGTCGGATAAGCCGTTCCGTTGCCCCCGCTGGTGGCGTTGTATCCGCGGCTGCCACTGAAGCTGAAGGTGCCGCGGGTGTAAATGCTGCTGCTGCCTCTGCCGGTAGCCTGCGCGTAAATCTGGGTGCGCCGGTACTCGCCGCCTGCGCGGAGGTTGTGCTTTCCGATCGTGCGCGTCAGCGTCTCTGTGAGATGGCCCGCGAGATCGCGGCGAGACTGGATGGAAGTACCACCGGTGCCGTCGAACCCGAAAATGGCGATTCCCGGCTGGCCGTAGGTGTCGCCAGGCCCCAGGCCGACGATAAAGCCGAGGGCCGCCGCGCCGTTATTCGGCTTCGCATCGGTGAAGGGCTGGTCGAAGAAGTCGACGCCCGCCAGAATCTGGTTGGCCGTTTTGGCGTTGAGCTCGGTGTTCAACGTGATTGCCACGTTGTCAACGCGCTCGCCCGCAACCTGATAGTACCAGGGGTTTTGGCTGGTGCTGAGCGGCGCCGTCTGGCTGCCTTCGCCATAGTACCAGCGCTCAGATAGCTTGTTCTTCGCGTTGATGGTCTGGTCAAACTTCATCATCACGTTGTTGCTATAGCCGTTCTGCGCAGCACTTGTTGGCGGCGTCCAATTCCCCGTAGTCGCTGCCCCAGTCAGCATGCCCGGCTGCCACAGCGTTGTGATCAGGTTCTCCATCATTGTGATTGAGGGGTTGGTTGCGGGCGTTACGCCTCCTTGCGCCAGCAGTGCCAGGGCCCGGTTTACATACGCGGTCGAAGGTTCCGTCTGTGAAGAAGTACCCTGCGCGAGCACGTACTGCTGGCGCTCGTAGTTCAGGAAGTAGAACATTCTGTCTCTGAGAATGGGGCCCCCGATGGAGCCGCCGTACTCTTGAAAGTGGATTGGCGGCTTCTTCGGGGCAGCGAGTCCCTCCGCCAGCAGGCTGGCGTTGTGCGCTTTCGTAAACGGTCCCAACGCCGCAAAGAACTCATTGCGGTTGAAATAGTAGGCGGTCCCGTGAATGCCATTGGTGCCGGATTTGATCGACAGGTTCACTGTGGTGCCGGAGAACCCGCCGCCTTCGGCTCCGTTCTGCGACTCCGCGGAGAACTCCTCGACCGAGTCCAGGGGAAGCAGGGTCCCGGGAATGCCGTCAACTCCGCCCTGGTTGGAGGCGGAGCTTTCGCTGTAGACGTCGTTATTATCCACGCCGTCGACCAGGTACCTGGTGGTGCCCGTAGTGTTGCCCGGCAGCATGGTAACCATCTGGGTGAAGCTGCGGCCATTGATGGGAACGTCCGAGACTTCCTCTTTCGGCAGCGTGAAGGTTCGCTCCTGCGTAGTTGTATCCAGCGTCAGCGCGGCAGCATCGACTTCCACCGTCGTTACTGTAGTGGCAATGTCCAGCTTTACCGGGAGGCTGAAGATTGCGCCCGCCGAGATGCGTACCCTGTCAATCTTCACGGTCGAAAACCCGGCAAACGCAACCTTGACCGTATAGTCGCCAAGTGGAAGGTCCGGAATCGAATAATCCCCCGCACTCGACGAGACCGCTTTATAAACGACCCCCGTCGCCGAATCCGCTGCCTCAATCTGCGCTCCGGGAATCACGCCTCCCTGCGTATCGGCAACGCTGCCCGCTAGTCCGCCGCGAAAGGTGCTCTGTGCGAACGCAATACTGGTGAGTAGGAAGAGTCCAATTCCTGCCACTAGACGACGCATAGAAGCCTCCACAATGCCGAATTGTTTTAGGGCGAGTTGGGTCCGCGCCATCCTTGACCCGCTTGCCAAAAGCAGAAAGGAGAAGTGATGAAGTGCGGCCCCAGGCGCAAAAGAAAAGTCGGCCTTGCTCCGTTTATTGATGAAGCTCTGGTTTGGTTGATTGGGAGAACTATTCCTGAGTGAACCGACTATGACATGCTTGTCAGTGATCCACAAGAATAAATTTGTAACAAATTGTGAATCGTATTAATCATCCTGCACTTGTGACTGCTATATGCCACAAACACGGCACAAATTATCCCGCTGGGGAACTGTCTTCAGAATGAGACTGCGCGCGCGCTCGTGACTTCGTGTGCGGCGTCGGGCTGGTCCGCCGAAGGCAGGCAAATCTCAACCATTAGGCCGCCATCCGGCTTGTTGCGTATTCCAAGAATCCCACGGTGAAGTCTGGCCGCCCGATCGGCAATGGCCAGCCCAATTCCAGATCCCTCTTGCTGCCAATGTCTCGACCGGTCAGCGCGATAAAACGGCTCCCGCACTAACCCCAGTTCATGCTCCGGAATCCCTGGGCCGTTATCACTTACGCGGATTCTGGAGAACCTCTTGCCGTGCCTTACATCGGTGGCTGTCTCCACCTGGATTAGCCCGCTTCCCGATGCGTACTTGATTGCGTTGCGCAGAATATTCTCAACCGCCGCCCGAAGCAATTCTTCATCCCCGTTTACATCGCAGCCCACTTCGATCGCCGTGCCAATGATGCAGCCGCTTTGCGCGGCCTCGTACTGAATATCCGGCAACAGATCGACGACCAGTTTGCTCAGTGAAATAAGACAAGGCGCATCGATCCGCTGAATCACATCCAGGCGAGATAAGGACAGTATCTGGCCGATGAGTGTGTTAAGACGCGCTGCTTCATTCTCGATTCGCTCCAAAGTCTCGTGCATGCTCGAGGGTGCCTGCGCCCGAGCCAGCCCCAGGCCGACACCCAGCCGGTTCAGTGGCGAACGTAATTCATGGGAAACATCGCGGAGCAGAATCCGTTGCGTCTTAGCTAGCGATTCAAGCTGCTCCGCCATGTGGTTAAAGTCCCGAATCAGTTGATCGATGTCATCGCCTCCTTTTGCGCCGGCGTTCCCCGCCGATGACGGCCACCAACGCACCCTCGCATCGAGCCTGCCCATGGCAATCTGGCCAGCTGCCTGTCGCAGCCTGCGAATGGGCAATACAATCAGCAATCCCAGAAAGACCGTGACTGCAAACGAGATGCACACGGTGGTGTAGCCAGGCAGCATGCCATGGAAGCTAAGAGCGCTGCTGTAGTTGCTCTTCAGCAGGAGCACATACTTTGCTCCGCTAGGCGAAGTAACTGGCGCCGCCACCAGTTGAAAACGCGTGTAGTTTGCGGTCATGCGCTGCTTTTGCTTCACCGCCGCAGCAACCAACTTGGGCACATCGGAGATACTCGGGCTCCCGCACACCACGCGGCCATCGGTGGTCGCGAGATATAGCCCATCCTGCGAGGCGGAGAGTAATCTCTGCAATTCCCCGCACCGGCCGCGTTCATACGCAGCCACGAGGGTTTGCCCATCCAGAGCCAAGGCACTATCGAGCGCATCCGTGAGCTCGGGGTGGTGTGTATGCCGATGGGGTTCAAAGTCTGAGATCACAATCACGATCCCAGCGACAATCCAATAAACGAGGAATATCTTGAGCAACAGTCGAGCCATGGCTTAGCCAATCGACGTTGAGAATCAACTACGAGACTTCGACCAGATGAGAAGTTGGTTCCGCGCAATGAAAGAGATAGCCTGAGCTGCGAACCGTCTTTATGTGGTTTCCCAGCGGAGTTGCTGACTGGAGCTTGCGCCGGAGCCGGCTCACGTACACGTCCAGACTGCGGTCTAGCGGATGAAATGGTCGCTGGAAGACGTCGGATAACAACTCCTCGCGCGTTAGGACAACCCCTGGCGATTGCAAGAACCTCTCCAACAAGGAGAGCTCGGTATCCGTCAGATCGAGCCTGCGATTCCCATACGACACAGTGCGGGAGCCGAAGTCGATTGTGAGGCCCGCTCGGTGCAGCTTAGGTTTCGCAGCAGACGCACCAGCCGACGGATGCGAAATCCTGCGGCGAAGTATCGCTTGCATCCTGGCTACCAGTTCTTCCACGTCGAACGGCTTCGGCAAATAGTCGTCAGCTCCGAGCCGCAACCCCAGAACGCGATCGGCTGATTCCCCTCGCGCCGTGAGCAACAACACACAGATATCTGAGAAGGCGCGCAGACGCCGCAGCACCTCGAACCCATCGATCCCAGGCAACGTCACATCGAGGAGCATCATCTCGTGTTGTCCCAGACGTGCCGCTTCCAGACCCTGCTCGCCGTTATGTCGGGCCGTCAGCTCTATTTCATGGCGCGCCAGATAATCGCGCAGCATATGACAGAACTTGACGTCGTCGTCCACAATCAAGGCTGGTCTCATGATTTATTCTACGGTTAGGCACATAAAGAACCTATGTGTTTCGTTTTGGAGACTGGGAGTTCAGTCGCCTGTCTTGCTATCTTGGGTCGGGGACGGGGTCCGCTTTCCATGCACAGACGAGGAACTTTCTCAAAGACCGCCCCGACTGGCACAATTCATTGAGAATCAGGCAAATGTGCGATTTAGCCCGGCGTATCTGCCTTTTCTGCGGGTTCACTGTAGGCAAAACCGCAACGGAACGCGCCTCCCTGAAATCCCAATAAGATCCCACTCCTTATTGTGACTGATTCTGACCTGCCCCCGGTTTCTCATCCACTGATAACTGGAGTTTCTCGGTTTTGGTTT
>CAZAXI010000021.1:0-40053 GCA_964489045.1 uncultured Granulicella sp. | reverse complement strand
ACGGCTGCCTCATCATGGCCTACACCCACATCGGCCACGACTCCCACATCGGCAATGGCTGCATCCTCGCCAACGCCGCCACCCTCGCCGGCCACGTCACAGTCGAGGACTACGCCGTCGTCGGCGCGCTCTGTCCCGTGCATCAGTTCTGCCGCATCGGCCGCTACGCCTACATCGGCGGAGGCACCACCATCACCCAGGACGTCCTCCCCTACTCGCTCACCTCGATCGAGCGCAACAACCACGCCTACGGCCTCAATAAGGTTGGCCTCGAGCGCCGCGGCTTCACCCCTGCCCAGCTCAAGGCCCTCCGCCACGCTTACCGCCTGCTCCAGGCCAGCAAGCTCAACACCACCGACGCCCTCGCGGCCATCCGCGCCACGCTCCTCGAACCCGCAGACTCGCCCGCACCCGACGCCGCCACCACCGAACACGTCCGCTACCTCGCCGACTTCATCGCCTCGAGCCACCGCGGCATCATCAAGTAGGGTCCAGGTCTACAATTCCGATCATGTCCCGACCCATCGGAATCGCGCTGCTCCTGTTCGTAATATCGCTCCACGCTCAAACCAATCCCTCTTCAGCTAATCCGCCGATTCCAATCAACAACCTCGAACTCACGCAGCTCTACAACGAAGACCAGCGTGTGCGCCAGCCTAAGCCGCTCGGGCCCGGCGAGCCGAAGATCACCCGCACCGATGCCGACCGCCTCGCCATGGTCAAGCAGATGATCGCGAACGATCAGCTCCGCACTGCCGCCGACTATCGCCATGCGGCGTTCATCGTGCAGCACAGCCTCGTCAGCTCCGACTATCTACTTGCGCACACCCTCGCCGTCATCTGCGCCGCCGACGGCGACAAGGCCTGCGTCTGGCTCAGCGCGGCCACGCTCGACCGCTATCTGCAATCCATCCAGCAGCCGCAAATCTACGGGACCCAGTTTAAGTGGACTGCCGACTCACCGATCACGCAGCAGCCCTACACTCCCGACCTAATCACCGACGCCATGCGCAAGAAGCTTGGCGTTCCACCGCTCGCGGATCAGCAGAAGCAGTTCGACGACCTCAAAGCTCACATCACCGCGCCGCCTTATTCGCCGAAGCCCGCGCCCGGTCCCCTTAGCCAGCCCTCGCCCCCGAAGTGAGTCGGCTCGCACATACCCAGTGGCAGCCCCATCCTGCTATAGTTCCGCTCCATGAAGTCTCTTCTGCTCAGCCTGCTCCTCGCGTCCGCCGCACTCGCCTCCGCCCAGACCGCCGTCCTCAACACCTACGCCCCGCCCAAAGACCCCACCATCCTCGCCAGCACCTCAGTCGACTGGGACTCCCTCACCGCCAATCCCACGCCCGTTGGCGAGGTTCGCCAAGTCTTCGACAACCCCACCCGCACTCTGGACAAGCTAGAAGTCCATGTCACCACGCTCAACCCCGGCATGGAGTCGCACCCCGTCCATCGCCACTCCTGGGAAGAGATCCTTCTGGTCAAGGAAGGCGACTTCGAAGTCTCCATCAACGGCGTCAAACACCATGCCGGCCCCGGCTCCATGGTCTTCTTCGCCGCCAACGATCCCCACAACGCGACAAACGTCGGCCTCGAGCCCGCCACCTACTACGTCATCAACTTCGTTACCGACCTCTCGCACGACGAATCAGCCCCCTCCGCCGCCGAACGCGCCGTCCCCGGCAAGCTCGCCTCTACCGTCATCGACTGCAACGCACTCTCACCAACTCCCACGCCCACCGGCTCGCGCGTCAGCGTCCTCAGCTCGCCCACGCTCACCTTCCTCACCCTCGAAAGCCACATCACCACCCTCAACGCCGGGCAGAGCACCGCCGCCGACATGATCGACCGCAACGACGAGTTCGTCCTCATCAAGTCAGGCGAGCTCGAAGTCAAGGTCAACGGCGTCTCCTCCCGCATGCACGCCGGTTCGGTTATGTTCTGGGCCGCCGATGACAAGCGCTCCCTGCGCAACCTTGGCGCCACCCCCGCCTCCTACCAGGTCATCCGCGTCACCACCGCCAAGTCCCCCCGGCCACCCGCCGCAAACTGAAGTTCAACGCGGCCGATGGGGGCTGCGATAGAATTGGCACCCATGCGGATCGGGTCGCTCTCAACGCGCAAGAAGCAACTACCCTCAGAGAACATGGATTCGCCATCCAAGCCATGAACGAAACCCAGACGAAACTCGGCCTCATCGCCGGCAACGGGCGTTTCCCATTCCTGCTGCTGGACGCCGCGCGTGCCCACGGCCTCTCCGTCGTCGTCGCCGCCATCAAGGAGGAGACCGATCCCGAGATCGATGCGCGTGCCGCCGCCGACCCCGCCATCCGCGTCCACTGGATGTCGCTCGGCGAACTCTCGCGCCTCATCGAGACCTTCCAGGCCGCGGGCGTTACCCAAGCGGTCATGGCCGGCCAAGTCAAGCACACCCAGATATTCTCTTCAATCCGCCCCGACTGGCGACTCGCCAAGCTGCTCTTGAACCTGCGCCGCCGCAACACCGACGCGCTGCTCAACGCCGTCGCCAAAGTCCTCGCCGACGAGGGCATTGAACTCATCTCCTCTACCCATTACCTCGAACCGCTCCTTGCCCAGCCCGGGGTGCTCACCCAGCGCGCGCCCACCGAGGAGGAGTTGAAGGACATCGTCTATGGCCGGACGGTTGCGCGTGCCCTTGCGGAATACGATCTCGGCCAGACCGTCGTCATCGCCGCGCAGGCCTGTGTCGCCGTCGAAGCCATGGAAGGAACCGACGCCACCATCGAACGCGCGGGCGCGCTAATGCGCCGCCTGAACGACCCAGCCTCCACCCTCAGCCGCTCCCTCACTATCGTCAAAGTCGCCAAGCCGAATCAGGATATGCGCTTCGACGTGCCCGTGATCGGCGTCGCCACCATCGAGGCCATGACCGGCGCCGGCGCAACCTGCCTGGCCGTCGAAGCAGGCCGCACGCTGCTCTTCGATGCCGCGGCCATCATCGCCGCCGCAGACAAAGCTGGAATCGCCGTTGTGGCGGAACCCAACTGAGACATCTCCGTGACACACGCCTAACCGCAAGCGAGGTACTATAGCCATACGCGAAGGCGTGGACCGGGCCGCCGAAAGATCGCCACAATTCACATTCTGAACAACAAGGAGAAGACGATGGTTCGTAAAGGTGTATGGATCGCAGTCATCCTCGGCATCGTGACCGCCTGCGGTGTCGGTGTACGTGTGCACGCCGCCGATATCCTCCAGGCAGGAGCAAGCGCTCCCGACTTCAGCCTCCCATCGCAGGAAGATACGTCGGTATCGCTCTCGCAGTACAAGGGCAAGTGGGTCGTCCTCTACTTCTATCCCAAGGACATGACCACCGGCTGCACCATCGAGGCTCACAATTTCCAGCGCGACCTGCCCAAGTACGACTCGCTTAACGCCGTCGTGCTCGGCGTCTCGCTCGACACCGTCGAGAGCCACAAGACCTTCTGCACCAAGGACTCGCTCACCTTCAAACTGCTGGCCGACCCCGACCACAAGGTCATCGACGCCTACGGCGTGCCGGTCACCAACATGGGTGTCGCCAAGTTTGCCCAGCGCGACACCTTCCTCATCTCGCCCGCCGGCAAGATCGTCAAGGTCTGGACCAAAGTCGACCCCAACACCCACACCGACGACGTCCTCGCCGCCATCGCAGGCATGAATGGAGGCGCAGCGGATAAGGTGCAAGCTAAGCGGCAGATGTAAGCGGCAAGCAGACGCAAAAAGGCCCGGACCTCTCGAGAGGAGCCCGGGCCGTTTTGCTTGCCTGGTTGGAACTTGCTTGCGGCTACTTCTTCTTCTTTGCAACCTTCTTTGCGGCCTTCTTTGCAGGAGCCTTCTTGACGGCCTTCTTTACAGCCTTCTTTGCTGCTTTCTTAGTTGCCAAGGTAATACCTCTCGTATTTGGTTTTTGTTTCTTCGAAGCACCCTTGTTGCCGGCCGCCTTTTTCAAAGCGGCCTTACCGCCGCGCAGGGCACTCGACTTCTTCGCGGCAGATTTCAATGTCTTTTTCTTGGCGGCCTTCTTCTTCGCCGGAACTTTCTTCGCAGCCACCTTCTTTGCGGGGGCCTTCTTCACCGCTGCCTTCTTGACGGCCTTCTTTGTGACGGCCTTCTTTGCAACGGCCTTCTTCGCGGGGGCCTTCTTCACTGCCGGTGCGACGGCCGCGCTCTTCACGGGAGCTTTCGATGTTGTTGCCGCAGGGGTATGGCTTACAACCGGCGGGGGAGGTATCACTTCGATCACTGCGATCGTTTCAGCCACCACCACATCGTCCTCATCCTCCAGCCGATCCAGGCCGTCATCATCGTCCGAGGTCATCGCCACCACGACCTCTTCTTCTTCCTCGTCATCGTCGAAGGCGCCGTTGCCTTCATATCCGTCCCCAGCGGCATCGTCTTCGTAATTCGCAGCCGCATACATTCTGTTGTTCTCGTCAAGTCCGTCGAATCCACCAAGCTCATTGAACTTCATCGTCGCACCCTCGTTACAGAATTCGCATCGTGACGTCGCCGTGCATCTCAAGCTGCTTTCGCGATGCGTCAAAAATCATTTGCACCACGGCACGGATTCTAGCAACAGAATGCATCTGCGCGCCAGCGATAGCAAGCACTCTTTTTGCTCGGGTAGCTAAACGAGCAGCTTCGTGCGTCACGTGGAAGCAGCCGTTTACTTCGGTCCAGTTGTCTTCTTCTTCGGCGCTGGGCTGTGCGAGGGCGTCCTTGCAGAGGACTTTGAAGTCGTTGCAGGACTCTTCGCTTTTGTACTGGTTGCCGCTGGTGCGCTGACTGCAGTATGCGACTTCCTCGCGCGCACATGCGCCACTGGCGCCAGATGAACAGGCTGCGAGACATAGAGGGAGCGATGCGGCGTGACCTTGCTCGACGAAAGATGGTTCCAACGCCTCAGGTCTTCCACCGTGACGTTGAAGCGATCGGCAATCGTGACCAGCGTGTCGCCCGACCGCGTGATGTAGTGCAGCGGGTGCGGCATCGCAATGGCGCTCGATACCGGCACAATCAGTTCAACGCCTGGATCGATCGGCGCGTCCGCAACCAGATTGTTTGCCGAGACTATTTCGGACGGGCGATCGTGAAAGGTGCTTGCGATGTTATCCAGCGATTCGCCGGCGCGCACAACATGGAAGCGCCAACTAGTCCGCTTGTCTTCGGGAATCTCCTGGATGCGTTTGAGATAGAGATCGCGGGTGCCGGCGGGCAGATGCAGATCGAAGTCGGCGTCGTCCGGCGTGGTCATGCGCAGCAAACTCGGGTTCAGCTCGACGATCTCCGGCAACGAGGCATTGGTAACATCGGCCACCAGCCTCATATCGACGGAGTAGTCGACGTTCACAGTGTCAGAGACAACCGGAGGATCAGGCACCAGGTCTTCCAATCCATACTGCTTCGGATTCTTAGCCATGATGGCCGCCGCGATAATGCCCGGCACATAATTCTTGGTCGCGGTGGGCAGCACATTGCGCTTATACAGCTCCCAGAAGTCTGCATATCCGGTGTGCATCACCGCGCGCTGTACATTGCCCGGGCCCCAGTTGTACGCAGCCATCGCCAGATACCAGTCGCCGAACTGGTTATAGAGCTCCTTCATGTAGCGCGCGTACGCCTGGGAAGATTTCTCCGGGTCGAAACGCTCGTCGTACCAGGCGTTGAAGGCGAGGCCGTAAACCCCCTGGAACGGCATGAACTGCCACATGCCCCCCGCGCCCGAGCCACGATTCACCGCCTGCGGCTGAAAGCCCGATTCCGCCACGGCGAGATAGATCAGGTCCTGCGGGACGCCCGCATCCGTGAGGTCGCGCTGGATCATCTCCTTGTACTTGCCGGCGCGCTGGAGCGAGTGGACGAGAGTAGCGTGGCCCTTCTTCGAGTTCGTGAAGTAGTTGATGAATCCCGCGACATAGTCGTTGACGACCAGCGGCAAGTCGGATTGCGTGGTCTTCAACTCCTCGGCCACTTTGGCGGTCAGCGCGGCGTTGGGCGGGAAGGTGACCTCGTCGGCGGCGTCAAGCGGCGCGGCCTCCAGTGGCGCGGAGAATCCATTCCCCTGCTTCAGCGCTGACATCTCGAGCGAGTTGATCGCATTCAGCAGATGCTCGAACTCATCGGAAAGCTGCGGGTCGGCCTTCAGATTCATCCCGCTGGTCAGCATCAGGTCAACCGCCGCGTCGAAGTCGGACCGCGCCGCCTCCAGCCGCCCAGCGCGATAATTGTCGACGCCGCTGCGATAGTCTCCTTCGGCCTGGTCGATGAGTTGCTGCACCTTCCGCGCTCTTGCGGCTTGTTCGGCGGCCTGTGTCTGCGTTATGTCCGGCGCAGGCGCCGCTTGCGCCGGAGCAGCGATCTGCGGCGCCGTGGCTTGTGCGGGAACCGCCGGGGTAGCCTGCTGCTGCGGACAGCCCGCCAGCAGCACCAGCGGTGCACACGCAATCGCCACCAGCCACCGTCGAAACCCGCTCAAGCTCTGCACTCGCTGGTCTTCCCCATCGAAATTAGTCTCGCTCAGTCGCCTTTGTTGGTGCCGCAATCCGCCCAATTCTAAAACCCGCACTCCTGTATCAATGCAAGTAGCTAACGGCGTAGACGCATGTATGCGCCTTGCTCATTGTAAGACGTTGCAGGGCACACCGGACGCAGCGGCGATGCACGGAGCGCCCGCTCCACGGTGATAGCATCGAAGATTGAGGCAGTTCGCACCCCGTATGGATCCGAATCACATCCGCAACTTCGCCATCATCGCGCACATCGATCACGGCAAATCCACCCTCTCCGACCGGTTGCTCGAACTCACCGGCTCGGTCACAGCGCGCGAGATGCACGCCCAGGTGCTGGATGCGATGGATCTGGAGCGCGAGCGGGGTATCACCATCAAGGCCCACACCGTGCGCATGATGTACAAAGCGCATGACGGCGAAACCTACCAGCTCAACCTTATCGACACGCCCGGCCACGTCGACTTCAGCTACGAGGTATCGCGCTCGCTGGCCTCGTGCGAGGGTGCACTGCTGGTCGTGGACGCATCGCAGGGAGTCGAGGCGCAGACCCTGGCCAACGCGTATCTCGCCATCAACCACGGCCTTGATGTCATTCCCATCATCAACAAGATCGACCTGCCCTCGGCCGATATTGAGCGTACCCGCGAGATGATCGAGAAGGCGGTCGGGCTTCCCGCCAGCGATGCTATCGCCGTTTCGGCAAAGACCGGCCAGGGTGTCCCCGACATCCTCGAAGCTGTAGTCCATCTTCTGCCGCCGCCTCGCGGAGACGCGGAGGCGCCGCTGCAGGCCCTCATCTTCGACTCTTGGTTCGATCCATACCGCGGCGTGGTGGTGTTGGCGCGCGTCATTAACGGGCGCTTGAAGCAGGGCATGAAGATCAAAATCATGTCGAACGGAAAGATGTTCGATGTCGAGAGTATGGGCGTCATGACGCCGAAGCCGGTGCCGCTCGCGGAACTCTCCGCCGGCGAGGTTGGTTTCTTCGTCGCGACCATCAAAAATGTGGCTGATACGAAAGTCGGCGACACCATCACCGACGTCGCGCGGCCGTGCGCGGAGGCCCTGCCCGGATTTGAAGACATCAAGAGTATGGTCTTCGCTGGACTCTACACGGTGGACTCGCACGAGCATGCGATGCTGAGGGACGCGCTGGAAAAACTTCGCCTCAACGACGCCAGCTTCACCTTCGAGCCCGAGTCGTCGGTGGCACTCGGCTTCGGCTTTCGCTGCGGCTTCCTGGGGCTGCTGCATCTGGAGATTATTCAGGAGCGGTTGGAGCGCGAGTATTCGCTCGACCTCATCACCACCGCGCCCGGCGTCCGTTACAACATCACGCTTACCGATGGCAAGGTGGTTGAGGTGGACAATCCATCGCGCTGGCCCGATCCCTCCAACATCGAGCAGATCGAGGAGCCCGTCATCCTCGCCAAGATCCTGACCAACGAGGAGTACGTGGGCGGCATTCTGAAGCTGGTTGAGGAAAAACGCGGCCGCCAAATCAACTTCGAATACGTTTCCGAGACCCGCGTGATGCTCACCTATGAGCTTCCGCTGAACGAGATCGTGCTGGATTTTTACGACCGGCTCAAGTCGGTTTCGCGCGGCTATGCGTCACTCGACTACCACATGCAGGGCCATTGGATCTCACCGATGGTGAAGATGGACATTCTGATCGGCGGCGATCCCGTGGACGCGCTCTCCATCATCGTGCATCGCGATGCAGCCTACGACCGCGGCAAGGCTCTCGTCTCCAAGATGCGCGAGCTCATCCCACGGCAGATGTTCGAGGTTGCGATCCAGGCCGCCATCGGCGCCAAGATCATTTCGCGCGAGACGGTTACGGCGATTCGGAAGAACGTCATCGCCAAGTGCTACGGCGGCGACATCAGCCGCAAACGCAAACTGCTCGAGAAGCAGAAGGAAGGCAAGAAGCGGATGAAGCGAATCGGCAAGGTTGATATTCCGCAGGAGGCTTTCCTTGCCGTGCTCAAGGTCGGCGAAGAGTAGCAGGGAGCGATTCTCTGCACTGAATCCGACCGGTTCCCAGGGATGCTTCGGGCGTGGAAGTTACTTTGGTTCAACGACTTAAGTGATCCAGCATATCGTCCGCGATCCCCCTTTTGGGTTATATACGATGCGGCTTGGGAGCCCTATCGTCGGAACTAGCGCCAGCCCGGCTTTCTCTCCAGGCGCCTCGGATTCACCTAAACGACGGGGAATATTCAATGACGCAACATCTAAAGAGTCTGGTCGCGGATGAATCCGGGCAGGACCTGATTGAATACGCGCTGGTCGCGGCGATGGTCGCTCTCGGGTCGGTCGCTGTGATGAGAAGCTACAACACCAGTCTTGACACGGTCTTCAACAAGATAGGCACCCAGCTAACCAACGCCATCTAGTCCGGAAGGGCACCCGGTTCTTGAGCCTGCGCGAGTCCAAACCTCGCGTTTCAAACGAGAAAAATCAGGCGGGGAAAAGAACCAATTTCAAGGGGTGTGGCCTGAGCCCCTTCCCTGCGGCCGATTCGTGGTCTGTGGAAAGCCTTTATTTGCGATACTTGCAGCGCGATTGCAACGATTTTGTTGAAGTTCGCCGTTCCTGTTTCAAAGACCTGAAAACGTGTGACTTGTCGCACAACAACTGTTGCATAACTCGGTCCGCTAAGGGCGCCCAGTCCGTTTGTGAATTTACTGCACGTTGGAATCCACAATAATTTCCACAGCCAAGGCGAACGCCCGGGGCCTGTTTTTGCCCGCGAAAAGGAGGCCCGCAGGCCTCCTTTTTGTCCGGATCGCGGTTCGGTTCGCATTACTGGCTGGGCGGCTTCGCCGGGGTCGTGGTGTGGGGCGCCGTCGTCGTATGCGGTGTTGTGGTGGTGGCTGGCTTTGGACGAGCGGCGGCCGCCGGTGCTGCCGGGGCCGGTGCGGAGATGTTGGGCGTGGTGGCGTTGTACGCATCGATGACCGCCTCGGTAATATCCGAGTTCGGCTCCTGCGAGATCCACATGATCTGGCTTGACTGCTGATTGCTCGCGTCCAGCAGGATGGTAAAGCCGCCCTTCTTGACGTAGTCCAACATCACCGCATGGACCTTCTGGGCGACCTTGCCGTAGGCGTCCTGCAGGTCCGCGTTGGCCGCGGTCCTCATATCTTCGGCATCGCGGTCAAGCTGTTTTTGCTTGGTATCGAGGGTCTTGGTGCGGGAAGCGCGCTCCTGATCCGTCATCGTGGCGGGGGCCGCCTGGAGCTGCTTCTGCAAGCCTACGATTTCGGTGTTCAGTTGCTCAAGCTCGGCCTGCTTCGGCTCGTACTTTTTCTGGACTGCAGCAAGGGCCTGCTGGCCCTCGTTGGTCTCAATGACGGCTTCCTGGAATTCGACGACGGCGATCTTCGCAGTGAACGCCGTCGGAGGCGGAGGAGGTTTGGGCGCCTCAGCTGCGGGAGTCTGGGCTGCAGGCGTTTCGGATGGGGAAGCAGGCAACTCAGGGGACACCTGGGAAATCGCGGACATGGGGAGAAGGCCCGCGACCAGCGCAGCGAGAACAACTAATTTATGATTCATGCGGTGTGTAATGCTCCTTCGAAAGTTATGACGTCTCTAAACGTTGTTACTGCTTTGGTGTCGCTGGTTTCGGCGTTGCCGGAGCGGGACGGGTCGCCGACGGAGCGGATGGTATCGGCGTTGCAACCTTAGAACTCGCATTGTAGGCGGCTACCACCGCCGCTGAAATATCGGACCCGCCCCAGAGCAGGTTCAGGCCGCCCTGCTGTGGCTGGCCGGTGTTGTCCAACAGCATGGTGTAGCCGTTCTCCTGTACATACTTGACCACGATCGGCCCGAGCTTCTGGAGTATCTTCCCGATCGCGTCCGACACGTCGGAGTTGTACGAAGTTTGTGCGTCATCGGCATCGCGCTGCAGTTGCTTCTGCTTTGTGTCGAGGTCCCGGGCGCGCGAGGCCCTCTCCTCGTCGCTCATAGTGGCCGGAGGGTTCTGCAGTTGCTTGGTCAAGGCGTCTATTTCCGCCTTGAGTTTGTCCAGCGCATCCTTCTGCGGTTGATATTTCTTCTGGACTTCCGCGACCGCTTTCTGCCCTTCGTTGGTCGCGGCAGCTACTTCTTCCAGTTCAATGAAAGCTATCTTGGCCGGAATGGCTTGGGGTGGCGGCGGAGCTGCAGGCGCGGTCGCGTGCGTCGCCGGGGCTTGGGGGCTGGCTGTCTGCGCTATACCTGCAGTGGTCAAGACTCCCGCAGCCAGGGCGGAGACGAGTACGAGCTTGGAATTCATGTGCTGTGTGGTGCTCCTTCAGGATCCTTCAGGATCTCAATCATCGAGTCAGGCGACAGCCCGTCCTCATGTCCTGCATCCACTCCACCCAGGGCCGCGCTTTCGAGCACGGCCAATCCCTATCGCTTCGCCCAGTTTCAACGAATCACATAGCAGCTGGGAGGGCTGCTACAACGTCTCGATTATATGGCTCCGCGGATACAGGGTCAAACCTCCATCTCCTGAAATTTGGAGCATGTCAGCCAAACGCTGCTGATTTCTGGTAGGCGTTGTCTTCGGAATGGCGGAGGAACCGGTATTTGGCGTGCATATTGCCCTGTGGCCTTATGGCATCCGAATTGCTCTCACTTTCAGAAACTGGTATTGCGTTCTCAAGTCGAAAGCGCCGCTCCATCGCGAGGGGCCGAATGCGAGATTCAATACTCGGTCCGGAACAAGATGCATCCACAGTAGATGCACGCCGGAATTTGAAGTTCCACTCCTGCAAGGGAGCTAATTTGGGAGGCCTTTGACGGCCATTCTGTAGCGGGCCGCTTCCACTTCGGGAGCGGCTCTCGCAGTCTCACAGCGGTGGGTCGGGTGGGCGCGATTCCGGTACACCTGGCTAGAGGTAAAGGTTTTTCTTGCCACAGCAGGCCATTCGGCGTATGATCAGCCTTGCCTTGTGAACCGGCTGTGGGTGCCGGTAGCTGTGCGGATGATTGCTTTTCCAATGGCAGCAAAATGCATGGCAAATCTGAGATTTCGGCGGATTGTTTTGGATTCCGATGCACCGGATCAGGTGAGCCGGAGGGCTGATCCCGCCAAGAACCTCCGAGCGCGTTGCAGGCAGCGGCAGGGTGAATGAATTGCCATAGCTGGCACTAGCGCTTTGGCGATTTTCCAGCCGGCCCTTGGCAATCCCGGTTGCATGTGGCAATCCGGTGGCGCGCAGGAGTAATTTGCCGACTGGTTGCATCTTGACCGATGCATTAGGACGCATGTTCGAGTACAACTTGATATCGTTTCCACCGACGCTTCAAAACCGGCTTGGTTCCAACTCCGCGAATGCCGCGGGGGTCGCCGAGACTCGTGTGCGTGGGATGAAAGCGTAGATCGTTAACCAGCAATAGGAAGTGGAACATGAGTTCAGAGCAAAATGTGCCCGAGGTGGAAGTTCACCAGGGACCGCCACAGCCGCCCGAAACGATGGGTGGTCAGATGAGCCAAGCCGGCGCGGCGGATGCTGCGCACAGCATTCCGCACGGCATGGGTCAGTCCAAGAGCAGCCGCCGCCGCCGTCGCAAGCGGAAGAACAAGCAAGGAGATGCCGGCCAGCAGGGCGCGCAGGGTGGTGCGGGCCAGTTCGCCGGAGACATCGAGGCTAGCGGCCAGGGGATCGCAACTCCGGGGAATCAGCCGCAGAACTTCCAAGGCGGTACGCCACCGCAACAGGCCGGCTCAGGGCCGTCCACCAAGCGCTGGAAGAAGAAGTTCCGCGATCGCGACCGGCAACGCTCGCAGGAGAATCCTGGCAACCAGGCCGGTGCCGGCGGTTACAGCAATGGCAATGGTGCGGTCTATCGCGATAAGGACACGCATCAGCCCGGCAACAGCATCTTTGGTTCGAAGCGCAAGAATAAGCAGCGCGACCGGGGCCCACGGAGTTTTGTGGGGCCAATGGACCACAGCTACCGCGCGGTGAACGGCAACTTCGCCGATTCGCCTCCATCCACCATCGAAGCGCACGGCAACTATCAGGGCAGGGGCGGCGGAGCGCGCAGCTATGTGAGCGATTCGCAGCCGATCGACTACTCAGTGGGGCGGCCGATTCCGATTCCCGAGGACGCGCCGACCAAGATCTTCTTCTTCATTGAAGACCTGTTCTTCAATGCAAAGATCACCGAGACCGCGCGCAAACTGGGAGTCAAGGTTGCGTTCGTCAAGAATGAGAAGGACGTGATCACAGCGCTCACCGATGGCGAAGAAGCGGACCGTCCCGGGTTGATCGTTTTCGACCTGAACAATGCCAACGCCAAGCCGCTGACGCTGATCCCCAAGCTGAAGGCGAAGCTGAAGAAGAGCACGTCGGTCATTGGCTTCCTCTCGCACCTGCAGGGCGATCTGAAGGCCAAAGCAGTGGAGGCGGGATGCGACACGGTAATGCCGCGTGCCGCTTTCTCGCAGAATCTGCCGAACCTGCTGCGCCGCTATGGCATTCAGCCGGAAGAAGAGGAAAGCAACTTCAACCAGTAAGAGTGAGTGGTCAGAGAATCGATGGAGCGGCCTGCTGCGTGCAGGCCGTTTTCATTTTGCCGCGACCGCTGCGTGCACGGCCAGCAGTTGCTCGAGCACGCCTGGCAGCTTGTCCAGGCGGAGTGCGTTGGCGCCGTCAGACTTGGCGTGGGCCGGATCGTCGTGCACTTCGAGGAACACTCCGTCGACGCCGGCGGCTACCGCGGCGCGTGCCAGCACCGGAATAAACTCAGGCTGCCCGCCAGAGACTCCGTTTGCTGCGGAGGGCGTCTGTACGGAGTGGGTTGCATCGAATACCACCGGAGCAAACATGCGCATGGTGGGCAGCGAGCGCATGTCGACGACCAGGTTGTTGTAGCCGAAACTGGCTCCGCGCTCGGTCAGGAAGACGCGCGGCGGTTTGTTGCCGCTCAACGTGGCGGCTGCGTCGCGGACCTTCAGGACCGCGTGCTGCATGTCCGCGGGCGCGACGAACTGGCCCTTCTTGATGTTGATGGCGCGACCGGTGTGCGCAGCGGCGATCAGCAGGTCGGTCTGGCGGCAGAGGAACGCAGGAATCTGCAGCACAGCTTCGACATCGCCGAGCGCCTTCGTCAGCCGCAGGCAGTCCTCCGGGGTGTGAACGTCGGTCAGTACTGGCAAGCCGTTGTCTTTTGCGATCGCCCGCAGGATGCGCGCGCCTTCCACCAGGCCAGGCCCACGGAAGCTGCGGATGCTGGTGCGGTTGGCCTTGTCGTAGCTGGCCTTGAAGATGTAGGGAATGTGCAGGTCGGCGGCGATGCGCTGGATGGCGTCCGCGAGCGTGCGCGCGTGCGTCTCGGATTCAATGACGCAGGGACCGGCAATGAGAAAAAGTTGGCCGCGGCCGACGGGAACCGGGCCGATATCAAAGGAATGTTTCACGAAACCTATTCTATGCACCTTGCGAGGATAGCGTGGAACCGATTACTTTCCCGCCCATTCGCAAGCTGTCTCGAAACGGGCCCGGTTCCCCCACACTTCCTTTGACCATTTGTCTCCGATCTCATTGAAGATTGGTCTTGCAACGTCGCGGTCGCGAAAGCGCCAAGCCATCAGTGCGAACTGATTGATGTCGAAATTGACGACGCCATACAGGTCCCGCTGCGCCTGATAGCCGCGCTGCAGGCGCACCCAGTCCATCTGCCTGGCGTCGACGTTGCCGTTGTTGGCTGCCAGAATCACCATCGCGATGTGGAAGTAGAGAAAGTCGCCCTCCGGTCCGCCGATTGCATCTGCGCTTTTTCTGGCAAATGCTGCGGCTTCTCCATCTTTGCCGTCCCATTTGGGCTGCAGATAGTTGGCGTAGTACTTGTAGAAATAGAAATAGGTCGGCTCGAACGTCACTGCCTTTTCGAACAGAGCTGCACTGCGCTCGGCGTCCCAGCTCTGGGCCAGCGCAATGGTCTGCATCTCGGCGAACCACTCCGGATCCATCGGCGTTATGTTGGCAGAGTCGTCGAGTACCTTTTGCGCCTCCGCGATGCGCTCCTTAAAGCGTTGCCGTCGTTCTTGCGTCACACTGTCGGCATGGCCGTTTCCACGTGCCAGCCAGGCGTAGCTGGTGTAAGCCTTGGCCAGGGCCACGCGCGCGGTGATCGACTGCGGTCGAGCTGTAACCCATGCCTTCAGCTCGGCAATGTGTTTCTCGGGCGTTGTATCGTTTGCGGCCTCCAGGCCGAAGTAGAGTTGTTTGAGCAGCCAGCCGCCACCGGCCAGCCTGGTCTTGTCCGTTCGGATTTTGTCGGCAACGCGCTCTATCTCGTCATACTTGTCGTGGAGCAGGAAATCGGCGAGACTCGCCCTCAGTTCCCTCACGACGACGGACTCCTCCTCCATTCGGGACTCTGCCACGGCTCCTGCGCCGGGCTGAACCAGTCTCTGCGGCTGGGGTGCTTGTTTCGCGGCTGCCGCTATGGGGAACAGGACGAAGCCCAGCGCAAGCGAGGCTATCGAAGAGGCGCAGATAAATCGCATTCTTGTCTCCGGGAAGCAGCCAAAGTGTAGCCCCCGGAGCAGGCGCAAAAAGTGACAGCGATCACTTTACGGCGTTCGCCTTGGCCCACGCGGCATAGTCGTCGACAGTCTTCTGCTCGCCGTTGCTGTACCAGGCGTAGCCGTTTCGCCGCTCCATTGAGAGATCGTTCACGTCGTCGTGCAGCGTCTCGTCGCGGTCGCCGAAGATCGGCTTCTGCGCGGGGATGCTGTAATAGCGCGACCAGATGGGGCCGGCGCCCTCCTTCGGTTTCAGCGTCCGCCCGTTTGCATCGCCGCGTCCTCCGGTGTATTCAAAGCCGAAGATCTCGTGATCCTTCAGCCAAGTCACTCCCGCCTGAATCGATGCAACCAATTCCTTCGATGGGTTCGGAAGCGACATCAGATACTCCAGCAGGTCCGCACTCTCCGACGCAGCGAGCGCTCCCGGCTCATAGTTTCTCGCCGAAACCGGAGCGAGTGTCAGCGCGTCCTCCTGCTGGGGCCAGATCGTCCGCTTCCCATCAATCACGGTCTGCGACACCAGAATGCACTGCAACGCCCGATCGACTGCTGCGGCTGCCTGCTTGCGGAGCTCTGCGGGAACGAAGTCATAGCCCGGCTTGGCCTCGGCCACGTCGCTCAGAGTCTCCGCCGACTCCGATACGGCGTTGTCGTTGAAGGTGATGGCATCATGGTATCCGCCCTCCAGCGGCCAGACCTGCGGGAATCCGCCGTTCGGAAACTGCGCATTGAGCAAATAGTGAATGCCCTTGATGAAGCTCGCGCGGTACGCATCGCCGTCTTTGCCGGGCAGCGAGACCTGGACCTTCGCCAGGAAGTGCAGTTCCGTGTTGGTGGCGTCGTTGTCCAGCGTGCTGACGTAGTTCCACTTCGGGTCCTTTGGGGTGTCGAAGTCGTTTGGCTGTATGTTGACTACGTTCAGATTGTTTGCCGCGTAGGGCTGACCCGGCAGGCGCAGCGCGCCGGCAAAGCCCATATTCTTGCTCCAGCCGCCGCCGGGAGTCTGGAAGCTGACGACCACATCGGCGATGTGGCGCGCGGGCGCGGTGCTGTAATAGTCGTCGGGATGGCGCAGCGAGATGCCCTGGCCGAATCCCCGGCCCTCAGCCGGCTGCGGCGGCGC
Source organism: uncultured Granulicella sp. (assembly GCA_964489045.1). Classification (GTDB taxonomy): domain Bacteria; phylum Acidobacteriota; class Terriglobia; order Terriglobales; family Acidobacteriaceae; genus Edaphobacter. The sequence continues at coordinate 23,858 of CAZAXI010000021.1, read as the reverse complement.
GACTTCGCCAGGCTTCAACTCTGCCGCCAGGGTTGCCTTGTCCACCTTCATCTGCTCCTCTGAGCGCTTCAGGTAGGCGAGCCAGGCGGCGCGATCCTTCTTCGGAGCCAACTTCTCAATCCGCTCCACGGTCAGCGACGGCGCAACCACGTTCATACCGATGACCTTGGCGTGCAGTTGCGGCGCAACGAGGATAAACGTGAGGCTGAGCGGGAGGAGCGGCAGGAGGCGGGGGCTACGAAGGTAATTTCGCATAGGCGAACCACTTTACCCTAGACGCAGGTGGTTCGACCACTCCCCCCCCCTACAGAGGGAAGCGGGACTGCACTAGGGCGAGGGCCTGCTCGCGGGTGGTTGCGGCGCCTTCCAGTTGGGCGTCCTCGGCCAGCGAGAGCATCGGTTTGAACTGCGGCGAGGGGCGGTAGCCGGCGGCGATCAGATCGCTGCCGGTGAGCAACGGCGCGGGGCGCAGGTCAGGAGCAGGTTCGGCCTCGTACTGGGTGCGGGCGAAGTTGTACAGCGTGAGATCGCCGTGCGCGGAGTTGGCGTCCAGCCGGTGCAGCTCGAGGTGCTCGTCGAAGCGGCTCAGGCGGAGGAAGCGCTTCAGGGTCGATCGCTTCATCTGCAGGATGTCGGCGAAACGCATGTGGTTCTTGATAAGGGTGAGGATCTGCGCGCGGTCGTCGTTCGAGAAGCGCAGGCGCGCGAGGATCGCTTCAGCGATGCGGACGCCGACCTCGACGTGACCGTTGAAGCGGATACGGTCGCCGGGAACATTGGGGTTAGGCGGCTGGTAGGTGGCAGGCTTGCCGATGTCGTGCAGCAGCGCGCCCCAGGCCAGTGTCTGGGAGCAGCCGGCGGGCAGCTTTTCCAGCAGCAGCATAGTGTGGATCCAGACGTCGCCCTCAGGGTGGAACTCAGGCGGCTGGGCCACGCCGCGCAGGCGGACGACCTCGGGCAGAACGCGCGCAAGCAGGCCGAGCTGGTAGAGCAGCTCGAAGCCGCGACGCGCTCCGCCTTCGGTGAGGATGCGGGTCAGCTCGTCGCGAATGCGCTCGGCCGAGACTTGGTTGATGTCGGCCGCCTTGCAGCGGATGCCTTCGACCTCGAGATGAAAGTTGAGGCTCGCGGCGAAGCGGACGGCGCGGAGCAGGCGGAGCTTGTCCTCGGCGTAGCGGAGCTTGGGATCGCCGATGGCGCGGACGACGCCGCGGCGCAGGTCGTCGCGACCGCCGACATAGTCGATCACGGCAGAGTCGAGGTCGCCGGTGGCCTCATACGCGATGGGGTCGAGCAGCATGCCGTTGATGGTGAAGTCGCGGCGCAGAACGTCTTCGCGGGGGTCGGTGGTGTAACGAACCGCGTCCGGCCGGCGGCCGTCGGAGTAAGCGCCGTCCGAGCGGAAGGTGGCGACTTCGGTGGCAATGTCGGGCGCGTCCGGTTGCGGCGTACAGACAAGCACCACGCCGAAGTGGGCGCCGACGGTGACGGTTTTTGTGAAGAGCGCGACGATCTCATCGGGCGTCGCGGAGGTGGCGACATCGTAGTCCTTGGGCTCGAGACCGAGCAGCAGATCGCGCACGCAGCCGCCGGCGAAGAAGGCCTGATGGCCGGCCTCGCGCAGGGTGCGGGCGATCGCCAGAGCGGCGCGGTATTGCGAATTGGTGCGGGTATCGCCCGGCATGTCTCTATGATAGAGAAGTGGGCGAGAAAGAAGTCAGGAACTGGGAACACGGAGCGCTGATGAAGAGCCTTTTGCGGTTCGCGGTAGTAATCGCGGTTCTGGGATGCGGCGTGGCGCTGGCGCAGCAGGGGACGACCCCCGCGGGGCCAGTGACCGATGGCTTACCGGCCGCTGCTCCGACGTCGTCTGCCCAGCTAACCGTAGTGGCGGACCCTGCGATGTGGCGGGTGAAGGGCGCGCATGGAACGGTATACCTTTTCGGCTCAATCCACGTGATGAAGTCAAACGTGGACTGGGAGACGGCCAAGGTGAAGGCAGCGTTCGCGGCGAGCGATGTTCTCTACGTGGAGGTAGCCAACCTGGACGACCCGGCCGCCGCCACGCCGCTGGTAATGCAGTTTGGGACGGACCTGGCCCATCCGTTGTCGACCAAGCTCTCGAAGGACGATGAGGCGCTGCTTGACGCGGCGGCGAAGAGCATGGGGCTGCCGGGCGAGCAGATGCTCGAGCCAATGCAACCGTGGCTGGTGTCGGCGTCGCTGGAGAAGCTGCCGATGCTGAAGGGTGGGTACGACCCTTCGAGCGGGATCGACATGAAGCTGCTCGCGGAGGCGAAGGCTGACCAGAAGCCGGTGAAGGGCTTTGAGACCATGGCCGACCAGGTGCATCTGCTGGCAGACGCTCCGCAGGCGCAGCAGGTGGAACTGCTGCACAAAGAGCTAACGGAGCTGGACAAGGCGGCCGCGGAGCTGAACGACTTGGTGACGGCGTGGGAGCACGGCGACGTCGACAAGATTGGGAAGATGGAGAACGATGAGCTGGCGGCAAAGTATCCGGCGGATTACAAGCGGTTGGTGGTGGACCGGAATACGCGCTGGACCTCGACACTGGACGGGCTGCTGAAGGACCCGGCTACGGGCTCGGTGTTTGTAGTGATGGGTGCGGGCCACCTGGCAGGGCCGGACAGCGTGCTGAAGATGCTGGGGAAGGATGGGTGGAAGGTGGAGAGGGAACAATAGCGGATGCGCGGTATCATGGCCGCCTGGAGATGATACCGTATGCAAAACCGGCAAGAGGCTTCGTTGCAGCGCCGCCCATCCCAGTCGATTTTATGTGGCGTTATCGAAATGCCTATCTTTCATGAGAACGCTTAAGCTCTCGTCTATCCGTCCATCGCTGCCGTCGGTGTCACCACTTCGGATCAGGGTGACTTATTTCAACTGGTTTCTCGCTTTACTGTTCCTTGCGCTGGTGCTGGCAGACTTCTTCTTAGCCCGGCAGGTCCGCCTCAGCGGTGCAGAGTTTGGATTGGGGATGGTGCCGTGGACGCGGGTGGCCTTGTTGGCCATCGCCTTTGTCTGTTACCTCTGGCGCCCGGCGCCCAGGTTAGTTGACGCGGCCGGATTGTTCCTGTGGAGCGGGATGTTTGTCTATCCGCTGTGGTTTCTGGTGCTGATCGCAGGACGCACCCGCTTCGGCCTCGTAGACCGGCAGCTCGCTGAAATAGACGGATGGATGCATTTCAGCACCGCCTACATCACTCACTTAGTGGCTCAGGCGCCGCTGCTCGGAATATGCTTCCTCATCGTATATGCCTCATTCACCCCTATGGTGATTTCGGCGATTGCAATCCCCTCGCTCAGCGGGCAGACTGCGGTATCCCGCCGGTTTGTTATGGCGATGATCTTCGCGATGCTTCTTACAACGATTGTTTTTGCCTTTACCCCTGCTGCCGGACCGTGGACGACGGAGGCTCTGCAGCCTTCGAAGATACAGGCGATGATCACAGATTACCTGCTGCTTCTGAAATCGGGAGTGCCGCTGAGAGCAGAGTTGGGTCGCGCGGCGATTGTGTCTTTTCCGTCCGTGCATGTAGCCGTCGCCATACTCTCGGCCCAGGCGTTGGCATCGGTAAGATCTGTCAAATTTCCAGCCAGAATTCTCTGCATTCTGGTATGCATCTCGGCGATCACTACGGGTTGGCACTATGGCATCGACCTGCTGGGTGGCGCGGTCGTCGCGCTCATTTCCCGCCGGCTGGCAACAAAAGTCTGCGGCCAGTTGGAAGAATGGGACAACCGGGCCCCTATGTGGCTTGGATGGAGGAAGAAGCAGGGGATTCATTAGTACGGTGGCGCAGACATAAGCCGCGTCCGCTTCCGCACCGCTGTCGGCCGCCCCATAGTCGCCACAGCATCGTGGTCGAAGCGGCTGGATGATCCAGCCATGGGGAATCCGTGCGCGGGCGCGGTGCTGCGTTCTCTATGATGAAGAGATGGGGACCGAGGCAAGGCCGGGCGGGCTGATATTAGGCATCGAGAGCTCCTGCGACGAGACGGCGGCGGCGGTGGTGCGCGCGGGCGGCGAGGTTCTGGCGAACGTGGTGGCTTCGCAGATGAAGCTGCATGCGAACTACGGGGGCGTGGTTCCGGAACTGGCGAGCCGCGAACATCTGCGGAACATCGTTCCAGTGGTGCGCGCGGCGATGGAGCAGGCGAGGCTGGAGTTCGCGGACCTGGATGCGATTGCCGTGACCGAGGGGCCGGGGTTGGCGGGCGCATTGCTGGTGGGGATTACGTATGCGAAGGCCCTGGCGTTGGGAGTGGGCAAGCCGCTGGTTGCGGTGAACCATCTGGAGGGACATATCCATGCAGTACTGATGGAGGCGCGTGAGGTTGCGCTGGAGTTGCCGCTGCTGGCGCTGGTGGTCAGTGGGGGGCATACGCATCTGTATCTGGCGCATGAACCCACATCTCAGAAGCGAGATGTGGGGCACCCGGGTTTATGGTCTTACAGGAATGTGGGGCGGACGGTGGATGACGCGGCGGGGGAGGCGTTCGATAAGGTGGCAAAGCTGCTGGGGCTTGGATATCCCGGCGGGCCGTGGATGGATGCGCTGGCGGTGCGGGGAAATCCGCGGGCGGTGGAGTTTCGCTTCCAGCAGATCAAGCGGAAAGCGAGCCGCGCCGAAGGCGATTCGCCGTGCGCGCAGCACTTTGATTTCTCGTTTAGTGGGATCAAGACGGCGGTGCTGCGATATATCCAGGCGCACGGAATGGGTACGGCGATCGAGGCGCGGCGGCAGGCGCTGGCTGCGGCGCTGAAGGAGAATCCCGCGATGAAGGCGAGCCAGGCGGCTGAGCTGTTTCCGTGGCTGTTCGATGCGCAGACGCTGGATTTGATTGCGTCGTTTCAGTACGCGGTGGTGGGGAACCTGATGCGGCAGACGTTTCGGGCGGCGGATGCGTTTGGGGTGCGGGGGATTGTGGTGTCGGGTGGAGTGGCAGCGAATAGCGAACTGCGGCTGCGGTTTGCGGAGGAGGCGGACCGGAGGGGGCTGCGGGTGGCGTTCCCTACGCTGGCGATGTCGACTGACAACGCAGCGATGATAGCGGCGGCGGCCTGGGGGAAGTTCTGCGCGGGAGAGTTTGCGGGCGAGGGCTTGGCGGCGGCTCCGGGATTGAAGCTGGGGTGAGACGGTTTGGTTTCGTCGCCTGTAGAATCTTAAGTGAGCAATTTCAGATGGAAAGTGTGGACTGCACGGCGCTTTGCGCTGGTTGCGGCGGTCGGTGAGCGCGAGTGGCGTCGTTGGAACTTTTCAACACAATGAGCGGGAAGCTGGAGCGGCTGGAGCCGGTGGGCGCGCCGGCGCTGCGAATGTATGCGTGCGGGCCGACGGTGTACGACTACGGGCACATCGGGAACTTCCGCACCTTCTTACATGTCGACGTGCTGCGAAGGTTTCTCCGGCAGCAGGGGATGGCCGTCGAGCACGTGATGAACGTGACCGATGTGGATGACAAGATCATCCGCAACGCGCTGGCGGCGGGCAAGCCGATCTCGGAGTACACGGCGCGGTTCGAGAAGGCGTTTTTTGAGGACATGGAGGCACTGGGGATTGAGCGGCCGGAGCATCTGCCGCGCGCGACCGAGCATATTCCGGAGATGGTGACGCTGATCGAGAAGCTGGCGGCGAAGGACATCGCGTACCAGGCGGAGGACGGGAGCTGGTACTTCCGCATTGCGAGGTTTCCGGCGTACGGCAAGCTGTCGAAGAAGGACTTCGACGGGATTGAAGACGGTGCGCGCGTGGATGTGGACGAGTACGAGAAGGACGCGGCGCGGGACTTTGCGCTGTGGAAGGCGGTCAAGCCAGACGAACCGCACTGGACGACAGCGCTGGGGCCGGGGCGGCCGGGCTGGCACATCGAGTGCTCGGCGATGGCGTCGTCGTTGCTGGGCGAGAGCTTCGACCTGCACGCCGGCGGCGAGGACCTGATGTTTCCGCACCACGAAAATGAGATTGCCCAGTCTGAGTCGGCGTCTGGCCATACCTTCGCGCGGCACTGGATGCATGTGCGCTTCCTGCTGGTTGAGGGGAAGAAGATGTCGAAGTCGGAGGGCAACTTCTATACACTGCGCGACCTGCTGCTGAAGGGACACCGCGCATCGGCGATCCGCTATCTGCTGCTGAGCGTGCCCTATCGGCACCAGATGAACTTCACGTTTGAGGGGCTGGCGGCGGCGACCAATGCGATTGACCGGCTGCGGACGTTCCATGCGCGGATGCTGCGCGACGGATTTGCGGCGGGCGTGGATGAGACAGTGCGGGCGGCGACGGCGAAGGCTGCGGCGGACTTTGCAGCGGCGCTGGCGAACGATCTGAATACGGCCGAGGCCGCTGCGGCAGTGAGCGAGATGGTGCGGGCGGCGAACTCGGCTGCGGACGCAGGCGCACTGGGCGAGGAGAATGCAGCAGAGATTCTGCGCGTGCTGACAGTATTCGATGAGGTGTTCGCGGTTCTGCTGGACCGGGATGCGGAGCACACGCGGGCGGCGCTCAAGTGGGCCGAGGCCGAGGGCCGGATTGGCGAGGCGGCTCCGGAGCTGGTGGCGCAGATGGGGCTTTCGGATGAGGCGATCGACGCTCTGGTGGAGGAGCGGACGGCGGCGAAAAAGGCAAGGAACTTCGCGCGGGCGGATGCGATTCGGGCGGAGCTGACGGCCAAGGGCGTGGTAATTGAGGACGCGAAGGACGGGGTGCGCTGGAAGCGGAAGTAGGTACCAGTGATCAGTTCCCCCCGCTTCACTCCTCGATCGGGACTTCGAGCATCGGGTCGGATGGGACCGGCGAAGCCTTGGTGCGCGACAGGATGACGGTGGCGACGGCGATAAGGATAACCACCATGCCGGCGAACTCGGCGGGGGCAAGGCGTTCGTGCAGGGTGACGACGCCGATGAGTACAGCGATGACCGGGTTGACGAAGGCGTAGGTGGAGACCTTGGTGACGGGCACGTGCTTCAGCAGGTAGACGTAGGCGGTGAGACCGACGACCGAGCCGAATGTGGCGAGATAGAGTACCGCCAGAATTCCGCCGGTCGTCCACTGGGCGGTCTGGAAGTTGCCTGCAGGAATGGCGATGGTGAAGTTGACGAGGCTGGCGGCGCCAAGCTGCCAGGTAGTGGCGGCGAAGGTGTCGACCTTGAAGCGGAAGCGGCGCGATAGAACCGAGCCGGTCGCGAAAGAAATGGCGGCGAGCACCAGGATGACGAAGCCGGCGATGCCGCGGCGGTCCGGACCAACTCCGGCGACGCGGTGCAGGCTGGGCCAGACCAGCGCGAACATGCCCACGGCGCCGAGCAGGGTGCCGATCCATCCGCGCAGGTTCAGGGTTTCGCCGCCGGGCAGGGCGGTTTCCATCAGCGCGACCAGGATGGGGATCATGGCGATGACCAGCGAGGCGTAGCCGGAGGCGACCTTGGTCTCTCCCCAGATGAGCAGAACGTTGTTGGCGGACATAAAGAGAATGCCGACCAGCGAAAGTTGCCATGCGGTGCGGCGAGGCATGCGCAGACTGATGCCGCGCGCCATGCAGAAGGCCGCGAGGATGGCGGTGGAGATGAGTGTGCGCAGCGCTCCGACCAGCGGCGGCGCAAGGCGCAGTCCGGCGACGTGGATGGCGAGATAAGTCGAGCCCCAGATGAAATACACGCAGGCGAACGCGAACGCGACCAGCGTCTTTTGTGGAATGTGGCGGGGCATCTGTTTCTATGCTAATTGCGCGGCGGCAGAGACGAGCGCGAATCCTCGCCATGAACAAGGGTGGTATAACTCAGGCATCAGGAATCCCGGCGGATGGAACCATGAACAGGAAGAGCATCCTCATCATCGTTGTTGCGCTCGTACTGGTTGTCCTGGGTCCGATTGGTTGTGGTACCTCTCAGCCAGCGCCTACTGGCTCTGCGGCGGATCGCCGGGATGGAGCTGCACCCGACTCCGGCAATGGCGTGAGTGCGGCGGTGCCCGGAAGTTCCGCCGAACAGGGAGCTTCTGCACCGGAACCGCCGAAACCAGCCCCAGGGAAGGGTCTGACTTATTCTCCGGAAGCCGCTCAGGGTGGCGAGGAGATGGCGTTGGTTGTGCAGCGACAGATGCAGCTTAATCCGCAGGGGACCAGTCTGAATACACCTGCCGGGAGTCCTTCTGCGCCGCAATCGCAGTCAGCCCCGGGCGAGGCTGAGACTGCAGCGGCTGCGAACCGCGAGAGTGCGCCGGCGCCGGATTACGGAACTCCCACGAACTTCATCCCGCCACCCACCCCTGTTACTTCTGGAGCTTCCTCGTCGACGGGCGCGGTCTCGGCCGACAAGCCCGCAGAGCACACGCCTTCTGCCTTGGAACAACTGCAGCAGGCGGACGCGGCCTCGGCGAGCGGTGCGAGTTTCGCGGACATCCTCTCGACGCCTCCTCCGGTTGCCTCCGGAGCGGGTGCTTCGTCGGGGCCGGGTGCGTTCGACGGCTCCCCAATTGGAAAAGCCAAGGGGAAGGCGCATCCACCGCCGCCTTCGCCTGCCCCGCCTTCGTCCGCCGCACCTCCGGCGAATCCCCCAGGGAGTTCTGCCGCAGACGCCAGCGGAGGCTCCGGTGCGCCGATTGCCAGCAGACCCGCCGAGCGCGAGACTACGGCCGCCGAACAGCAGCAAGCGCAGGCGGAAGCCGCGCGCGCGCAAGCCCAGGCCGCATATGAGAAGGCGCGGGCCCAGACAGAGGCTGCCCAGCAGCAGACCCATGACGCCGCCCAGGCGAATACGACCTGGAAGACGCAGACCATGGAATTCGATGAGGACACCATCACCGGGGAGTTGAAAAAACCGGGCGCTGCAGGGAATACTCCACCTCCTCCACCGCCGAACGTCTCCTCGCTTACGAGTGCCTTCGGAGCCCCGGCAGGGCAACCGAAGCCTGCGTCTCCACCGCCCCCGGCCGGCAGCCAGAGCGGACAGCTTACGCAAAGTGTTATGGCGGCGTTCACCCCGCAGGGGGCCAGTCTGAATACAGCAGCCACGAATCCTTCTGTGCCGACGAGGTCGGCGCCGCCTCTGGCGCCGGTCGAGCGCTATCCCAACATTGAAGCGCCGGACACGGTGACTGCCGGGCAGGAGATCGCGGTGCAGGTTTCGCTCACCTCCGAGCAGATCTCACCGGAGACGAAGATACTGAGCGGCGTCGAGAGCGGGGGCAAGCTGCAGTTGCAGATGGCTGAGGGCGAGCGTCAATGGACGTTGACCGTGAACCTGACCGTGCCTGGGATGGAGATTACGCGCGGCGGCACCAATACGGCGGAGATTTCGATTGAGCGCGACAGCGATTCGGGCGTTGCGGTGTTCTACCTGCGGGCTCAGCCTTTGGATGCAGCCAATTCGGCGGGCAGGCGCGACACGCGCATCCTGGCGACGCTTTGGCACGAGGGCGCGCTGCTGGCTCGGCTTAGCCGGCCACTGACGATTGTCTCCGCAGCGCCGGCGGCGACCGCAAATGCTGCGAGCGGCGCGTCGTCTCTTAGGGCCGCTGCGCCAGCGCCCACGGCGCATACTCTGTCGGCGGCCGCGGCGACGCAGCCAGGCGCAACGCCAGCGGCCGCGGTGCAACTCGATCCCACGCTTGCTGCGCCGGACCTCACCATCATTGAGAACCGGGTTGGAAATACGCTGCGCCTGGTCTTTTACAGTGTGTCGAGTCCTCCGGTGGAGGCAGACATCGCCGATCCCGATGCATTGCATGCATGGATTAATTCGCATTTCAAAGAGCTGGCCAGTCGCGGGCGCGGCGCCACCGCCGAACCTGCTGAGGCGGACTCTGGTGCGGCGCAGTTGCACGCGCAGGATTATCTGAATGGTTTTGGCGCGGAACTCTATGACCGGTTTGCTCCGCAGGCCTTCAAGGACCTGCTCTCGAAGATGTTGGATGCTGGTCACCCAGCATTCTCGTCGATCCAGATTTATAGCGACGATCCGTCGTTGCCGTGGGAGTTGATGCGGCCCAAGCTGGCGAACAACAATGAACGCATGGACTTTCTGGGGGCGACGTTCAGCATTGCCCGCTGGCCGGTGACGCGGCGCGGCATGATGCGTCCGCCGCAGTCGTTGATGGTCGAAGAGTCCGTGGTCATTGCGCCAGGCTACCAGGGAGGAAAGAGCCTGCAGGCAGCGGGCCTGGAACTGACGACCCTGAAAAAGATGCGGGGCTTCACCGAGGTTGCGGGCAGCTACGCGGCAGTACGCCAACTGGCGGGACATCCGCCGCAGGGCTTTGTGCATTTCGCCGGACACGGAGCGGTCATGGACAAGGACGGGGTGCCTCAGTTCGCTATTCTTCTGGAGGACAGCGAGATGGACCCTGGAACCTGGCAGGCGCTGGCGACCTCCGGGACCGCGGTGCATCCGCTGTTCTTTTTCAACGCGTGCGATGTGGGTGAGTCGCGGCAGTTTATGAACGATGTGGATGGATGGGCGCCGGCCCTGCTGGACGGTGGCGCCAGCGGATACATCGGCGCGTTGTGGCCTGTTTCGGACACCACGGCGGAACTCTTCGCATCGACGTTTTATGATTCGATTGCGAAGGAGTTGGCCCTGGGCGAACACTCGAGCGTGGCCGGCATTCTGACGCGGACCCGCGAAGAGGTCTTCCGCAAGACCCAAGACCCTACCGCGCTGGCGTATGTGTTTTATGGCGACCCGAAGCTTACGCTCACAAAACCAAAGTAGTAGCACGACACTTTGATTGGGAGTGAAGCAAGGCCGCAGGCTTCCCAGGTGCGTCTAAACTGTGGAAGTTGGGATAGGTGCGATGAAGGGACGGCTGCCAGTTTGGGGATTGGGCGTGGTGCTGGCGGCGGGGTGTGCGGTTGCGGGGGTCGCGCAGCCCAGACCGGCGGCGCCGCTGCCGGACGTCTCACAGACTTCGCAGGGCGCGCCGCACCGGACGCGCCTGATCCTGAAGGACGGCAGCTATCAGATCGTGATGAGTTACCAGGTGAAAGGCAAAATCGTAAGCTACGTCAGCGCCGAGCGCGGCGAGACCGAGGAACTCCCCGTGGACCTGGTGGACTGGGACGCGACCCACAAGTGGGAGCGGGATCACACGCCGGTGGACGAGGTTGATGGTGCGCAGACGCAAGCTCCGGCGCCCAATCCGACGATCGATCCCGACCTGCTGAAGGAGGAGGCAGACCGCAGGGCGCTGACGCCGGAGGTGGCGCCCGACCTGAAGCTGCCGGAGCTGGACAGCGTGGTGGCGCTCGACTACTTTCAAGGCGCGCCGGAGCTGGTGCCGCTGGTGCAGTCGGAGGGCGACTTGAGCCACACCACCAGCCACAACATTCTCAAGCTGGCCATCAATCCACGGGCGGCGCCGCATACGATTCTGCAGTTGAAGGGCGTGGAGTCGCCGGTGCAAATGCATGTGGCCCAGCCGGCGATCTATCTGCGTGTGGGCGACGATTCAGGCGTCTCCCGCGGCGGCACGCCGTTTGTGGTGGACACGCACGGCGCGGGCACGGGCGAAAAGACGGACTCCGCCGGCGGATCGCCCAATAGCAGTTACGTGATGGTGCGCGCAGATGTGCGGACGGATGCGCGCGTACTGGCCAGCTTCAACATCGGACTGGTGGGCAGCGGCGTGAAGCAGCAGGAAGACGTGATCGACACGACCATCGAGATGCTTCCGGGAGGTCACTGGATGAAGGTGACGCCGAAGCAGCCGCTGGACTTCGGCGAGTACGCGCTGATGGAGATCATCTCGGACCGCGAGATCAATCAGGGGGTGTGGGACTTTGGCGTGCACCCGGTGGCGCCGGAGAACCGCGACGTGATCAAGCCGGAGCCGAAACGACCCGTGACGCTGGAGCGGCGCAACCCGCAGTAGCTCTTGTTTGCCGGCGGTGAGGCGGATCAGGCGGTGGCGGTGCGGCGCATGCCCGCGAGGTCGGCGGCGGCCATGGTGGTGGGGCGGGTGGCGGCGACCTGGTTGCCCGTGGATGCGCCCGCAACCAGGCCGAGGCCGGCGACGGAGACGTTGTCGCGGGTGGTCTTGGCCGCGTACATCATGGTATCGGCCGCGCGGATGATGTTTTGAACGCTGTTGCCATCCTCAGGAAAGGTAGCTAGTCCGAAGCTGCCGGCGAGGGCGAGCGAGAGCGACTGGGCGGTGAGGAAGCGTTCAGCACGAAGGCCATTCCAGAGGCGCATGGTGCAGTCGATGGCGGCCTGCTTGCCCAGGCCCGGCAGCAGGGCGACGAACTCATCGCCGCCGTAACGGAAGCAGGAGTTCTCCGGCCCCAGCACGCGCTTCATTAAGCTGCCCACCTCGGCGAGCAGACGGCTGCCGACCAGGTGGCCGTGGGTGTCGTTGACCTCTTTGAAGTGGTCAAGGTCGACGAACAGCAGGCTGAACTGGTGCTCGCGATTGGAGCCTGCGACGGCGACCTGCTCATCCAGCATGGTGTACAGGTGGCGCGCGTTGAACAGACTGGTGCAGTCGTCGGTGATGGTGAGTTCGTGGATGAGCTTCACGCGGTCGGCGTTCTGAATGGCGATGGCGGCGTAGTCGCAAAGGACGCGGATGAACGATTGGGAGTACTCGCTCATCATGTCCAGCTTGCTGTTGAAGAGCTGGATGACGCCGAGAGTCTTGTCGCCGGAGCGAATCGGGATGCAGGCGAGCGCCTGGATACGGAGTTCCGGACGGGCGCGCGAGAAGGCGCTCCACTGGGGGTCGAGGGCAACGTCGGGCACTATCAAGGTGGCGCCCGTAGAGGCGACTCTGCCGGCGATGCCCTCGCCCATCTGGATGCGCTGGTCCTTGAGGCTGTCGTCGTTGTCGCCGGCGGCGAAAGGGTAGTAGAGGTCCTGGTTCCGCTCATCCACCAGCAGCATGGACCAGCTCTCCGGCTTGAAGAACCCGGTCATCTTGTCCATGATGATGCGCAGGATTTCCTCGCGCTCCAGGGTCTGGGTCAGCGCCCGCGCGACATCATGGAACTGGCGCAGATGTTTCATCTGCCCACTCTCAATGACCTCGAACTGACGTTTGTCAGCCAAGCTGCACCTCGTAATCCAGAAGACCACCGTCTATGACCCATCAGGAATAACTCGAATGGGTCATATATAGGTACTTTCGTACTAACTATCGGCTTAACCGCCGATATGCACCATGTTGCGCGACGGCTTCTCGAAGCCGGGCTCGCCGATGTGGTGGCGGGCCTCCTTGCGCATGACGACTCGCCGTATATACGCGGCCAGGTCATCGTCGGTTCCGCCGCGCAGCATTTCGCCGTAGAGGTCGTGGTCGGATTGCGAGAAGAGGCAGGTGCGGAGAGCGCCGTCGGAGGTGATACGGACGCGGCTGCAGTGGCCGCAGAAGGGGTGGGAGACGGGTGCGATGATGCCAATCTCGCCGACGCCGTCCAGGAAGGTGTAGCGCCTGGCGGTCTCGCTGGCGGCGCGGGCCGGGAGCGGGACGATGCCGGCAGGGACGGAACAGGAGGGTCGCCAGGCGTTGAGCCGGGCGAGGATCTCCTCCATGCGCACGACCGTCTCGGGCTTCCAGGTTCGGTCTTCTTCCAGCGGCATGAACTCGATAAAGCGGACGATCACGCCTTCGCGGCGGGAGAACTCGGCGAAGGGCTCAATCTGGGCCTCGTTGAATCCGCGCAGCAGGACGCAGTTTACCTTGACCGGGCCGAGGCCGGCGGCCTGTGCGGCGCGGACTCCGGCCAGCACGCGTTCGTAGCTGCGCGGCACGCGGGTGATGCGGGCGAAGATCTCGGAGTCGACCGCGTCCATGCTGACAGTGACGCGGTTCAGGCCGGCGCGGGCAAGCGGCGCGGCGAGCGACTCCAGCAGGTGGCCGTTGGTGGTCAGGGCGATGTCGAGCGGATGGCCTGCCTCACCGGGGGCCAGGTGGGTCCCGTCGGGGCGGTAGGCGGTGCGCATCTGGGCGAGCGCGGCAACCATCTCCACCAGGCCCGAGCGCAGTAGGGGTTCGCCGCCGGTGAGGCGGACTTTCTCGATGCCGAGGGAGACGAGGATCCGCACCATGCGCAGGTAGTCGGCGACGGGGAGCTCGGTGTACTGCGCGCCTTCGTTGCCGGTGCGGCAATAGACACACTTGTAGTTGCAGCGGTCGGTGACGGAGATGCGAAGGTCGGTGATCGCACGGCCAAAAGAGTCGCGCAAGCGCGTCCCGGATGCCACCGCAGCCGGGTTGGCCGCCGGCGCGGACTGGTCCAGCTCGCCCGGGGCGGCGTCTTCAAAGAGCGGCGATGGGAGCAAGGAAGCGATCTCAGATTCTCCAAAAGCGATTGGATGTCCCGTTATCGTACAGGGAACCGGGCCGGCGCAAATTCGATGCTGCTTAAATTGCCGCGAACCGGGCTAAACTCAGTATAGTAAGCTCACCGGCTGTCGTTTGCGACTGCCGGGCCCGGTACCGTCTTACCAGCGTACATCGGCCGGGAAAGGCTGTGTTTTCAATACCTGAAGTCTTTTTGGAGCAGGAAGCTCCTTATGCCTACCCTTTTCACCATCCAGCAGTGGCTTGGCGAGCAGATCGTGCCGGTGTTCTTCATTGGCTTCGCCATTCTGATGGGTATCGCCATGGTGTACCTCTCGGCGCAGAGCCGGCGGTCGTCGCTAACCCGCGACCGTTCGGGGCTTACTGCGGATACCTTTGCGGAATCGCTGGCCGCGTACGGATTCGACCCGGAGATCGCCCGGACGGCGTATGTGTACCTGCAGCAGGTCCAGCGGGTGGCATTTCCTATCGATCCGCGCGACGATCTCGACCGTGACCTGGGGCTGGACGGCGAGGACGTGAAGCGGACGGTCCGCGACCTGCTCGCCGAGAACGGGCGGGAGTATCTGCCGGGGCTGCTCAACTCGCCGCTGGTGACGGTGGCGGACCTGGTGCGGTACATCCAGGCGTCGCCGCGACGCGAAGTGATGCCGGGGCGCCGGATCGCCTAGCAGGCTGCAGCAGTTCGCGCAGGCTCTAATTCGCAGATGGCAGCTCAACGTGATCGATGACGATTACATCCACGGGGGCCTTGGTCGGCTGCAACCTGAGCCCGAGTTCATCCTGCAGCGCCGTGAACAGAGACGGACCGGCGTTTGCGCCGGGCGGGCCCGCGCCCATATCCGGCGTCCATTTCAGGGTGAAGTCGTACTTGCCCGTCAGTCCCGTCTTGTCCAGCACCAGGCGGCCTCCAATCTCGGGCTGCATACTGAGTGCGGTCACCAGTGTTCCCAGGTCCGCATCATTGCCTTCCAGCACACCGGTGCCCGCGAACCGTATCCAGCTGCGTGGTTTCGAGGAGCTGTCTTCGTTGCTGGAAGAGGCCTGGGCGACGGAGGGCATCAGCTTTGAGCCACTCTTTGCCGTCACCAATTCGTAGATGGAAAGCTCGCTGCTCTGGTGGTGCAGCACGAGCTTGAAGCGCTCGGCCAGAAGTCCCCGCAGCATTTGGCGCAGTTGCTTCCCCCGCTCCTCCGAGGAGAGTTCCTGCAGCCTTTCGCCGAGCGCCGGGTCTTCCCTTGCTTCGACATCGAACCGGGTTGATCCGGTCCAGGCAGGTCCTCCCGAGACTTGCCGGTCCGCACCGTAGTTCAGGTCGTAGGCGATTTTGATGAGCTCATTCAAGGTCATGCCAATTGCTTCAAATCGGTCGCCGGAGATCATGACCGAGGGCGGATGCGGGTTCTTCGGGTCGATGGGTTTCACCGTGGCGACCTCGAACGAAAGTGGCGCGATTGTCTGTGCATTGCAGCAGAGGCCGATCGCCATGGAGACAATGAGCAGCGCCGGCGAAAACAGCTTGTCCACGGGATAAGCGAGGCGGGCGGTGAGTTGGTTCATAGCTGGGCAGAATCCTATCGGTTGCGGAACTGGTTGCTTAGCCTTTAGCGGCTAGAACAGCTTTGGTCAACGCGGGAACAATCTCGAAGAGGTCCGCGGTGACGCCATAATCAGCGACCTCGAAGATGGGAGCGTTCTCGTCCTTGTTGATGGCAATAACGGTCCTGGAGCCCTTCATGCCTACAAGATGTTGGATGGCTCCGGAGATGCCGATGGCGAGGTAAAGTTTGGGCGAGACGGTCTGCCCGGAGCTGCCGACCTGGCGCTCCATGGGCAGCCAGCCGGCATCGCAGATGGGGCGCGAGGCGGCCAGCTCCGCGCCCAGGGCGTCGGCGAGGGCCTGGACCATGGGGATGTTTTCCTGCTCGCGGATGCCGCGGCCGACTGAGACGATCACCGGCGCGGCGGTGAGGTCGACAGTGTGAGCGGCCTCGCGGAACGGGGCAGAAGGGATGGTGCGGATCTGGTCCGCCGAGATGGTCGGAGCGAAAACCTCGATGGGCGCGGGCTCATCTGAGGGTTGAACCGCGTCGGCGCTGATCGCTCCCGCTTGTATGGATACGAAGAACGGGCCGGGGCCAGTTGGGCGATAGTCGGCGTTGAGCTTGCCCTGGAATAGCTGGCGGACAAACACGGGGCCTTCGCGAAAGCCCACCACGTCGGAGATGAGCAGCCGGTTGAAGCGGGTAGCCAGCGCCGGTGCGAAGTCGCGCACTTGATAGGTATGGGGAAAGACGACGTAGGCGGGCCAGAGCTTCTCGATGAGCTGCTGGAGGGCGAGGGTGTACGCGTCTGCCGTATACGTTTCGAAAAGCTGGTGTCTCACCTCATAGATCGTCGAGACCTTGATCGAAAGAGGCTCGGCGGGCTTTGCGCTAAGGACGACGGCTGCGCAGTCGAGGTTGGACGATTGTGCGAGCAGTTGCCCTGCGGCGAGCGCCTCCAGGCTGCTGCGGCTGATAGCTGCGTTGCCGTTGCGATTCTGCGGTTCGAGGACGACGACAACTCCGCTCATAGGACGCGCACCTCGGACTGGAGTTTTTCGACCAACTGCGCGGCGATCTCAACGGGTGAGCCGGTCAGCATCTGGGTGCGCTTCTGTTTCTCCGGCAGGTGGACGCCGATGAGTTCGATTGCCGGCGGCGTGGGGGATGCTGCTGCGGGGATGGTCGCGGTGGGTTTGGATCTGGCTTTCTTGATACCCATCAGCGTGGCGTAGCGAAGCTTGTTGCCGCCGGACTGCATGGTGAGCAGCGCCGGCAGAGGCATGTCGACGTGCTGGAACCAGCCATCTTCCAACTCGCGCTTCACCCGCAGGCCGGTAGGGGTGGTTTCGACCCGCATGATGATGGTGGCGTGGGGGATGCCCAGCAACTCGGCAAGAACGACGCCGGTCTGGCCAAGGCCGAGGTCGTCGGACTGAAGGCCGGTCAGGATCAGGTCGGGAGATTCTGCGCGGATGGCGTCGGCGAGCAAATGGGCGAGGGTAAGGGTGTCGCGTTGGGTCAGGTCGTCCGCCAATATATGCACAGCCCGGTCGGCGCCTTTGGCCAGAGCCTCGCGCAGGGTAGACCCTACCCGGTCCGGGCCGGCGGAGAGAGCGATCACTTCACCGCCATTCTTATCTTTCAGTTGCAGGGCCTCTTCCAGCGCATAGGCGTCGGGCTCGTTGAAGGTGTAGCTGAGGTCGCTTTCGTCGATCCACTTGCCGCCTGGGGCGATCTTGAGATGGGCGTCGCGCTCGGGCACTTGCTTGATGGCGACGATGATCTTCATGGGGTGATACTCCAGGTTTTTGAGGGCAGGGGAGCGGTCTGGGATTAGATGCGCGTTCAGTGGAGAGTTTAGTGCATTCGCAGCGCCGGTTGTGTGCGCGGCGAGCATAACCAGTAACTCACCCGGAAGCTCTGTGCGCTAACACCTCCGTTCCAGTGCACGCCAGCGGCGACGCGACCGGGTGGCTGGTCAAATGCATGCGATTGAGCGTAATGTCGTGTAACCGACATTCGCTCGGGTGGGGCGTCGGTTGCGGAGACACAAAGCGTGGCTGCGTGCAGGAGAACTTGATGCGAACGAGTCATGTGCTGCCCATATTGCTGCTTGCCGGCGCGCTGTCGCCGGCGGCAAAGCTGTGCGCGCAGACGGTTGGCATTGCGAAGGCGGGCGTTCGCACCTCTCCGGTGGGCAAGCTGATCGTGATCGGGTTTATGGGCGGCAACGTGAGTGCGGACAATCTGTTGCATCGTGAGGCGCTGGTGGCGCAGGAGTTGCAGCAACGCTATCCGGCGGGCGTCGAGGCCACGGTGTTCGCCAACCACGACGGACAGAGCGCACTGCGGACCGTCCTGCACCTCCTGGACGCGAACGGAGATGGGCGGCTGACGGCGGGCGAAAAAAGTGCCGCGCGGATCGTTATCTATGGCCATAGCTGGGGTGCGTCGGAAACGGTGACACTGGCGCGGCGGCTGAACGAGCTGGGAGTACCAGTGCTGCTGACCATCCAGGTGGACAGTGTGGAGAAGTCCAGGGAAGACGACCGCAACATCCCGCCGAACGTGCGCGAGGCGGTGAACTTCTACCAGACCCGCGGCCTGTGGCACGGCCGCAGCCTGATTGCGGCAATGGATCCAAGCCAGACGACGATTCTGGGCAACTACGAGTCGAGCTACCGGCAGAATTCAATCTCGTGCGCCGGGTTTCCCTGGCTGGCGCGGACATTCATGCGGACGCACATCGAGATCGAGAACGACCCATCCGTGTGGACGCGGATCGAGGCGCTGATCCGCGCCGAAGTGCATTGAAGCGGGCCGGAGGACACCCGGACAACCGCACCAGTCATCGACACACTTGCCGTGCAGCGGCCGCCTGGCCCATCCCTAATTCGTTGTGGGAGCCGCTGGCGCCTTTGCCCGCTTGAGCGTCAAGTCGCCGCCCGGGAAGTCGCCCTGGTCCGTCTTCGAGGTCAATTTGATGGTGTCGCCGGCGCTGTTGCCGTCCATGCTTGCGACGAAGGTGCCTGCGTGGATGATGGTCATGCCGCCCTGGATGACAACTTTAAACGAGATCTTGTCGCCATCCACCTTGCCTTCGCTGATGGCGATCGGATCGCCCTGTTGTGGGCTCTGCACGGTGCCGGTCAGCGTGGCGCCATCCTGTTTGAAGGTGAATGTGAGTTGGATGCCCGCGCCGCCGCCCTGGGCGTTCATTTCGGTGGTCCAGGTGCCGGTGATGTTGGTGGCAGCGTGTACGGTCAGGGTGCCCAGCGCCATCATCGCAGCGGCGCAGATACAAAGCAGTCTCTTCATAGATCGATTCCTCGCAGTTTTCACAGCGCCAAAATCATAGACGATTCCACCGGGCGGCGTCCGAATTTTCGTTCGCTTGGCGTTACTGCTGTCTCTGCCGTTATCATTAGCGACCATGGCCAGGAGAATTCGCTGGGGTGTCCTCAGCACCGCAAACATTGGAGTCAAGAAGGTCATCCCCGGCATGCAGCAGGGGGAATTGACCTCGGTTGTCGCCATCGCATCGCGCGATCTTGCGAAGGCGCAGGAGAAGGCAGCCGCGCTCGGCATTCCCACGGCCTACGGCTCGTACGAAGAGCTGCTCGCCGATCCCAACGTCGACGCCATCTACAATCCGCTGCCCAACCATCTGCATATTCCCTGGACCATCAAGGCGGCGGAGGCGGGCAAGCATGTGCTGTGCGAGAAGCCGATCAGCCTGACCTCGGCCGAGGCAGACACGCTGCTGGCGGTGCGCTCTCGTACAGGAGTCAAGATCGGCGAGGCATTCATGGTGCGCAGCCATCCGCAGTGGCTTCGCCTGCGGGCGCTGCTGGACGAGGAACGCATCGGGCAACTGCGCTCGTTCTTCGGCTTCTTCAGTTACTTCAATATCGATCCGGCCAACATCCGCAACCGCATGGACGCCGGTGGTGGCGCGCTGATGGACATTGGCTGCTATCTGGTCCAGGCATCGCGGTTCGCCTTCGCCCAGGAGCCGACCCGCGTGGTCGCCATCCTCGACCGCGACCCGCAGATGCACACCGACCGCCTTACATCCGCGATCCTTGACTTCCCCGGCGGGCAGGCGATTTTCACTTGCAGCACCCAGTTGGTGCCGTACCAGCGCTTCCATTTTCTCGGCGCGAAGGGACGCATCGAGTTGGAGATCCCGGTGAACACGCCGCCCGACCGCCCCACGCGACTTTTGATCGATTCAGGCAGCGACCTCTTTGGCGGCGGCATCACCACGGAGACATTTCCGGCCTGCGACCAATACACGCTGCAGGGCGACGCCTTCTCGAAGGCGATTCTGGAGGACACCGAGGTTCCCGTTCCCATCGAAGACGCGATTCGCAACATGGCGGTCATCGAAGCGATCTTCCGCTCCGCCAAAACTGGCCAGTGGGAGTCTCTGCGATCTAAAGCTTAGCGCCGGTCTGCACCGAGGCCGCCTCCGCCACCGGGCACCAGGCGTTTCCAACTAACAACTAACAACTGTCTTTGCACCGCTGCACCGCAGGATGGCGTCTAATAGACAGTGATGGCGACCACAAGCGTTCCCAAACCGCCGGTTGAGAAGGGTACCTTCGACAGCACGCTGGCCAGCGCCGGCAGCACGATGATCTTCAGCGAGATCTTCTCGCTCGCCGTGGACAGCTTCCGCGCCAGCAAGGCGCGTTTTATGCTCACCATGCTGGGCATGGTCATCGGCTCGGCATCCATCATCCTGGTGGTGACGGTGGGGATGACGGGAAGAGACTACGCCGTCGCGACGATTTCGAGCCTCGGCCCGAACAAGATCGAAATGCAGTACAGCGGCGGCACCATCATCGGCCCCGACAACACCAGCACACCCGACTACATGACCCGCGAAGACATGATGGCGGTCGTCAATACGGTGCCGAACATCGTTGCCTACTCACCCATGCTGGAGGTGCACGACCGCATCGGCATGGGCGGCGGCTTAACCAAGGACGCCATGCTGCTGGGCGTCTCGCCGCAGTATAAGGATGTGCGCGGCCTGGTGGTGCTTGCGGGCCGCTTCTTCGACGATCAGGATGCCGCCGCGCATGCCAAGGTCGTGGTCCTCAACAAGCCTCTGGCGATTGAGCTCTTCGGCAGCGTGCAGGCTGCAGTCGGTCAGAGCATCTCCGTCAAGGGCATTCCGCTCAGCATCATCGGCGTCTTCCAGGAGAGTATCGACACCTACGGCATCTCCGAGATCAGCGACGAGACCATGCTGATTCCCTACGAGGTCGCCCGCTACTTTACCGGCACCGACACCGTGAAGGAGATCTTCTTCAAGATGTCGGATTCTCCCCTGGTCCAGCCCGCAGCCAAACAGATCACCGCGCTGATCACGAGCCGCCACCGCCCCAACAGCGTCTACCACGCCGAGACCCTCACCGGCATCCTCGACGACACCAGGAAGATCGCCACCGCCCTTACCTGGGTGCTCACCCTCGCTGCTGCGATCACCCTGATTGTCGCCGGGGTTGGCATCATGAACAGCATGCTCGCCAACGTGCAGGCGCGCACTCGCGAGATCGGCATCCGCAAGGCGCTGGGAGCTACCCAGCGTGAGATCCGGCTGCAGTTCCTCACGGAGGCGGTTTTTATGTCGCTCTCCGGAGGCATCATCGGCACCATTCTGGGCCTCGGCGTTCCGCTATCCGTGCATCTGCTGACGCCCTACAAGCTGCCCGTTCCCTGGCAGGCCGCGGTGATCGCGCTGGCTACTTCGGTCATTGTCGGAGTAGTCTTCGGCACGGTCCCTGCCAACCGCGCCGCGCGCCTCGATCCGGTCGAGACGCTCAAGTACGAATAGCTTCGCAGGCGCAAAAACACAATACGACCACGGATGACACGGATTCAGTACGGATTGCCGCTTCGGCTTTATCCGTGTTAGCCCGTGAAAATCCGTGGTCGCTTTTGCTACGCTGCGGTTTCGGTAGTGCCGTCGGGCTGGTCTTCGGCCTTGACCGTGACCTTCAGGTGCGTAGTGACTTCGCGGTGCAGCTTGATCGGGACGTGGAATTCGCCCAGCGACTTCAGCGGCTCCTCCAGCGAAATCTTGCGCCGGTCGATGGTGTATCCCTTTTCCTCAAGTTGGTGGGCGATGTCGCCCGAGGTGACCGAGCCGAACAGGTGATCGTTCTCGCCCACCTTGCGCGCAAAGACCAGCTCGACCGATTCGAGCTTCTTGGAGAGATCCTCGGACTCGACCTTCTCTTTGGCTAGCTTGCGGATGGCCGAGCCCTTCATCTGCTCGATGACCGCCTTGTTCGCGGCCGTCGCCTCGATGGCGAGCTTGCCGGGCAGAAGGTAGTTGCGCCCGTAGCCGTCCGCAACCTTCACCACATCGCCGCGATGGCCCAGCTTATTCACGTCTTCTTTCAGTATCACTTCCATTGCAGTTCTCCGGATTTCTGTTGCCGGACGGCGTGGGCCGCGCGGCCGAGTGGGTTAGAAGCGCGCGGCGAAGGCGAGCAGGGCGATGTTGCGCGACTGCTTGATGGCCTGCGAGACCTTGCGCTGATGGCGGGTGCAGACGCCGGTCAGGCGGCGCGGAACGATCTTGCCGCGCTCGGCGACAAAGCCCTGCAGCAGGCGGACATCGCGGTAGCTGATCGCGTCGATCTTCTCCGTGCAGAACTTGCAGACCTTCTTGCGCCGGAAGAACTTGCGTCCGCCCGGACCGCTGGCGCCCGGACCGCCCGGGCCTCCGGGACCGCCCGCCGGACGCGGGGGGCGTGATCCGCCACCACCGCCGGGGCCTGCATAGGCAGGACGCGGAGTGTAGGGTCGTGCTTCTCTTGCTGCTGGTTCAGATTGCGGAGTGCTGGTTTCGTCAGCCATTTTGAATTCCTCTCATCGATTCGTTTAGCGCTCGAGCGGCAATTGCCGCAGGGCGAAATCCTGGGTCGGGCCACGGCGGTTAGACCGCTTCGGCGACGGGCTCGGTTGCGGGTGCCGCAGTCTCGGCGGCAGGAGCTTCGGTCTCGGCCGGGGCGGGCGCAGGTGCGGCCTGCGGTGGGATCGGCTGGGCGCTGCGCTTCACCTTGGTGTCGCGCAGGGCCTTCACCTTGGCCAGACGCTTCTCTTCCTCGTCCATGCGCACGGTGATGAACTTGATCACCGGCTCGGAGACGCGCAGACGGCGCTCGATCTCGACGATCAGGCTGCCCGGCACGGCCACCGTCAGCAGCACATAGAAGCCGTCGTTGAACTTGCGTACCGTGTAGGCGAGCCGGCGGCGGCCCATCTTCTCGACCGTCTT
This sequence comes from uncultured Granulicella sp., assembly GCA_964489045.1. GTDB lineage: Bacteria > Acidobacteriota > Terriglobia > Terriglobales > Acidobacteriaceae > Edaphobacter. The sequence continues at coordinate 693 of CAZAXI010000021.1, read as the reverse complement.
CACTTCGCCCCCGCCTGAGGTGATGTTCCCGGAGAAGCCTTCGATCAGCTTGTCGAGATCGGCCTCCTCAACGTCGGGGCGAACGATAAACATGATTTCGTAGGTGCGATTCATTCGGTTACTTCTTTCTGCGAAGTTCTGCTTCGCACCGTCCCGGCGTTTGTTCTGCCGGCCCGGTCTGGAATGTTTGACTTCAGAGTTCTCAGTTGTTAGTTCTCAGTTCTTAGTTGAAGAACCTTGAATCGAACTGTACTTTCGCCTTTCAACTGACAACTTACAACTCGCTCCTGTTGTACTCGCTCATCGCGGGACCAGGTCCCTTGGTGAGTATTGCCTCGACCGCCAAGCGAACCCGGTCGAGCACTTCATCCAGCACCGCAAGCTCCTGCTTGCGCATTGGCGAGAGCAGGTAATCGGTGCCGCCCGCCTTCACCTCTCGGCCATCCTCAAGGGGCGGTTTGCCCACCCCGATGCGGATCCTCAGCCACTCTTCCGTCCCCAGCGCGCCGGAGACGGACATCGCTCCGTTGTGCCCGTTCGCCGAGCCGCGTTCGCGAATGCGTACCGTACCCAGCGGCAGGTCCAGCTCGTCGTAGATCACGATCAGGTCCGGCGTTGCAGAGGCCGACGGGACCGCGATTTCGAACTCCTGAACCAGCGCGGCCACCGAAAGCCCGCTCAGGTTCATGTACG
>CAZAXI010000020.1:0-40145 GCA_964489045.1 uncultured Granulicella sp. | reverse complement strand
GACTCCGACCTCGGCCACCATCTACCGCCCCCCTCAAGTTCAATGCAAAGATCAGCCAGGATGGATCGATCCGGCTGAAGCCGAGTCTTGCAGAAAACAGGCCGAAATTTACACATTTACTTACACAGTTTCCAGCGTGATATGATTATCTTGCTTATATAGAGTAAGTTACTGGCAGACGCAGCGGACTCAAAATCCGCCGATCGCAAGGTCGTGGGGGTTCGACCCCCCCTCCCGGCACCAAATCTGAATAACCTAGAACACTGTAGCACCCCGGGTATAGCCCGGGGTGTGCTTTTTGGGCATTCGTTGCTCAGGTCAGAAACGCCCTAGTTGCCGTAAAGCCCCGACTTTTCGGGAAGAACAACAACTCGCAGTCTATTGCCTGCAGTATGCGCGTTCGAGAGAGCTTACAGCTGGGACAAGTTGCGCCGCGCCTTCATCCGAGCGCGCCGCGCCGAAAACAACGCGCCCGCCGATCCCACCAGCGCCAGCACCACCGTCGGGTTCTCCGGCGAGTCAGTGCAGCCGGTTTGTGCGTGAAGCGGGGCCACAACCGCGATCAAGACGGCAAGCCCAAGAAATACAGTTGTCCTCTTCATCCGTCTCCCCCCCGAGGCCTCACGGCCGCGTCCCCAAACTGCTCGTCCCATTCCCCGTCGGCGTCGCCGGCAGCCCCGCGCAGATCGGCGTGATCACCGGCGCCGCCGCCCCAATAAACTCCGTGACGTATCCGCCGCCAGAGTTTGTGACCCACACATCGCCGGAGCCGTCGATCGCGATGCCTTGGGGATCTTCCAGGCTGGCGCCGACGCCATAGCCCGTCGTGGACGGTGAGATCGCAGAACCTGAACTGGAAAACTCGGAGATGCCGTTGCCTCCTTCATTCGCCACCCAGACGCTACCCGCGCCGTCAATCGCAATGCCGATTGGCTCGTTCAGACCGCCGCCAATGTAGTTGTTGTCCAACAAGATCGTGCTCACGCTGTTGGAGAACTTGCTGATGCTGTTCCCGAAGGCGTTTGTGACCCATGCGTAACCCGAACCATCGAGTGCGATCGCGAACGCTCCGTTGATACCGTCGTCCGTGTAGCCGAACACCGTGCCCGTTCTGGTGAACTTGGAAACAGTGGTAGAGCTTACCGCCCACGCGGCGCCCGATCCGTCGATGGCGATGCCGTAGGGCGCGCTAAGACCGCCTCCGGTGTAGCCAGCCCCTGACTGCTCAATGCCGGCCGAGTTGAACTCGCTCACCTCGGCGGGACCAACATTGTCCGACACCCAGGCGTTGCCTGAGCCGTCGATCGCAACTCCGGCAGGAACGTTCAGGCCGCCGCCGAAATAGGGCGAACCGGAGAACGCTGTGCCCGAGCTGGAGAGCTCGGTGACGCTGCCATTGTAGTCGTTGACGAGCCCCGTGCTTTCGTTGTTCGAAACCCATGCGTTCCCCAAGCCGTCGATGGCGATGCCATTCGGAAAATCCAGACCGCCGACCGTATAGGGCGAGCCGGAGAAGGGCGCGCCCAAGCTGGTGAGCTCGGTAACGCTGCTGCCGCCTTCGTTCGCAGTCCAAACGTCGCCCTCGGCGTCAATCGCTATGCCGACAGGACCACCGACCAGGCCGCCGCCCGAAAAACTCAGCGCGATGGTAAAGTCCTTCGGCTGCGCGCCCAGCGCCGGTGCAAACGCCGCCGCGGGGACCGATAGCGCATACAACGCAGCAATGTTCGCCCCCGGATTATGCGCAATGTTGATCGCCGCCCCCGCTGTGTCGAACGGATTGTTTCCACTGGTGCCCGCGGACTTTGCAGTCGCAAGCAGAGTGGTGCACCCCCCCGACATCGGCCCGCTGGTGTTGACGCACGCCGCCAATATATTCGCCAGCGTATTGATCTGCGCCTGCGGCACCGTGCCGTTCCCCGCCGGAGTAGTCGCCAGCGCCACGCCCGTCCCCAGTGTCTCCAGGTTCGCCGCATTGGCGAATGCATTCTGGATGTCAAGCTGCGCCAGCGTCGACCCCGAAGTCGACACATGCAACGCGTCTCCCGCAAATCCTGCAATTGCATACGCGGTCGCAATCGTCGATACCTCATTCACCACGACGTAAAGCGTTGAAGGAAATGCGCTGGTCGCGCTCGGGCAGTTGCCCAGCGCCGCCAGCAGCCCGGCAGCGGTATTGTTGGTGCCGGCCGTGAGACCGGGATTTCCACCCAGCGCATACAGATACACCTGCTGATTCGGCGTGCAGGTGTAGTCGCCCGTGATCGAAAAGGCGCCGTTGCTGTCCGAGGTCACGTAGTAGAAGCCGTTGGTCGCTCCGCCGCTGGTGTCCAGCGTCGTGCCTGTCCCGGTGCTCGACAGCAGCGGAGTCGATGCAGTGAGTCCCGAAGTTGCGATGCCCAGACCCGCATTGCCTCCCGTAACTGCCTCCAGCAGGTACACGTGCGCGCCAGTTATCTTCTGTTGCCCGCCGAACACGCGGCCCGTTATCGCCGCTCCAGCTACAGGCGAGGGCGCACCGGTCGTACTCATCGCGCAGCCCGTGAGCAGCGCACACGCCAAGCAGGCCAAGGACAGAGAACAAGACGAGGAAGGACGCATAGAGCCTCCATCAGTTCAGGGTGGTATGGCCTCCACGCCCTCACTTCAGTTTTAGGAACACCCAGAATACTGTGATCGTTGGCCTAAAGCTCTGATTTGTCAAGCGAGATTCCCAAGTCTGCGCCACGTTTACCCGTGTTCACTGAAAGAGGGCTGGCCCGAGCCGCTCATGACAAAGCAAACCTGGCCCTACCGAACCCGTGTGATCCCTCCGCGACCTTCAGGTTCCTGGAAACGGGGTAAAGTTCTCTTCAGCAAGCGGAGAATTGCTCGATGGGTCAAAACAACCGAGCGCAGCGTCTATTCGTCTCAAACTCTCGTGTACTTGTAGCGTACTCAAGAACCACGTATGCTGCGTTTTGACAGGGATGAGCGTCGCTAGTTTTCAATAACTTGTTTATTATCAGTGCCGTGCCGGAATCCGACCCCCCCTCCCGGCACCACGTTAGGCGTTTATTACCAATTATTCTGTGTTTATATGCGGGGCTTCGCGAGAAGTGTGTGGAGACGGGCGAACACAAACCCTCCAACCCAACGAGTGGTCCATGTGGCCAGCCACAGCAGCACAATGGTCAAGACGCAGCTCCATCGGTAATCCCAGCCGCCGTAGATTCCCTGCTGGTTGAGCGCCTGTTGCAACATTCCGCACCAGTCCATCTTCCAGGCGAGGAGCAGCCACGGAAGCGAGCACACGGCCGCGGCAAGATGGCGCTGCACTGCAGCGCGAAACCGCAGCGGGCGCTCGAGGCGCAGTGCGGTCGCCGAAGAGATCATGGTGATCGCCGCCAAGGCCATGAACATGGCCAGATAGCCCGCCCATTGGGCGTCTGAGAAATCGGTGTAGAGATTCAGATTCCATTGTTCAAGGATGGGCGCGGAAACGGAAATGAACTGACCCCACCCGTTGTTGGTGTGGCAGACGAGCAGGAACAGGAATGCGGCGAGGCAGATGGTACGCATCCAGCGCTCCACGAAATGCCGCAGGCCGGGATCAGTGGGTGCAGGCTCCCCGGGGGTTTCGGGATGCGCGGGAAAGACGAGACATACCCACGCCGAAAACACCAGGAGGATGAGGGCAGGAAGAGATATCTCCGATCCGAAGTAGCCGGGGAGCTTGATGATGGTGGCCCACGCGTGCTGTTGCGCCGTGGGGTTCAGGTAGGGCAAAACAAACACGAGCAACGCCGAGATTGCCAGGACGGTCTCCTGGGGCCACCACAGTTTCCATTTCATGCGGACCGATGCGCCGGCATCCTTCGGCTGAGGCAGCTCGCGAAAACGCCGCGCTGCGCCCTGCTCGATCAGCCCAAGCGATCCATCGCCGGGATGGCGCAGACGTTCCCGGCGCACGAGGTCGAACTGGCGCAGCAGGCGGGCGCGCTCATCCAGGTTCATTGCCGCGGCCCAGTTGCGGTCCGCCAGCGCACTGAGGATTGCGCTCCATTCCAGGGGAATATGAAACACCGGGTCGGCGCGTCCCAGCCCTCGAGCGACCCAGTGAGACTCGTATATCGACAGGACCAGCAGGCCGAACAGCGCCAGCCAGGGAATGAGCAAGCCATGACAGAGAACGGATTCCAGTACGGTGGATACGCTGTCGGGCAAGCCCATCCATGTGCCGCGATCGAGGCCGCAGGCGGCGAGCGTCAGCACCGAAAGGCCGGCCGCCGCGCCCTTTGAAGTGAATCGCAGGCCGGCGCAGAGCGCGAGCGAGGGCAGCGCCAGCCAGTAACCGTGCTGCGCGTAGTGATGCGCGGTGAGACCGGAGTTTGAAGCCAGGATGGTCGGAGGCATGATGGAGAGCGACGCAAGCAGGTTGGGTCGCGCCACGTCGCGAAAGACGATTCCGAACAGCTCCTCCATCCAGTCGTATCCGAAGCCCAGCCAGAATCCCATCAGGAAACCATCGCTGACGCTCAGGTACCGGTACGAGCGCCGCCACAGCAGGCAGGCGCCTACGGGAATCCACAACAGTATGGGGTCGAAAATGGCGGACCATACCGGGCTCGCAATCCAGTTGCGTTCGCAGCCGAGCACGATGGGGCCCCAGAGCATGCTCAGCAGCCACCAGCGCACCATCACGCCGGCGCCGGCCACACTTCGGGCGCCAAGAGCGCGGAAGAACACCGCGGTCCACGCGAGCACCGTTATGATCCAGACGAAGGCCACGTTTTCGCCGCTCCTTTTCCTACGATCCACCCAGCGCGCGGCTGACCTGCCCGCGCGATCCCACCAGAAAGTTCTGCATACTCTGCATGAAGTTCAGAGCTCCCAGGTCCGCGTACGTCGATCCGGTGAGCTGGCCGTTGGTGTACTCGTTGCGCGGGCCCACGATTCGGCCCGCACCATCCATCGATCCAATCTGCTGCTGGGTCACGGATTGCAGGTTGTTGAAGCGATCGGTCAAAGCGTTCACCTCGTTTTGCTCCGAGGCGACGCGGCTGTCGCGGTCCTGCATCCAGTTCTGCATGTCGTTCTGCATGGCCTGCAATTGGGCGCGCTGATCGGGATCGGTGGTCTGATCGAGCGCATCGGCGATCTGTGCCGCGACGTCGTCGCCCACCTGCGACTTCTGGGCCATCAGACCGCGCAGTGGGCTGGTGCCGACCCCGAAGTTGCTCGGGTCCTTCATGAATTTGCTCAAGTTACGCATCGCGGCTTGGGCGGAGTTCTGGTCGCCGGCCAGGTTTTCGAGGGTTTTGCCGTGATTGGCCAGGAATTGCTGTTGCATGGCTTGAATCTCGGCAACCTGCACCTCGTCGGTGATTCCCGCCACCGGACGAGCTGCGCTCGCAATCGAGCCTCCTACCGCCTTGAACGCTCCCAGCAAGCTCTCGTCGCTTCCCACTGACTGTTCAAAGAGCGACTGCGTGGGCCGCAGGATGCCTCCGCCGGGGTCCGGCGTGAATTGCGGGAACTGCGGCCCTCCGGACTGGGCTGCGCTCGCGTTGACGGCTGCCGTGAAGGGACCGAGGCTCCCGTTCGCGGATTGCAGAGCGCTGGAAATGGAGTTGTTCACGCTGCCGGGCGCTATGTCCTGCGCGCGCGCAATAGACGGCGGCGGAGGCTGCGGCGGGGGTGGCAGCGGAAGTCCATCGTTATCGGGCATGTTCTTGTCCTTTCACTTACTTTTTGGGATTCGCGGGAACGTCTGCCGTCACGCCTTTCGGGTCCACCACTGGGGTACTCTGGCTGATCGGAGTTGCATCCGCAGTCACCTCCTTGCCCGCGGCGTTGTAATACTTGCCGTCCGAGGTAGAGAAGATCATCTGCTGGTTTGGATCCCCGCCGGCGGCTGCCGGCTGCCGCGCCTGTGCCTGGTTCAGGTAATCCTGCACCTCCGTTTTGGAGGGAACGCCCTGCGCGGATTGACCTCCAGCGTTCGCGGGAACGTCTGCCGTCACGCCTTTCGGGTCCACCGCTGGAGTGCTTTGGCTGATTGGAGTGCCACCCGCATTTACCTCCTGGCCCGCGGCGTTGTAATACTTACCGTCTGCAGTGGAGAAGATAATCTGCTGCGGTTGGTTTTGAGCGGCGGCGCCTTGTCCCGATTGCGTTCCGCCCGATGCTCCCGAATCGCCGGCGGGTGCAGTTCCGGGCTGCTGAGCATTACCCTGTCCCAGCTTCTGCGTTTCCCAGTTCGGGGGTCGATTCTCACCGCCGCCGGACACAGTATCGAAGCCTTGGCTCTGGGATCCTTGCGCTGACGGACCGGGCTTGCTCGCCGCCGGGCTGCCTCCGGCTTCGGTTAAGCCGTCGTGGGCACCTTGAGCGGCCTGGCTGATCGGGGTTCCATCTGCAGTGACCTCCTGGCCCGCCGCGTTGTAGTACTTTCCGTCCGCGGTGGAGAAGATCGTCTGCTGGTCCTGGCCTGCACTGGCAGCGCCCTGCCCTGACCCTGCCCCGCCGCTGCCACCGCCGCCTGCCTGCGGACGGTTCACAGCTTCGGTATAACCATCGTGGGCGCCCTGCGCGGGTTGGCCTCCTGCGCTCGCAGGAGTGCTTTGGCTGATCGGCGTTCCATCCGCAGTCACCTCCTGGCCCGCTGCGTTGTAATACTTGCCGTCGGCGGTGGAGAAGAGGGTCTGCGGTTGTTGATTTGCTGCACCGCTCTGACTGGCCGATCCTCCGCCTGATGGCTCCGGGGCCGAAACCTTCGTATCGGCGGAAGTGGAAGTTTTGGGTCCCGCAGCCGCTCCGGAATCGACTTCGCTTCCAGCGGCAGTCCCCGCGCCTCCTGACGGCGTCGCTTGCGGCGCCGCCGTGCCGCTTGCCGAAGCTTCCGGCGCCGCCGTGCCACCTGCCGAAGCTTTCGAGCCGGCCGCACCCGCCTCAGCTTCGGTTGTCGCCGTGGTCTGCGCTGCGGAGCCTCCCAGACCTGCTTCGGTTCCCGCTGTCTGCAACCCGGTCAGCGACCGCGCGGCTGTAGCTTCTCCGGTGATACCGGCCGCGGCGAGGTCTTCCGAGAGAGAGCCGACCTGCTTCAAGTAAGCGGCCTGCTCGACCGACCCCAAATATCCGTCGATCGCCAGCATCGCCACCTGCTGCAGCATCTGGTCCGCGATGTTTGCCAGCCTCTGGTAATAGGCGCGGTTCTGAAACTGATTGACGAGGTCTTTGTAATCGTTGGCCAGTCCTTTGTAGTCCTGCATGAACTGCTGCACGTTGCCCATGGCCTGCTCCCACAGGTTGTCGTAGCCCTGAAGAAAGTTCTGCATGTCCCTCAGGTCCTGATCGACAGCGGCCGACAGTTGCCGCTCCAGATCCTCAAACTGGCGCTTGGCGTCGTTCACGGCCTGCTTCAGGGCGTTCAGGTCCACTGGCGCGGCTTTCTCCTGCGTGGCCGGCACGGCCGCGGCAGCCTTTTGGCAATCCGCCAGCGCTTGCCTGCGCTGCGCCTGCGCGGCCTGCTCTGCCAGCAATGCGTCTGCCGTGGCCTGGTTATCCGGACGGGGCCGCGCGCCGGGGCCCTTCTTCCCCATCCCACCCATTGGCATCGTGTCCGGCAGCGGGCCGATTGGCGTCTGCTGGTTCCGATAAGTCACAAACGGCTGGCTCGGATCCATCGCGGGGTCATACGCGCCCGGCGGCAGATAGCCGCCGCCGGCGACTCCACTGATGCCCCCCGGCTGGGTGCTGCTTCCCGATCCGGGGGCAGTTCCGAGCAGATTATTCAGCAGCGGGTTAAGCCCGCCTTGCAGGTAACTCGGGTCCATCACGGTCACCAGCGGCTTGGTGGGATCGGGAGGGGCAACGCCACCGGGCGCGAGTGGATCGGCGCCGCCCATCTGGTTTTGCAGTTGCTGGATGCGCGCATCGCCCTTGGCTACCTCGTTGCGCAGGTCATCGCAGGGGCCTGGCGGATCGGCCGTAGTGGTCAATAAACCCGGCAGCCCGGCCAGTGTTCCCGGGTTTCCTCCGGCAGCGGTCCAACTGTGAAGCGCATCGCTGATGAACGACCCTTGAGCCGCCATCAGGAGTCTGCCTGAAAGCACGAAGTTCAGCACTCCGACCGCGCTGCTGGCAAGCGAAGCCAGCAACAGGAAGCCGCGATTGTAGCGGGCGCTGGCCTGATCGGGATTCATGCGCACCGTGTTGAGACGCGGCTGCTTGCGAAATGCGCGCACCCGCGGGATGGTGAGCAGCAGGCTCAGCGCGATCATCCCCAGCGCGAAGGCCGACGTGTTGGTCAGATGGTGGAGCGATTGCGGGAGAATCCCGGGCGCGATGAACAGCAAGACCAGCAGTACGCGCGTGGCCAGCGCCCAACGATTGCGCTTGAACCATCGGCAGATGGACGGCCACCACAGTTTGAGCGGGGGCACCCAATCCGACGGTAAGGGGTTCGCCACCTTCTCTCTGTCCTTGTAAAGCTGCGCCGCCAGCCGCCGCGCTGCGTCCGCACGGTCCGGGTACTCGGTGCTGCCTGACACCGCGAGCGCCCACGAGCGCCGCAAGCGGAACCAGGCGAGAGTCTGGAAAAACGGCAATCGGCCAAGCTTGATCCGGCTGAGAGCGATCATCCACTCTGAAGCCACCAGCGGCCGCGTCTCGCCGGGCAGCAGAAACTCGCGCCGGTCACGCAGTGCGCGTGTGCAGATGCGCCCCTCCCACCACGTGGCCAGCACCAGCCCCACCAGCACCAGGCATCCTTCCAGCGCGCCGTGCAAGGTAAAGACGTAAAGCCGCTCCGCCCAAGGCGCGGCTTGCTGCACATCCTGTACCTGGCCGAAGAAATAGTCCGTGTGCAGGACCTTCCAGTTGTCCATGGCGTGGTCGAAGCACGCGATGACGAACCCGAACACACCGGGCAGCCATTTCAGGACGCGATTCTTTCCCAGGAAGCGAAAGCCGATGGAGAGGCTTAACACCGTAAAGGCCGCGCTGGTGCCGTGGCCGCTGAAAAGATAATTCACCTGCGGGTCCGGCGCGGTATCGAAGAGAAATGAGAGCCCAGGAATGCTGCTCCCTCCTCCGCTGGCAAGCAGGCGCAGATTGCTTTCGACAAATTCGAATCCCAGGCCCGAGGCCAGGCCCAGCAAGACCAGGTCCGCGAGAGACAACCAGCGGGCGGCGGCGAAGAAAATCACCAGCATTGCGGCCGGAGCCGCCTTGGCAAGTTCCTCGATAAACGGTCCCCAGGTCCATGACGCGGTATTGATGGAAAGGAATTGCAGCACGATCCGCTGCAACAACAGCGCCCCCAGGGTCGCACCCACGCAACCCAGCGAAAACGTCTCACTAAAACGCGAAAAGGAAAGAGTGGCCCTGCCTCCGATCAGGCGCCGTTCCAGCCAGAAGAGGAGCAGGATCGCCAGCAGACCGACAGTCGGCAGCCAACTTGGCATGTTTCCGTTCTCCCACCGAAACAAGGGCCGGGACAGGGAAGAAGAATATCGGGGAGGAGGCCGATTCAGGAGCAGGAGTCCTGAGTTTTGAGAGCGTAGCATAGCCCCCCCTCTTGGTCAAACGGCTCTTTTCGGTCCAAGGTCGCGGGTGGGGCCGGGCCCATGTACTCATTAACGGTTTTCTTGTTTCTCGTATGCGTGCCGGTGTTATGCTGGGCGCGTCGAAGCCCGATCCAGAAAGAGGCGAGCCATGTCAGAGGTGACCGTTCATGGGCCGCTCATCATTCGCCTGGTGGCGCGGCTTTTCCCGCTGCGTCAAACCCTGCCTGAGGGCACGTCGCTTGAAGAACTCAAGCGCAAGTACCTCAAGTGGGAACGAATCAACGCGCTCGAGTATCTGGTGCTGGCCGTGGGCAACGTCTTTGCGATGCACGCGGCTCTGCTTGCCTACGCGGCAAGCCGCACCGGCAACGATCCCTCCGCCGTCTTCACGTTGCGCCCCGATTCTGAGTTCTGGTATTTTCCCGCTGCACTTACGGGCTGCGCCATCGCGGGCTTCCTCGTACGCGTGCTCAACAACTTGATGTTTCCCGACGGCGCGCGCGAATTCCGCATCTTCTCCAACGTCAACGCCAAATTCGACGCCCTGCGCATGTTTGCGGCCATGGGGGTCCTGTGTCTCGCGTGCGGCGCATTGTTGAGTTATTTCGCCGCCATGAATGAACTCGTCCTCCGCCAGAACGATATGGTGCTGCATCGCCTGTGGAGCATGCACCAGGAGACATATCCCTATTCCGCGATCGCGGCCATCAAAGACATCCACAATGCGCAAAACAATACCGACGTTTTCGAAATTGACTTTGCACAAGGCCAGCCCTTGTCCACGCAGGTGGAACTCATCTACTTCACTCCTGCGCAGTTGGCATTTCTTGTGCAGCAAAGCGGCAAGCCCATCCAGCAATTGGCCGCGCAATAACATGGCGGCGATCTGCACACGCTGCGGCGCCGATTGGAATGCGAGGCAATCGACTCCCGACTGCCCGCAGTGTGACGGATTTGCGATGGAAAGGCCGTGCCCCATTTGCGGCGGGCGCTGCGGCAGCATGTGGCAACGGTGTGTTGCCGATTCGCAGGATGCCGATTGCGCGCATTGGGCGGGACGTTGCCTGCTCAACCTGAAGCGCAGGCTCCGATGAGTCCACGCGGAGGCACCACATTTCCTGCGGCCGCGATTGTCCCATTCAACGACGGTTGTCCTGGTGGTTGAGTGAATTGCATGCGTCTGCAGCATCTTGGTATTCCGCTGCTTGCAAGCCCGCTGGACGCACTAACCAATAGAGCGCGACAAGATGCGTGATCATCAGCATAGGCACGTAGAGGATAGGGATGGCATATGTGGAGCCCAGTTGTCCGGCTATTGCGGGAAGGCCGGCTTTAATAGCGTGGTAATAGTCGATGACGATGTCGATTGTCCCCGCAAGGTTGAAGGCGACGACGAGCGACCAGAAGAGCGGACTTATTCTTACCGAGAGAAGCGCCAGGATGGCCAGTATCCCAGTTGCAAAGTCGCCGTAGGCGGCGAAGGTGGCGAAGCCGGCGGGCAGGTTGGGGCCGACGACGCCGGGAAGAATAAAGACGAGCCCGAAGAAGCGGAAGCTGTGCAGCGTTGCGATGGCGCGGTGCGCTTCGATCCGGTCCATCGAGCGGAGTCTGGGCAGGATGTACGCGCGGAAGCAGAGCAGGCACGCGACATAACCTAGAACAAGATGCGTTTGGAAGAGTGTTTGCGGCGACATTTGGCCTCCTGCCACATAGGATTATGTACATCATCCTACAGATTCAGGATTTATTCGGACGGGGCGACGGACGGATTGCACCGTGAGATGATGGCCGGCATCCTACAATGAGCCATGCGTTACCGACCTGAACACAAAGCGGAAGTCCATCGGAAGATTGTGAAAGACGCCTCGCGACGCGTACGCACCCAGGGTCTGAACGGCGCAGGGGTTGCAGCGGTGATGCGTGACACTGGTTTGACGCACGGAGGTTTTTACAAACACTTCGGGAGCAAGGACGAGCTGCTCCTGGAGTCGCTCCGGGAGGCTTTCCGGGAGATCGCCGACAAACTGGCTCATGCGGCCGAGCAGTCGCACCCTGAGACAGCGTGGAAGGCGATTGTGAAGACCTATTTAAGTCTCGAATACTGCGATCACGTTGAGCGTGGCTGTCCGCTGCCCGCACTTGCTCCCGAGATGGCGCGGGTCGGCAAGAAAATGAAGGGCCAGATCTTTGCCGAGCTTGTGAATTACAAGGATCGGATGCTTCCGTTTATGCCGGGACAGCGAACTGTTGACAAAGAGCGCGCCTTCTTTTCGATCTTTTCAACGATGATCGGGGCAATTGAAATTGCACGCATGCTGCCAGAACCCGCGATGCGAGAGAAAGTGCTCACCAGCGCAAAAGACTTTCTCTTATGCAGCTTCTGATTTGTGGGGAATCAAGAAAACGGCGTTCTCAGTACGCTAACGCGACTCGGTGGGGTGTGCTCTTGACCTGGTCAGCGCGGTCCGAGGCGGAAGGTGAAGCCGCTGCTGATGCGCAGGTCGTTTTGCAGGTTGTTCTGCGCATTGGGCAGGTAGGAATGGATCCAGTCCGCTTCCACGATGGTCCAGCCGAAATGGGGGTGGAGGGTGGTGCTGACGCCGCCGCCGACGCTGAACGCCTTGCCGCTCTGATCCTGAACCGCCGAGTAGCTCGACATCTCCGTCGAAGCGCCGCCCAACATCTGTGCGTAGGGCAGGAAACGCCGGGAGAGGGTGCGGAAGGAGTAGCGGGGACCGAAGAGATAGTTGAATACTGTGATCGACTGGGTGGTGGCGCCGACGGTGTTGGCATGGACGGCGGCGAGGTCGGCGACGATGCTGAAGCCGCGCGGCAAATTGAAGACAGCCGAGCCATAGCCTCCGCTGGCCGAGAAGCAGCCGCACTGGCCTGGAGGCGCGTTGGCGTGGAGAAAGGTGTAGCCGAGGCTGGTCTCGAGAACCGGCGTCTGACCGGGACCGATGCCAAAGGTTTCGGGCGGACGCTTCTGGGCAAAGAGAGAGGACGAGAGTGCGATGAAAGCAATGAGCAGGGCGGTCTTGCGAAATCGCATCTGTCTTCTCCTACTGCACGGTCAGGCTGATGGTGGTGGACTCTGCGAGCGAGCCGCTGGTTCCGGTGACGGTGATCGTGTACGTCTGAGGAGGGGGACCGAAATAGCCTCCGCCGCATCCGCTAAGGGCCAGCATGGGAAGAGCGGCAAGCGCTGCCACACCCAGGAGTATCCATCGTTGCCTGAATCGGCGGCGGCCGGCGGCGAGTCCCAGAAGCGGGAGGCCAGCGAGTAGGGCCAATAGAGGCACAGGGCGCTGCCGGCGTGAACCGGGGAGGGCCAGATGGGCCAGGCCGGTGGGCGTCTGGATGGACATCACGCTGGACGCGCCTGCGCTACCGGGAGTGACAGCGGGCGGCAGGAATGAAACGGTTGCTCCCGGGGGCAAGCCGGTCGCGGAGAGCGTAACCAGATTGTTGAAGCTGCCTCCGAGCGGATTGACCGTGAGGTTGAACTGGGCCAAGGTGCCGGGTGCGACCGACTGCGAGGGCGAGGGAAAGCTGACCGCGTAGGTCGACGCGCTTCCTGTACCGGTGACGACGGCCGACTGCGGCGAGCCGGCTGCATTATCCGTCACCGAGATTGCGGCACTGAGACTACCGGCGGAGGTTGGCGTGAAGCTGACGGTGATGGTGCAGGACGCCCCCGCGGCCAGCGAGGCGCCGCAGTTGTTGGTCTCGCCGAAGCTGCTGGCGTTGGCGCCGGTGACGGAGATGCTGGTGATGGTCAAGGGGGCGTTGCCGGAGTTCGACAGCGTCATCGGGAGCGGCGTTGCCGGAGTGCCAATCGTGGTGCTCGGGAAAGCCAGCGGGTTCGGGCTAAGAGCGGCCTGGGGAATCAGCGGCACGGTCCCGGTTCCGGTGAGAGCGGCTGTGTGTGGCGACCCGGCGGCGTTGTCTGCGACGGAGATCGAGGCAGTGAGGTTTCCGGCGGACGCTGGGGTGAAGCTGACAGTGATGGTGCAGGTTGCTCCGGCAGCGAGCGAAGAGCCGCAGTTATTGGTTTCGCCGAAGCTACCGGAGTTGGCGCCGGTAACCGAGATGCTGTTGATGGTGAGTGCAGCCGTGCCCGGGTTGGACAGCGTCATGGGCAGTGCCGTCGCGGGAGTTCCGACCGTTGTGTTCGGGAAGGCCAGCGGATTCGGACTGAGCACGGCCTGAGGCGCGGTTCCGGTTCCGGTGAGAGCGGCTGTGTGCGGCGACCCGGTGGCATTATCCGCGACGGAGATCGAGGCGCTGAGGTTTCCGGCGGAGGCTGGGGTGAAGGTAACCGTGATGGTGCACGTGGCTCCGACTGCCAGCGAGGATCCGCAATTGTTGCTCTCGCCAAAGCTACTGAAGTTCGCGCCGGTAACCGAGATGCTGGTGATGGTGAGTGCAGCCGTGCCCGGATTGGACAGCGTCATGGGCAGCGCCGTCGCCGCCGTCCCAACCAGCGTGTTCGGGAAGGCCAGCGGATTCGGGCTCAGGAGCGCTTGCGGCTGGGTGCCGATACCGCTGAGTACGGCGGTTTGTGGAGAACCGGTGGCGTTGTCGGCAACCGAGATCGAGGCGCTGAGGCTGCCGGTGGATGCCGGGGTAAAGATGACGGTGATGGTGCAACTGCCTGCGGCGGCGAGGGATGTGCCGCAATTATTGCTCTGGCCGAAGCTGCTCGCATTCGTCCCCGTGACCGAAATGCCGGTAATCGTGAGCGCGGCGGTTCCCGGGTTCGACAGCGTCATGGGCAGCGTCGCGGCGGCCGTGCCAACCAGGGTACTCGGGAACGCCAGCGGATTCGGGCTCAGCACCGCCTGGGAAGCGGTCGCCGGCGTGCCTGAGCCGCTGAGTTCCACAGTGTGCGGCGAGCCGGTTGCGCTGTCTGAAACACTTAGAGTTGCCAGGTAGCCGGCCACCGACGTTGGCGCAAACGCGACCGAGATGGTGCAGTTCGCCCCGGCGGCTAGCGTGCTCCCGCAGGTGGTCGTCTCTCTGAAGGCGCCGGGATTGGCGCCGACGACACCGATCTGATTGATGGTGAGCGCAGCGTTGCCGGAGTTCGTGAGAGTTGCAGATTGCACAGTGCTGGTGCTTCCGTTCGCCGCGGTGAAGACGAGGGAAAGAGGCTCGAGAGAGACTTGAGGGGCGGGAGCGGCGGTGACACTCACGTTCACAGCCGATGAAATGCTGGCATTATCCCTGCTGTCGCCACTGTAGCTCGCGGTGATGGAGTGCGAGCCGACGGCGAGGAAAGTTGTGGAATATGTGGCGACGCCGGAGCCATTCAGCGAACCTGAGCCCAGCGGAGTTGAACCATCCATAAAGCTGGCGGTGCCCGTGGGAACTCCGCTTCCGGATGTGGGCGTCACTGTAGCCGTAAGGGTGACGCTGCCGCCGTAGGTGAGGGAGTTGGTGCTGCTATGGAGCGCGGTGTTGGTTGCGACGGAGGTGCCGGCAATGGTCACTTCCACCACGCCGGAGGTGCTGGCGGCATCCTTGGAGTCGCCGCTATAGACGGCGGTGATGGAATGCGACCCAAGCGCAAGGGAAGATGTGGTGAAGGTGGCGACGCCCGCGGTGAGGGTTCCCGTGCCGAGGGTTGCGGCGCCATCCTTGAAGGTAACGGTTGAGGTGGGGGTCCCTGTGCCGGACGACGGAATGACGCTTGCGGTAAAGGTGACGCTGGAGCCAGGAGCCACGGACGATGCGCTGGCGTCCAGTTCGGTGGTGGTGGACAGCACGGTGACGGACAGCAGCACTGAACCTGAGTTGCTGGGCAGGTTGTTGCTGTCGCCTGCGTAGGTGGCGGTGAGGGTGTGGATGCCCACGGCGAGAGCGGAGGTGCTGATGGAAGCCGAGCCTCTTGAATTCAGGGCGGCCGTTCCGAGGGTGGTCGATCCGTCGAGGAAGGTCACGGTGCCGGTGGGTATCCCGCTGCCGACGGTTGGTCTTACGTTGGCCAGCAGGGTGACGGGATTGTTTGCGGCAATGCTATTGGTGCTAGCCTGCAGCGTGGTTGCCGAGGGGTCGACGCCTACGTTGAGGGTGAGTGCGGACGATACGCTGGCGAAATCGCCGCTGTCGCCGCCGTAAGAGGCAGTGATGGAGTGCGCGCCCATCTGAGTGAAGATGGAGGTGCAGGTGGCGGACGCGTTGGTGTTGAGTGTCGCGGTGCAGAGCGGCTGCGAGCCGTCCAGGAAGACGACGCTGCCGGTGGGAGTTCCATTTCCCTTGGTGGGTACGACCGCCGCGGTGAAGGTTACGCTGCCGCCGGCGGGGACCGAGGCGGCGCTTGCGCTGAGCTGGGTGGTC
This sequence comes from uncultured Granulicella sp., assembly GCA_964489045.1. GTDB lineage: Bacteria > Acidobacteriota > Terriglobia > Terriglobales > Acidobacteriaceae > Edaphobacter. The sequence continues at coordinate 24,252 of CAZAXI010000020.1, read as the reverse complement.
GTGGATACAACCGACGCGGAGACAGTGAGGCTGAGCGGCGAAGATGTGCTGGCATGGTCGTACGTGTCGCCCGGGTAGGATGCGGTAATGGAGTGCGCGCCGAGTGCAAGCGTGTTGATGGTGAGGGTAGCGACACCGCTGGAATTGAGCACGCTGGCCCCCACTGAGGTTGTTCCATCGAGGAAGGTGACGATGCCCGTGGGTATGTTCGACCCTGAGGCAGGTCTGACGGTAGCGGTGAAGGTGACGAAGCTGCCGGTGGCGATGGGGTTGGAACTGGCCTGGAGAACAGTGGTGGTTGAGACGACGGGCTGAATGGTGACGCTGATTGGCGCAGAGGTACTGGCGGTGTCGTTGCTGTCGCCGCCGTACGCTGCCTTAAGAGTGTGAGAGCCCGCAGCCAGGGTTGTGTTGGTCAGGGTGGCTTGGCCGTTGGCATTCAGGGTTGCGGTGCCGATCGAAGTGGCGCCGTCATAGAAGGTGACTGTGCCGGTGGCCGTTCCCGAGCCGGATGCGGGCAGGACCTCGACCGACAGGGTCAGTGGGTTACCTGCGGGAAGCACGCTGGGGCTGGCGCTCAGGACAGTGGTTGTGGAAACCACGGCCGGCGACACGGTGACGCTGACTGCCGTTGAAGTGCTGCTGGAGTTCCTGCTGTCTCCGCCGTAGCTGGCGACAATCGAGTACGATCCTACGGCGAGCTTCGACGTCCTGAAGGTAGCGACGCCGGAACCGTTTAGAGTGCCGGTGCCCAGCACAACTCCGCCGGCCGTGAACGTGACCGTGCCGGTGGGAACTACCGATCCGCTGTTGGGGGTTACGGTGGCTGTCAAGGTAAGAGTGGCGCCCACGATTACGGTGCCGGAACTGGCTTGAAGCGCGGTGGTGGTTGCGGTCAGCGACGAGGTTCCCGTGCCGGTGCCGTTGAGTGGAATCAACTGCACCGCCGCGGACGCATTCAACGAGTTGTCCGTGACCGTGAGCGTCCCGGTGAGTGCGCCTGCCGATGTGGGTGCAAAGGTGACACCCACGTTACAGGTGGCCTGCGCTGCCAGAGGCGTGGTGGTGGAGCAGGTGGTGGCGGCACTGTTGATCGCAAAGCTTGGGCTCGATACGGAGAAGCCGCTGAACGTCATCGGTTGATTGCCATTGTTCTTGATCGTGGCTGTCTGCGCGCCGTCGGTGGTGTCCGTCGATCCCACCGCGGTGGACGTGGCGAAGGTGATCGTAGGAGGCGTATTGAAATCAATCTCCTGAATGGTCTTGTTGGTTGACGTGACATAGTATTGGCTGTTGGGAACATAGACGTTCCCCAGATCGTCGACGCCCAGACCTTCGCTGGCGATGAAGCCGGAGTCCACTATGCCGTACGAGGAGTATCCGCTCGCGACGGTGGCCTCCACGACAGCGCTGTCGGTTTGGTAGTTGACGAAGTAGGCGTTGCCAACACCATCCAGGCCAAGGCCCGTCATGAAGCCCTCACTGGAGCCGAACAGGCTCTTGACGCAACTGGCGGTCACGCATCCAGCCGGAAGCTCCAAACCGCCGTTGCCGTAGTCGGCAACAAAAACGTTGCCATTGACGTCGGCCACCACTTGGCGGGGGCCGACATAACTGTATCCGTTGCCCAATTCCACCGGCTGGCTGTAGTTGTTGGCCGCAAAGGCCTCAGGAATCGCTCCGTAGTTGTACACGTCCGCGATGTAGAGGTTTCCCGCGCCGTCCATGAACGACGGGCCCGCACCAGTGAGCTCATACGGGTAGACCCAATTCGCTCCGATCGGAATTTGGCACAGCACGGAATCGCAGCCCGGTGGAACCATGTAGACTACGTTGCCGCCGCCGATGATCAGGTTTCCGGCCCCGTCCACCGACATGCCTCCGGCCATCCCCGCAACCAGTTTGGAGCACGATGCCTGGTGGCATCCTGCAGGAAACTCCTGTATCTGCGTGCTGGTGTAATTGGCGACGTAGATATTCCCAGCGCCATCGGCCGCCACGTCCAGGGGCTGCTCGAAGCCACCGGCAAAGACGCTGACAATGCCGGGCAGGAAGCTGATCTGGGGAGCTGTTCCGACGCCCTGAATATAGGCAATGGCGAGGGTGTTCCCCGAGGTGTCCAGGACCACCACACCGCCCCTGCGATAGCCGGTCAGCGTCGGCGTAAAGGTGACTTTCACCGTGCAGGTGGTGGCTGCAGTGTAGGTAGCTCCGACCGCGCAGGTGCCTCCGGAGGCGAGAGCGAAGTCCAGGTTGGGAGCGCCGTGCGTGACCGCGGTGATGCTGCCAATGGTCCCAGTGCCGTTACTGGTAAAGGGAATCGTGAGCGTCATGGCGGCGGTGGTCTGCCCTACCGGTTCGCTGCCGAAGTTGCCGGCAGTGAGTGCGGGCAACGGCGGCGGCGGGGGTGGGATCGAGGCCACCACCGACCAGCTATAGGTAACGGCGGTGCTGCTGTTGCCGTAAGCATCGCCGGCGGTCAAGATCAGCTCGTAGGAATTGCCCACCACGGTGGTAAACGTGACGCCGCTGATGCAAGCTCCTCCTGAAATCGCGAACGTGGTGGTGTCCAACAACACGCAGGAATAACCCACGCCCGGCTCGCCGTCGGTAAATGTGAATGTCGCGGCGGTCGAGATAGTGGGGTTGCCCGGCATGGAGGTAAGCACCGGCGCCGGCACAAACGACGACGGAATCTCCACCCAGGTGTAGGAGGTTGCCGGGCTGATGTTGCCGAAGCTGTCCTTGCCTTCCACGGAGAAGGTATGCGAGCCGAGCGCCACGCTGGAGTAGGTGACGCCGCTGCTGCACGGCGCGTAGGCTGCGCCATCGAGACTGCACAGGTAGGAGGTGACGGTGGAGGCGGAGTCAGTGAACGCAAATGTGGCTGTGCCCGTCGCTGAACCGTTTGCGGGTTCGGATGTGATGGTCGGAGCGGGAGGCAGACCAGTGCCGGAGAGCGCCGCCTGCTGGGTTGCGCCGGCGCCATTGAGGTTGTTGTCAGTAAACGTCAGCGTGCCGGTGAGCGGCCCGGAGGTGGTGGGCGCGAATGCTACGGCGGCCGAACAGAGGGACCCGGGCGCAAGCGGAGCCGACGTGAAACACGGATCGACGCCGTTGAATTCGAGGAAGTTGGTGCTCGCCGCGAGGGAGCTGATATTCAGGGGCGCATTGCCGTTGTTGAGGATGAACGTGGTTTCGCTGAGGTCGGTGTAGTCTATGCTTCCAGCGTCTGTGGGTGTGGCGAATGTGAGCGGCTGCGCGGTGTTGAAGTTCATCTTCAACACGCTATGGTTGTCGGAATCGCCTACATAAATATCGCCGCGTCCATCCACGGCCACTCCGGTGCGGTCGCAGAATGCGCCGGAAGATGAGCCGCAGTTGATGTTCAGGGGCTGCCCCGAGGCGTATCCGCTGTCAGCGGTCACCTCCTGCACCTCGCCATTTCCGGAGTTCCATTCGGTGATAAACGCGTTGCCGTTGCCATCGAGCGCGAGGTAGATGGGCGAGTTGAAGCCCGTCACCAGCGTCTTGACGGTCGAGTATCCACCTGCGGCCGGGATCTCCATCAACGCAACCGTGTTGGAGATGCACAGGGTGCTGTTACACCCTGTGGTGCCTGATCCGGCACTCGAACTGAGCCCGTACTGGATAACGAACACGTTGTCGCCGGCATCGACAGCGATGGCTTCGGGACCGATGAAGCCGCTGCCCAGCGTTCTGACGCAACTGGACGATGCGCAGCCGGGCGGCATCTCTTTGACAGCGTTATTGGCGTAGTCGGCAACGAAGACATTGCCGGAGAAGTCGACGGCGACGCCTTGCGGCCCGAAGAACCCGCTTCCCAGGCTGATAAAACAACTGGGCGAGCTGCAGCCGTACGGAATCTCCTGGATGATACTGGGGTCGATCTCACCCACGTAGACATTGCCGGCGCCATCAACCGCAATGCTGTACGGGGAGTTCATATTCGTGCCCAGGGTGATAACGCAACTGGCCGACGTGCAGCCGGCGGGTATCTTCCTCACCGCGTCGGCCCCGTTGTCGGCAACGTAGGTGTTGCCGGCGCCGTCGACTGCGATGCCCGCAGGCGAGGAGAAGCCGCCGCCGATCGAAGTCTCGCTGCCCGGGCCGTAGGTGTAGCCCGACAGCAAGTCGACCTGCGGTCCCGCGCCGATTCCATACACATAGACCATCGCTACCGTGTTGCCGGTGTTATTCAGCAGAAGGATGGCGCCCCTGCGCAGGCCGGAGACCTGGGGGGTAAAGGTCACATTCACCGTGCAGGTGTTGCCCACGGTAAAGCTGCCCGAAGAGCAGGTGCCGCCGGCGACGGCGAAGTCGAGATTGGGCGCTCCCTCAGTGAGCGCAACCGGACTGCCCATGGTCTCGGACGCGGTGAATGTGTAGGTCAGGGAGATCGAACCGCTCTGGCCCACGGGAACCGTGCCAAAGGCTTGCGTGCTGCCCGGTTGGAAGGCGAGTGTGGCGGCGATGGTCCACGTCAAGGCGGCGGGCGCGCTCAGCACGCTTGATGCGCTTTTGTACTCTACCGCGAAGGTATGCGAACCGTTGGCCAGCGCGGAGTAGGAGATGCCGCTGACGCATGCCGAGTACGCGGCGCCGTCCAGGCTGCACACAAAACTCCCTCCCGCGCCTGCATCGCTGAAGCTAAACGCAGCCGTGGTTGCGGTGGTGGGGTTGGCCGGCGCCTGATCGATGTTGGGAGGCGGCAGGGCGGTGATGGTCCAGCTATAGGTGGTTGCGGCGCCCTGATCGTTCAGCGCGTCGGCTGCGCGCACCGCGAATACGTGTGCTCCATTAGCAAGCGAGGGATAGCTGACGCCGCTGGTGCAAGCCGCGTAGGCCGCGCTATCGAGGCTGCACAGGAAGGTGACGCCCGCCTGCGAGTCGGTGAAGGCGAAGGTGGCGGTGGCCATTCCGCTGGGGTTCGCCGGCTCGCTGGTGATGGTGGGGGCCGGCGGCGGAGCTGCGTTGCTGTCGCCCGCGCCGGAGAGAGTTACCTTCTGCGTCGTTCCGGAGACATTCAGAGCGTTATCGGTGAATGTGACCGAGCCGGAAAGAGCGCCTGCCGCAGTGGGAGCGAACTGAACGCCGAGGGTGCAGAATGAGCCCGCCGCCACCGTCGACGAGTTGGAACAGGTCGTGGCTGCACCCACGATGCTGAAATTTGCCGAGGGCGGCGTCACGCTGGCCAGATTCAGGGTCGCATTCCCGATGTTCTCGAGCACCACGCTCTCCGTGCCATCGACCATGTCGGTCAACCCGACGCTGGTGGTTGCGAATGCCAGGCTGGGCGGATCGGCGTAATCGAGCTTGAAGACTCCGCCCCCTTGCACGTCCGGAACTGCCGTGTAGACGTTCCCGCTGCCATCCAACGCAATTCCGTAGGGAACGGCGGATGTCGCATAGGAGACGAGCGTGGCTATGGCGGTGTAGTTCGAACCAGCCGTCAGCAGCTTCACCGCGGCATTGCCGAAGTCGATGAAGTAGAGGTTCCCCTCACCATCCATGCGCAGGCTGGACGGCGAGTAGAGTGCGGTGTCCAGCACATTGGTTGTGCTATATCCGCCCGCTGCCGGAATCTCTTCAATGGCCGAGTTGACCCGGTCGTTGCCGATGCCGATAAAGGCATTCCCCGCGCTGTCAATCGCCACGCTGTTCAACAGGCTGATGCCCGTGGCCAGGGTATTGACCGTTGCGTAACCGCTGGCTACGGTGAACTCCTTCAAGCTGCCATTGGGATAGGTGACCGAATTGCCGGCGGATACGGGTCCCGCGTCGGCGACAAACACATTGCCGCTGGCATCCACGGCAAGGTCGAGCGGGGTCGACAGAGTCGAGCTGAGGGTCTTGACGCAGTTCTCCGAAGTGCATCCCGGCGCAATTTCCAGCAACGATCCGCTGAGCTGTTCGAGAACAAAGACGTTGCCTGCCCCATCCACGGCAGGCTCCGACACGTCCAGAAAGCCCTGGCCGATAGTGGTCATGCAAGCTGCCGAGGTGCAGCCCGCTGGGATCACTTTTACGGCGTCGGTTTCGTCGGCGACATAGACGTTGCCCAGCCCGTCGACCGCGATGGAAGAGGGCGTGGCGAATCCGCCGCCCAGACTGGTCTGCGCATACGGCGAAAAGCTCACCTGCGGACCCGAACCCGTGCCCTGCACGTAAGCCGTGCCGATGGTATTGCCGTACGCGTCTTTCAGCACCACCGCGCCATAGCGCGAACCGGCAAACTTTGGCGTGAAGGTTACATCGACGCTGCAGGAACTGCCGGTGGCAACAGCATGACCGGCAACGCAGGTGCTGGTGTTGAGAACAGCAAAGTCGAGATTGGGCGCTCCCAGGGTCAACGCGCCGACGCTGCCAATCGTTCCGCCCAGGCTGAAGGTGAAGGTGAGGGTGCTACTCGAACTCGTCTGGCCCACCAGGACCGTTCCGAAGTTCGCGGCGGTGTTGCTCGCGGGTGTGGCAATTGGTGTTGGCGGAGGCGGAGGATTGATGGACCACGAAAGGGTATTGGTTCCGCTTACGATGCCCGGGCCTGCTTGCGCCTCCACGGCGAAGGTATGCGCGCCGACAGTGAGCCCGGCCAGGCTGACTGGGCTGGCGCATGGCGCAAAGGCGGCGCTGTCCTGGCTGCAGAGGAAGGTGACCCCGACCTGCGTGTCCGCGAAGGTGAAGAACGCGGTGGTCAGTGTAGTGGTCGACGCTGGTCCGTTGCTGAAGGTTGGAATGGGCGGGGGAGTGACCACCTGCCATGTATAGGAGGTACCAGTGGTGCTGGTCGTCCCCAGGTCGTCGACGGCTTCCACATAGAACGTGTAGATCCCGGGGGTCGTCAGCGACGGGTAGGTGATTCCGCTCTGGCAGGAGCTGTAGGGCACCGAGTTCAGGCTGCAATTAAAGTTGATGCCGTTTTCCGTGTCGGTGAAGGTGAAGGTTGCGTAGGTCGCGATGGTGGTGCTGGCCGGGCTGCTGGTGATCACCGGGGCCGGTGGCGTGACCTCGGGCAGGCCAGTGCCCGACACCGGAATATTCTGCCCGCCGCCCGGCGCGTTGCCCGGCGCGTCATCCACAAACGACACCGCGCTGCTGGTTGGGCCCGTCGATCCCGGCGCAAACGTCAGCCCGGCAATGCACGTCTGCCCGGGAGTGAGAACCCGCGTGGTCACCGCGCAGGTGCTATTGGTCTCGTCGATCCCGAAGCCGCTGTCGCCCGGGACGCTGTATCCCCCCAGGTTCAGCGGCGCCTTGCCCACGCTCTCCGCGGTGACATACATGGTTGGGCTCACCGTAGCCACCGGCGTGTTGGGGAAGGCCAGCGAGGGCGGATCGGCCACGTCAACCTTGCGCACGCGCTCTCCAGCGGTATCGGTGATGTAGAGGTTGGCCTTCGCATCCAGCGAGATTGCGGATGGTGCGATCTGGGCGCTGGTCGCGGGACAGCCATCTCCGACGGTGTCGGTCTGCCCCGCACAACCGGTGCCGCCGCCGGCCGCCGTGGTGATCAGACCAGCGGACGCACTGACCGCGCGGATCAGGCCTGCCGGCTGATCGGCAATGTAGAGGTTCCCGCCGGGATCGAGTGCGATGCCGCCAGGACTGGTCAGCTTCGCCTGGGTCGCCGGGCACCCGTCGCCGCTTGAGTCGGTCTCGCCCGGGCAGCCGATGCCGCCGCCCGCCACTGTGGTGATGGCTCCGGTCTGCAGGTTCACCTTTTGCACCAGGGCGCTAACGGACTCCGAAACATACAGGTTGCCCGCGTAATCCAGCGCCAGGCCCGCGGGGCTGCCAACGGCGGCGAGTTCTGCGATAGTTCCGGTAACGGCGCTCACCATGCGCACGCCATCCTGGGTGTCGGCGAGGTACAGATTACCCACGCCATCCAGCACAATGGCCGAAGGACTGGACAACTCTGCGCTGGTGGCGGCGCAGCCATCGCCCAGGGCATCGCTTTGTCCGGCACAGCCGCTGCCTCCGCCCACCACAGTCTCGATGACTCCGGTGGACGCGTTCACCATGCGGATGCGATGGTTGCCCGCGTCCGCGATGTAGAGATTGCCCGCACCGTCGAGAGCGACGGCATCCGGGTTGGAAAGGGTTGCGCTGGTGGCGGCGCATCCGTCGCCGAGCGAGTCGGTCTGCCCGCCGCAGCCGCTGCCGCCACCGGCTACGGTGGTAATCACGCCGGTTGTTGCATTCACCTCGCGAACGCGCCCGTTCCCGGTATCGGCAATGTAGATGTCTCCCGCGCCATCGAATGCAACACTGCCTGGGCTGCTCAGTTCCGAGGCGGTGGCTGCGAAGCCGTCATGGTTGAATCCCTGGGTCCCATTGCCGGCGATGGCCGAGATCGTTCCCGGAGGGAAATCCGCCAGGGAACCGTAGCCGGTTCCCGTCAGATACACCGTCGCCAGCACATTGGCCGGTGTTGCTCCGTCATCGAGAACGGCGGCTCCGTTGCGCACACCTGCCGCCTGCGGATTGAAGTACAGCTTGAGGATGCAGGTCGAGCCGGCAGTGACGCTGCCCGCAATGCAGGTCGTTCCGTTGGAGATGGCCTCGAAGTCCAATCCGCTCGTGCCCATGGTCAGCAATCGGGGCGCGCCCATCGTCCCGCTGCTGGTGACCGTGAAAACGAGAGTGAAAATACCGCTGTCGGAATGGACGAATACGGTCCCGAGATTCACTGCCTGGGTGTCCAGCACGACTGCGTTGTTGTTCCTGGGGTCCGTGGTGTAGATTGCGCCGTTTGCGCCCAGCGTCACGTCCGTGGGGGTCCCCAGTCCGGTGCCAAAGCTGATCACTGTCGGCGAAGCCGGAATGCTGCCGTTGACGGCAACCAGCTCCTTCACCACGCCGTTGCCTGAGTCGGCGAGAAAGACGTCGCCGTTCGCGTCCACGGCCACGCCGGCCGGCCGGTTGAATCCGCTGGCCAATGTCTTGATGGTGGGCGAGGCGGGAATGCTGCCGCTGACAGCCACCATCTCCTCGACCACGTCGTTGTTGGAGTCGGTAACGAACACATCGCCGCTGGCATCCACGGACACGTCGCTGGGAGAGCTGAAGCTGCTCAGCGTTCTTACACTGGCATACCCGCCAGCCGAAAGAATCTCCTTCACCGTATTGCTGCCGGTGTCGGCGACAAACACGTTGCCATTCTGGTCCACGGCAAGTGCCGCCGGGGAGCTGAACCCGCTGCCCAGCGTGTTAATGGTGGGTGAGGCTGGGATGCTGCCATTCACCGCCAGCATCTCCTTCACGGCTTGGTTGCCGCTATCGGCAACGAAGACGTCGCCGCTCGCGTCCACTGCAATTCCTCTGGGACTGCTGAAGCCGCTGCCCAGCGTCACGGCGCAACTGGCCAGAACACAACCCGGTGCAACCTCCTTGACAGCGCTGTTGCCGGTGTCGGCGACGTAGAGGTTGCCGCTAGCATCCACCGCAACTCCCGCAGGCGCCGAAAAGCCGTTGCTGAATGCCAGTTGGGCATAGTTGAAATGGGCCGCCTGGGCCGCGCCATCGACTGAGTGAACGGAAAGCACAAGCAGCGGGAGAAAAAGGCCTGCACGACTCTTCGACATCGGAATCTCCATCGGTTTCCGCGCCCGCCGCGTTGGTGGGATGCGACGGATTGGCGCTCCCGTTCAGCTATATGCTGCCGTGGGAGACGGTTATGAACGAGAGAACCAGGTTGATGTTGGAGGGAACGATGTCGCGGCGGAGCCGGCGCAGACAGACCGTCGCGAACCGGTCTCCGAAACCGCCCACGGAGCCGGGCGGAACGGGTGAGACACAAGCTGCGCAATGCGGCGGCATAGCGGTCTCCCAAGATGGAAGCTGAGTTGGTGTGAGACAGAGAGGGAGGGGGTACGCTGTCCTGTGGAACTACCTTCAGACCAACAGCATGAGGGCCCTGTAACGCCTAGTACCGGGGAGGTAAGACGTAAAGGTTACAGGAACCTAAAGAGGTGTCAAGTGTTTTCCGCACAGGCTGTTCCGTTGGCCTGGCAGTGTTCTACTTCGACATCCAATAGGTGGAAATGCTCGCCAGGTTGAGAGGTCAGACGGCTCTCACCCCTTCAGCCTCACCGAGTCCTCGCTGGAGCATGTTTGAGGGGGGTGATGATCCCCCCCCCCGAACATTTATCCGTGCGCCTGCTTCGCCGAGCGTGCCGTTTGAAGTTACCAATTGATGCGTGCAGCCAGTTGGACATCGCGCGGGAGGTTGGAGAGGGCCGTGATCTGGCCGAACCCGGACCCGCTGTTGACTCCGCCGCTGGGTGAACTCCAGACGACGTGGTTGGTTGCGTTGAGGAAGTCGGCCTCAAACTGGAAGTTCACCGACTCGTAGATGGGGAAGGTGCGGCGCAGGCCGAGGTCGATGTTGTAGGTGCCCATGCCCCAGGTGTTAAGCGCGCCGACGCGCGCAGCACCACCGGGAATGTAGAGCGCGGGGCCGTTGCCGACGTAGGTGACCTGCGCTGAGTTGGTGTTCACCGAGGTGCCGTACTGCGCGGAGGAGCCGGCGGCGTTCACGGTAAAGGCTGCCGGGTTGAAGTGGTAGACGCTGCTGAAGGTGTTGGCGAAGCCGGTGGCCGCCACAATGCCTCCCGGCGGTGCGGCATAGGAAAGCGTGCGCGCGGTCTGGCCCGGGAGGATGTTGGGCATGCAGGTGCCGAGGACGCTGGAACCGCCGCAGCCGGTGCCGGTGAAGGCCAGCGGATAGCCGGAGTGGTAAGTGACGATGCTGGAGAGGGCCCAGCCGCCGGCGAAGGAACGGACCCAGAAATTGTCTCCACCGATTCCGTTCTTGCCGAAGGGCGATTGGTAGATGACGGTTGCAGCGAGGTTCTGGGGCTGGTCGGTGGTGGAGATGGAACGGTCGAGACGCGGGTTGTCGTTTACGCGGAAGGTGCCCAGGTCGTCGATGGATTTGGAGTAGGTGTAGTTCAGCATCAGGTCGAGGCCGTAGCTGTGGCGCTGCACCAGCGAGACCTCCAGCGCGTTCCAGTTGCTATTGCCGACGAAGGCGGTGGTATCGCTGAGGCCGCTGAACTGCGGGAAGCCGAGGTAGTACTGATAGACGCTGTTGCCGGCGTAGTAGGTGGCGTCCGAGGTGTTGTAGGGGTTGGGAACGGTGAAGCCCTCCTCCTGGGCGAGGCCGAGGTTAGTCGTCGTGGCTTTCTGCGTGAGCAGCGGAGTGGGGCAGTTGTTGCCGGTGCATGCTGTGGCAGTGCTGCCAGAGACGTTGTAGCCGGCCAACGCGGCCATCGACTCCGGTAGTTTATTGTCGCGGTTGTACCAGGGCTGGCTGCCCGAGATGAAGTGGCCCTGGCTGCCGACGTAGCTGATGGAGAGGGACATTTGGCGGAGGAGCTGGCGCTGAACACCGACGGTCCAGTTGATGTATTCCGGCGTGCGTGCGCCATCGTGCCGGTCCCAGTAGGTCATGCCGGACGCGGTGGTGTTGGTAAGCGCGACGGTCTCGCCGGTGCCATATTCGGCGAGGCTGGCGGCGCCGGCCGGGAGGTTGCTGGCGGGGTTGACGATCGAGCCGGTCCAGCCGCAGGTTACGCCGTCAGCGGCGCTCTGCGAGCAGGCCGTGTTATCCCAATAGAAGGCGGGAGCGCTACTGATTCCAGCGGGAGCAGCGGCCGTGGGAGTGAAGCCAAGGGTTGAGGGCGAGCCGGATTGGCTGCCGCTGTTCCAGTTGCCGCGCGCGTAGTTGAAGGAGTAGCTGGCGCGGACAACAGTCTTGGGATCCACGGAATAGGCAACTCCGAGACGGGGCTCGAGGTTGCCGTAGTAGGTGGGCGACGGGTTCTTGCAATTGCAGTACAAACCCGGTGTTGAGCCGCTGCCCGCAAACTCAAGCGTACCGAGGTTCCCCGTAATGGAGTTCTGTCCGGCGGGGTTGAAGAAGCTGAAGATGTTGTGGTTCACGGTGATGGGCGGGAAGATGTCCCAGCGGAGGCCGAGGTTGAGAGTTAGCTTTGAGGACGCCTTGTAGTCGTCTTCGGCCCAGAAGGAGGGCGTGAAATAGCGCGACCCGAGGCCGGGGGAGTTGGCTACCGTGCTACCGGCCGAAGCAGCGCCCAGCATATAGCTGGCGACCGAGGAGCCGCTGGACGAGTTGATGCTGGTGCCGGTGGTAAATGCGCCGGTCTGCGCAGCGGCGAAGGTGTAGTCCATGGGGCCGGAGGGTGTGATAGCGGCGTAGTAGTTGAACTGCGCTGCCACCGACTGGCCGCCTAAGGTGAGGTTGTGTTTGCCGAAGACCCACTGCACGTTGTCCATCCAGGTGTAGACGTTGGTGGCCTTCAGATTCCAGGCGTAGCCGCCCTGGGTGCCGGGGTTGTCGACGCCGCCGGAGAAGGCAATCTGGGGGAAGCCGTTGGCGGCCTGGCCTGGAGGATCGCCCACTAGTCCGGCGGTGGTCGCCGCATACAGCGGCACCAGGTTGGGGGTGGTGGAGAAGCTGTTGTAACGGCCGTAGCCGAAGGCGAACTGGTTGATGAGGTGATCGTTGATGGTGAAGACGTCCTTGATGATGTCAATGCTGGTGTTGGGTTTGACCACCTGCGAGGTGTTGAAGGGCGGTCCGAGCTGTCCGGCCCCGGTCTGGTTGGTGCCGGTGCTGGCGTCGCGGCCGAAGGCGACAATGAGCGAAAGCTGGTTCTTCTGGCTCTGGTTGTAATCGATTCTGCCTGACTGATACCAGTTGGTGTTGCCGGTGGGACGGCCGAAGGTGATGTTATTGGCGTAGAGGCTCTGGTTGGCCAGCAGTTCATACGGCAGCATGAACTGGTTGTAGTAACTTGCCCCCGCGGAGATGCGGCTGCCGTTGATGACATTCGCGGTGGGCGTACCGTTCTTCATGCCCATGAACTGAGTGCGGACGCAGGGACTGCCGCTTGTCCCCAGGCAGCCGGCGATCTGGGTGGAGGGATCGTAGATGTTGTATCCGGTGGCCGCGGAGTAGCCGGTGAAGTCGGTGTAGCCCAGCGCGGTGCCGGTTTGGGTGTAGCCGAGCATGGCTGCGGTGGGGATGGTGAGGGCTTGATACTTGGCTCCGAACTGCGCCCGATACTGGCCATAGTTGTAGAAGAGGAAGAGTTTGTTCTTGAGGATCGGGCCGCTGAGGTCGATGCCGTATTCGTTCTCGATCTCGGGGGGCTTGAGGCCGCCAAGATTGCACCAACTGGTGGATGCCGTGAGGGCCGCGTAACTGCAAACGCCGCTTGGCGGTACGGCTGCTCCGGTCAGCGTGGGCACCTTGCTGGTGAACGCCCAGGAGTCGAGCACGGTGTTGCGGAAGTACTCGTAAATCGACCCGTGATATCCGTTTCCGCCGGACTTGATGGAGTAGTTTTCAACGCCCATGCCGGCGTACTGGGCAGAATAGGCGGCGGTGAGAGTCTGGAACTGGTTGATAGAGTCCACGCTGAAGTTGGCGAAGGTGAAACGGGGATCGCCGACCTGATCGGGCTCGGGCAGGTCGAGGCCTTCGATATAGAGGTCCGTGACGCCGCCGGCCGGACCGCTGCCGTTGACGATGCCGGAGTTGTCCGTGTTGTTGTTGTGGGTGGAATTGGCCTGCACGCCGGGGATGAGGTACTCAAAGTCGGTGGCGCGCCGCTGGCCGGCATTGCCGCCGGCGTCCATCTGCAGCGGCAACCCCGCGTAGACCTCGTTGTCCAACACCGCGCCGAGGGTTGCGTCGGAGGTTTCCAAGGTGGGAGGCGCGGAGGTGACGGTGACGGTCTGGCTCGCCTGTCCCACGGTAAGTCCTATATTCAAGGAGACGGTCTGCAGTGCGTTGACCTGGACATTTTGCTGTACATACTGCTCAAAGCCCTGCGCGGTTACCGAGACCGAATAGTTGTCCGGGATGAGTGGCGTGATGTTGTAGTCGCCGGCCCTGGTCGTCTGCCGCACCGTTTTCACGTTGGTGGTCACGTCGGTCGCAGTTACTGTCGCGTTAGAGATGACCGCGCCGGTCGGATCGGTTACGGTGCCGGTAATCGCGCCTGTGCCGATCAATTGGGCGTTGGCTGTGCTCCCGGTCAGACAGAAAATGACCAGCAGGAGCGCGAGGAAACCTGCGCCCGTTTTGGATGACGCACACCATGAGAGATAACTCGAGATCGACCGCATAGAAATGCCTCCATGTAGTTCTCAGGTCCGGCGACATCGAACATCGCCGGATCGTGCTCGACTTTCACTGTCAAATGGGCCCTGGGCTTGATTTTTTGAAGCCGCAATTTTACAAAGTCGTAATGGCCTAGTCTGTTTACTACCCGACTGTCTTAGACCGCCAAGGCCTCGATTTCCCGGCGGAACGGTCACGGGTGGGCTGCGCTCCACTCCGCATAGCGTGCAACCGCTTTCTCCGGATTCGGCCGATACCAGTCGTAGCCGTTTCTCCGCTCGATCGAAATCTCACTCAATTTGTCGTGAATGGTCTGGTCGCGGTCGCCGAACAGTGGCATGTCAGTGCCGATCTTGTAGTAGCGCGCCCAGATGGGCCCGGCGCCGGGTGTGGGCACCAGCGCGCGCCCCTGCGGATTCCGCGGGAAGGTCTGTCCGTAGATGGCCGTCTTCTTGAACCACTCGGCGGCGCCGCGGATCGCTCTCACTTCCTGCGCCGTGGGTTCAGGAATGCTCATCAGGTACAGCAGAATGTTGGCGCTCTCCGCCGAAGAGAGCGCGGGCATCTCATAGTCGCGCGCCGAAGCCGGCTTCAGCGTCAGCGGATCGTATTGCTGCGCCCACACTGTGGGCTTGCCGTCCACTACGATCTGCGTCGCCAGGATGCACCGCACGCCCCGCGCCACGCTGGCCCGCGCCCGCTCCCGCGTTGGGGCAGGGACGAAGGCGAACTCAGCTTGTCCGTGGGCGACGTCATCCAGCAACTCCACCACCTGGATCATCGCATCGTCGTTGTAGGTCACGCCGTCGTGATAGCCACCCGCCAGCGGCCACACCTGCGGCCATCCGCCATTCGGGTACTGCATGCCGAGGAGGTAGTCGATGCCGTGCAGGAGGCCGGTGCGGTACTTCGCGCCCGCTTCCTGTCCCGCCGCCAGCCCCACCTTCGCCAGGAAGTGGAGCTGGGTTGTCGTAGCGTCGTTGTCGATGGTGCTGACGAACTTCCAACTCACATCGTCCACCAGCGCAAAATCACCCGGAATCACCATCCGGGCGGTCCGGTCGGCCCACGAATAGTACGGTTCGCCCGGTTGCCGCGGGTCCTTGCTCATGTCCACGTTCTTGCTCCAGCCGCCCTCCGGCGTCTGGAACGAGAGCACGACGTCTCCGATATGCGCCGCCTCCGGGCCCGCGTACCACGCCGCGTCTTTGTTCAGTGGGACAGTGTTGGCGTTCGGACCCTCCGGCGTAACCGGCGGAATCACCGCCAGAGGCCTCACGGAGCCCGCATGCCGCAGTTCATCGATGAATTGCTGCTGGCTCTCGTGCAATTGGCGTGTCGAGCGCTGCAGGTATTCGAGCCATGCAGCCTGTTCCGCAACCGGCAGCGCGGCAATGCGCTGTGCGGTAAGAGACTTGGCCGGCGGGATGATCCCAACCACGGCAGCCATCGCGGAGGCCGCGCCCAGCAAGGCGCCGAGAACAAGTGAACCCGACGAAACGCGCATTTCCTGTGGCTCCTGTCGCAGGTAGCGAGTCCCAAAACCCTATTTCGCAAGGCGACGGGAATTATAGGACGGTCGCACTGCGCAGGGCAAGAGGTAGGACCAAAGAATTCTTGCGCGAACAGGTTTTCTGAACCAGGCTCTTAAACGCCAGTATTTCAAGCACATAGGCACCTCCGGCGGGGACAGAGGAAACAGCATAAGACCTGATTCTCCGCTCACGCATTCGCAGACCTATGCGAAGAATCAGGAGTTCAGCGCGCGGTCTCTGCGACATCGTGACCAACGCCGCCGGCGCCCATCAGGATAAGCGAGCGCTGGGCGAAGGGCGAATAGACCAGCAGCGCCATGCACGCCAGAGCCAGTCCAACACTGATGTGGTGCAGCAAAAGGAACGGCGAGAGCGCCCATAGCTCGTCCAGCGCCAGCAGAAACGGCCACATCCTGAGCAACTTCTCGCGGGCCCGCGGAGGACGCAGGAACGCGGCCGAGATAAGGAACGCGCGGACTGGAATCAGGACCGCGGCGGTGGCAATCAGGACGGCGACGATCTGCGTCTCTCGTGGCAGGGGAGAGAAGAGGTCCTCAATCTCCGGGAGATTGGCGAGCGCCCCAACATAGAAGGCCACGTACATCACCTGCAACAGGACGAACAGCGTCTGCACCACGGAATGGGAGGTCCTGGGAAGCTCCTCCGGCGTCGTCAGAATTGCGCTGAAGAGTCCGGCGTCAGGCTCTGGCGCAGTTGCGCTCGGCTCAGGCGATGCCGGGGGCGACAACTCAGGCGGGATATCTTCCCTCTGGCCGATCTGTTCCACTGGAGCCACGAAGCGATAGCCGCGGCGGGCCAGCGTTTCGACGAATCTCGGGCTCCCCGCAGTGTCTCCCAGGGCTTCGCGGATGCGATTCACCGCCGAGTTCACACCATGTTCGTAATCGACGAAGGTCCCGTCGGGCCATAGCTCGCGGGATATTTCCTCGCGGGTCAGCAGCTCGCCCGGCCGCTGCAGCAGCGCCAGCAGCACCTGGAATGGCTGCGCATTCAACCGGATGCGAATGCCCTGCCTGCGCAGCTCTCCAGTGGAGGCGTCCGCTTCGAAGGCTCCGAAGCGATAGCGGCGGGCTGCAGACGATTCGGTCATATCTTTCCGCGACCAGTGTATCCGATCAAGCTGTCGATCCAACCCGGCCTCGCAATGTACAACCTCTGAGAACCTCAGTGTCTGCAATCACTTGCCGAGTGACAAACAAGTGAGGTTCCATGTATTGCTTCCCAGAGCCGGCGAGGAGCATGGTTGCGTGCATGAAACGCCGGCCAATCTCGAACTCCCGAACCCTCCCCATCCTCTGCGGACTGCTGCTTCTTCTAGCCGCCTCCGGCCGGGTTGTGGCACAGCCCCCACCTGCGGCGGTTTCAGCCTTCAACTCCTATATAGCCGGGGTTGAGTCCCGGCTCGCGCAGCAACATCGGTCAACCGACGCGTTCCTCGCTCCCGTGGCTGCGGACCGCCTGCGCCGCAGCGAACTCATCGTCGAGCAGATCACGCCTTCCGCGAATACGAACCTGCCCGGAGCGGCGATTTACGACTGGCGCGGGACTGCGTTCGTCCCCGGAGCCACAGCCGCCGACTTTGAGCGCTTGATGAAGGACTTCGGCGCGTATCCGCAGCGCTTTGCCCCACAGGTGCTCCAAGCCAGGGTGCTGGCACAGCAGGGCGACCACATGCAGGTCGTGATGCGGGTGCGCCAGCAGCATGTCATCACGGTGGTAATGGATACGGCGTACGACGTCACCTTCGCGCGGCTGGATGCGCAGCACGAATACAGCATCTCGCGCAGCACGCGGATCGCGGAGATCGACGCGGCCGGCACGGCGAAGGAGCGCACACTGAGCCCCAGCCAGGAGCACGGGTTTCTGTGGCGGCTGAACACCTACTGGAGCTACGAGCAACGCGACGGCGGACTGTACATGCAAATCGAGTCGGTCTCGCTGACGCGCTCCATCCCCACCGGCCTCGGGTGGCTGATTGGGCCGTTCGTGGAGAGCGTGCCCCGCGAATCGCTGGAGTTCACCTTGCGGGCAACGTGCAACGCACTCGATAGAAGGAGCTACAAATGAAGACGAACAAGATTCTTACGCTTGTCATGTTCCTGCCGCTTTTGGCGGTTGCGAGCGCCCAGGGGAATACAACAGCCCAGGCACCTGAAGGAACAAGCGCATCTACTTCGGAATCGCAAGCTGCCCCGCCGGCCTTGGTTCAGGCGCCGACGCCGCAACCAGCATCGACGACGGCATATCCCCCGGAGGCGAGCGAAATTTATTTCTCCCATACCTACCGCGTGGGCGTCTCTTGCAGCTTAGGCGTGAGTACCTCACCTGCAGCGACCAAGCCAGCAGCAGGTTGCGGAGCCGGACTCACTCTCTTTCCGTTGCCAATATTCTTTGAAGTCGGCGTTATGGGTCCGCAGGCGAACCGAAGCTATCTTTCCGGATACATCAGCCTCGACGGCAACATCCCGCTGGCGCGACCTTCGGCCAAATACCTACCTCTCGCAATCGTCGGCTACAGCCGCTTATTCGAGACCGGACACGCACTCGACTACGGGCTCGCGTTGGCTCTGCCTCGCTTCGGCAAACCCAAGGATCCCAGCGACAGTCTTCGCATCGAGCTGAGAGACTACTGGACCTTCGCCAATCCCACGCAGCACAACGTAGTGCTTCGAATCGGCTGGATGAGCGAGGAGGCCGGTGATTGAATCGGGGCCGAACGGCTTGGAAACGAACTAGGAACACAATTGGAAAGGACACGAACATGAGCGCACACACAGTAATCACTAACGTTGAACCAGTATTCACGACGGCGCGGCGGGTGAATCAGTCACTGACGGCATCGCTCGAGAAACGCGCACTGGTATGGATGGCCGAGCGTGCGCCTGCCTGGGTTACGTCGGATGGGCTCACGCTGCTTGGCCTGGCCGCGCAGGTAGCGGCGGGAGTCTGCTATGGCCTGTCGCGTTGGGACCGCCGGGCGCTGCTGCTGGTGATTCTGTGCGTCGCGCTCAACTGGCTGGGCGACAGCCTGGACGGCACGCTGGCCCGCGTGCGTCGGCAACAGAGGCCGCGCTACGGCTTCTATGTGGACCACATGGTGGACATCTTCGGGTCGACCGCGCTGATGTGTGGGCTCGGCTGCTCCGGCCTGCTGCACTGGCAGACGGCCATCGCGATGCTGGTTGCCTTCCTCATCCTGTCCAGCGAGAGCTACCTGGCGACGTACACCTTGTCCTGCTTTCAGCTTTCGCAAGGCATCTTCGGGCCCACCGAGATTCGGATACTAATGATCCTCGGCCTTGTGGCGGCGCTGCGCAATCCGTACGCCACGCTGTTCGGCCACAGAATGCTGCTGTTCGATCTTGGCGGGGCCATCGCCGCGGTCATCATGTTCGCCATGGCGATTGCCGTCACCCTGCGCCACACCGCGGAACTCTACCGTCAGGAGCCGCTGCCATGAACCCCTTCATCCGTTATTGCAGGTTCAACCTGGTGGGGGCAATGGGCATGGTGGTGCAGCTTGCGGCGCTGGCCGCCATCAACCGCTGCGTGCCGGGCCACTATTTGTATGCCACAGCCGCCGCCATCGAACTTGCGCTGCTGCACAACTTTGTGTGGCACCTGCGCTACACCTGGCGCGACCGCCGCGACGGCTCCACGCTGATGCAACTGGTGCGCTTCCATCTTTCCAATGGGCTGGTATCCCTGTTGGGAAATCTTTGCCTCATGCGTATCCTGGTCTCTCAGGCGCACCTTCCCCTGCTGATTGCGAACTCCATCGCCATCCTGTGCTGCTCCGTTGCCAATTTCTGCCTGGGAAACTGCTGGGCGTTCGTGGCCAGAGAGTAGGCCGCGAAGCAGCGTCTGTGATGCTGCTCACTGGCTAGCCCGTTCCTGCGGCTTATAATTGCGAACCATTGAGGTGTTTTCGATGGAAACGCAGGTGAAGATGTACCACTTTTTCGTGGGCGGGAACCGCTTTGAGACTGACAAGTCGTTCCTGACCGGGACCGAGATTAAGATGTTGGCTGGCGTAAGAGCTGAGTATCAGCTCTTTTACCGGGACGATGTGAATACCCCAGACCGCGAAGTCCGGGACACGCAAGCCGTCGACCTGATTCCGCAAAAGGCAGAGGACGGGTCCGAGGACAAGCCGGTCGAGGACAATGAGGCACTCGAACTGGACGATGTGACCCACTATCACGGGCACTTCTATGCCGTGCCAAACTACAGCTATCGGCGTCTGAAGTCGAATCCGTAGGAGACAGGTGCTCGGAGTAACCCCCAGGGAAGGCGCTTGGGCGCGCGCCTATTCATGGGGAATTCGTGTCTCTAGTGGATGCGGATGGAGCCTGAGCCGGTGCTGGCGCGGACGGTTGGGCCGCCGCCGTTAACGGTCCCAGTCACGTGATGGTTGTTCAGGCTGCCCTGCATCACGATGGGCCGATCGGTGTGGATGGAGCCGGAACCGGTCTCGGCATTCAGGTTGAAACGGGCGCCGGGGGCAGTCTGAAGGTGGATGCTGCCGGAGCCACTTTCCACGCGCCACTCCGAGGTTGGGTTACCGCCGACCTCGATGGAGCCGGAGCCCGAGCCTGCGCGGAGTTCACCGGAGATGCCATCGATGTGGATGGAGCCGGAGCCGGTTTGCGCCTTAACGTCTCCGGGGGCGGAAACGGACAACTCAATGCTGCCCGATCCAGTCTGCACCGTGGTTGCGCCGTGAACGTCGGTAGCTCGAATGCGGCCAGAGCCGGTGCCCAGCCGGGAGTTTGCGCCGATATTGTCGACATGGATAGAGCCTGAGCCGGTGCCGGCGTTGACCGTCCCTTGAATCCCGCCGATCTCCATGCCTCCAGAGCCAGCGCGGGCCTTCAGAGTAGTGGCGCGCGGTGTGGTGACGTCATAGTCGACGAAGACATTGTGGAAGAGGCGGGAACCGTCGTCGGGAGTGCTGATGGTGATGATGTTGCCGGACTGGACTATGGGCGGCGAGGCGACGATCTGTTTGACGCGCGCATCGGCGTCCGAATCGAACCAGCCATTATCTGCGTGGACATGTCCGATGATGTGGACCTGATTGTCGGCTCCCGGGTAGACGTGGACATAGCCTGCGCCGGCGGAGACGGAGACGCTGGGTGCGCCGCTGACCATCAGGGTCTTATCGAAGGTGCCTTCGGCGGCCAGCGCGGCGGTTGCAGGAAGGATGACGGAGAGCGCGAGGACGATGCGGAGATTCATGATTGACTCCTTGCCGGAAGCAGGTCCCTCATGTTCGCGCCCTGCGAAGGGTTCAGGCTGATCTGCCTGATTTGACCGGTCTGGATTCCCCTGCCCAGGGTAGCGAAGGTCGGGAGCGTCGCAATTTCAACTACTTGATGATACGCATCATGCGGCGGGCCAGTTCCTTCGAAATGGGAATTTCTCGCCTGCGTCCTGAACATCAAGGCTGGGCTGCGAACGGCGGACTCGCGCGCGAAATCGAGTGGCCGGCGCAACTGGCGGACATTTTGGGGGTTTCCAGAGGCGGAATGCAGATTTGCCGACCTCGGCTACCCGCCCGGACTGGCGAGTGTCTATTTAACGGGCTAAGCTAGGGACGCGCGGCTCCGTGCGCGTGGAGGATGTTTCCAATGCGAGCTTCCGGTGGACCGAATCGGGTCTGTGAGATCTATCCGCCCAACTCGTGGACGGCGGGTTACCTGGGTACGGTACGGGCGGCGCTGGCCTTCGTGCTGTGCGTCTTGATGATGGATCAGCCGTTGCTGGCGGCAACCGCCGTGCCCAAGCGCGGGCCAACCGCCGGCGGCGCGCAGACCAAGGGCGAGGGTCGCGTGCTGCATGCGCTGGACCGCCTCACGTTCGGGCCGAGGCCGGGGGATGTTGCGGCGGTCGAGGCGATGGGGCTCACCAGCTGGTTCGAGATGCAACTTAATCCATCGAAAATTGACGATACGGCGCTGGATGGGCGGCTGGCGGCGTTTCCGGCGATGCAACTGCCGCAGGCGGAGCTGCTGGCACGCTACCCCAGCCAGCAGATGATCCGGCAGATGGAGCAGCAGGGAAACAGGCAGATGGCCATGGGGAACAGACCAATGGGCCCGCGATACAGGCAGATGGCTCCTGCGAATGCGGGGATGGCGATGCCGACCGACCCGGTGGAGCGCGCGATCTACGGCGACGAGATGGCGTTCTACAGGATGCAGCAAGAGAAGCAAGCTGCGGCGAAGGAGAATACCGCCCCCGGCGGGGAGACGAACGCGATGCAGGGCGACGCCATGACGGCGAGTGCGGGGCAAGCCCCGGCGCCGATTGAACGGCGTGCCCCCTCTGCGCAGACCCCCACTCCAGCAGCAGCCAGCACTGCGCCGGACAGTGGAAACATGGCGGTGGTGGCCCCGGACTATGCGGCGATCGCGGCGGGGAATGACGCGGCCAACTCAACCGCGATGCTGCCGAAGTCGGAGCTGGTGGACCCGGGGCAAGCGCCGGACCAGCACGTGGAGAAGCTGTTCAAGGACATTGAGGCGGTCAAGATCATCAACCTGCCCCCGGACGAGCGGATGCGCAAGGTGATTGGGATGGCGCCAAATGACTTTGTGGCGTTTCGCCAGAGCCTGAGCGCGGCCGAAGTGGCGCAGTTTACTCAGGGATTGAGCCCGCAGCAGCGGGAGATCTTTGCGGCGATGCAGAACTCGACCCGCATGATCGGCGCCGAGGAGATGCAGGTGCGGCTGCTACGGGACATCTACAGCGACCGCCAGTTGGAAGCGGTGATGACCGACTTCTGGCTGAACCACTTCAACGTGTATGTGAGGAAGAACCAGAACGAGCCGTTCTTAATTCCCTCTTATGAGCGGGATGTAATCCGGCCCAACGCGCTGGGCAAGTTTGAAGACCTGCTGGTGGCCACGGCGAAGAGCCCCGCCATGCTGATGTATCTGGACAACTGGCAGAGTATCGGGCCGGATTCGCAGGCGGCGAAGCAGGGGCCGCAGATGGCGAGGTACGCACGAAACCCGCAGGTGCAGGCGGCGCTGAAGGACCGCGGACTGAATGAGAACTACGGGCGCGAACTGATGGAGCTGCACACCCTGGGCGTGAACGGCGGCTACACCCAGAAGGATGTGACCGAGGTCGCGAAGGTGTTCACGGGCTGGACGGTTGCGCCACCCGCGCAGGGCGGGGGATTCCAGTTCCAGTTTGATGAGCGGCGCCACCAGCCGGGTTCGAAGACGGTGCTGGGGAAGACCATCAAAGAGAACGGCATGAACGAGGGGCTGGCGGTGCTGCACACGCTCGCCACCAGCCCGGCAACGGCGAAGTTCATCTCCACCAAGCTGGCCGTGCGGTTTGTCAGCGACGATCCTCCGCCGGCGCTGGTGGACCAGATGACGCAGTCGTTCCTGGCCAGCGATGGCGATATCAAGACGGTGCTGCGGACGATGTTTGAATCGCCGGAGTTTTGGGCGCCTGCGGCAGAGCGGTCCAAGGTGAAGACGCCGGAGGAGTTTGTCGTATCGGCGGTGCGGGCCAGCGGCGCCACCGTGAACAACTCGCTCGCCCTGGTGCAGGCGCTGGACAAACTCGGTATGCCGCTCTACGGAATGCAGACGCCCAATGGCTATTCGTGGCTGAGTGAGCCGTGGGTCAGCACCGGCGCTTTGGTCAGCCGGATGAACTTCGCGCTGTTGCTGGCCGGCGACCGGCTACCCGGCGTGCGGACGGATTGGACCAAGCTGCTGGGTGAGCCAGGCGTCGCCGGCAGGCAGGCCGCGATGGAGTCTGGGGATGGGTTTGTCGATCCGGAGGTCGCGGCCAAGGAGAAAAAGCTGGAGTTGATTTTGCTGGGGCAGCCGCTGAGCGAGAAGACGCGCGCGGCCGTGCTTGGCCAATCCAACGACACGACCGCGGCGATCCAGGCAGCCAAGGATTTCCAGATCGGCGCGGGCGGCGCAGGAGCGGTTGGCGTATTCGCGGCAGGTGGCGCGGCTGCGCAGAGGAATGCGGTTCCAGATGACCGGCAGGCAGCGGTTATGGCGGGCCTGATGCTGGGGTCGCCGGAGTTCCAGAGGCGGTAAGTCAGGGTCAAGGTACCAGGTTCGAGGTTCGAGGGAGGACTCGGTACGACCAACGGGGGATTTCGGCAACTTCCCAGCTGGTGTGGAGTTTGAACAGACACGCGGTGGTTCGGCAAGGCTATTCGGGACTGCGAACGTTGAGTCCGGGCAACAGGAGCGACGAGATGACAAGCAGACGATGGAATACGGCGGACCATAGCGATTGGGGCTGCGATATCTGCGGCCGGGATGCAGCCAAACGCGGCGTGACCCGGCGTGGATTCATGAAGAATGGCGCGCTGGCGCTGATCGGGACGTCGACGATTCCAGCATTCCTCTCGCGCAGTGTGCTGGCCGAGATGACCACGGCGGCGGCGAACCACAAGAAGCTGGTGGTGCTGTTCCAGCGCGGCGCGGTGGATGGGTTGAACGTCGTGGTGCCGTACCAGGAGAAGAA
>CAZAXI010000019.1:0-40399 GCA_964489045.1 uncultured Granulicella sp. | reverse complement strand
GAGCTCTCCGGCGGCCAGCGCCAGCGCGTCGCCATCGCCCGCGCCCTGGTCAACCAGCCCTCCATCATCCTCGCCGACGAGCCCACCGGTAACCTCGACTCCAAAACCGGCGACGAGATCATGGCCCTCTTCGACAACCTCCACGAGCAGGGCAACACCATCGTCGTCGTCACCCACGAGCCCGACATCGCCGAGTTCGCCCACCGCATCGTCACCATCCGCGACGGCGCCATCTACTCCGACCACCCCTCCAGCCGCCACGCCGGCGCCCCCCGCACCGGAACCAAGCAAACCCACTCCTGACCGCAGGGACAGCCTCACCCCTTCACATACGCCAGCTTCGCCGCCACCTTGCCGTCGCGAACCGTAAAGACATCCACCCCGCGCAGGTGCCACGGCTGTCCATTGCGCACCTTGCGATAGACCCACAGCACCACCGCGCGATCGCCGCTCACGATCACGTCCTCCGCCTCGAAACTCCCATCCAAAGCATCCCGCCTCGCCGTCCCGCGGAAACCCTACGGCCGCGTCCCCAGCATATTGTTCTTCACGCCTACCGAAAGCGGCGTCACCACCGGCACCGCCGCTCCCAGAATCTCATTGACGCTACCCGCTATGGTCCAGATGTTGCCGGAGCCATCGACAGCAATTGAGAGAACCGGATTCTGATCGCCCGTGCGAAGGCCGCTCCCCCCAGAGAGGAGAATTCCCGAGTTATTGAACTCGACGATGTTCTCGCTCGTATCGCCTCCCACCCAAACATTGCTGGCCCCATCAACGGAGAGGCAATAGGGAGCAACCAAGCCAGCACCGGCGGTGAAGCCGCTGGAAGGAGATAACGCCACGCCGGCGCTAGACACCTTGCTGATGCTGTTACCCACGTTATTTGTGACCCATCCATTACCCGAGCCGTCGATTGCGATAGCCCACGGATAATTCAAACCACCGCCGCCGGTGTAGAGCAGCATGAATTCGCCAGATCCCCCGGACGCCGCGGTCGAGAATGCGGTAAGGAAATCTGGAGCGGAGGTGAGATAAGGAGTCACCCAAACGTTGCCGGACGAATCGGCTGCGCCAGCAGCGTATCCTCCAGGGCTGGCCCATTGCGGGCCTGAAACAACGAACCCAATCGGCAATCCGCTATTCGCGAATTCCGCTAGACCATTGACCGTCGGCACCCAGACATTCCCCGACCCGTCGACAACAATCCCATTGGCCCCAGTTACAAACGAGGATACGCCGCTTTCGGATGCATCATAGCTATTGATGAAACTGCCGGCATTTGAGAACTCGACAATATAACGCGTGCCTCCACCTGTGAACCATGCGTTGCCAGACGGATCGATTGCCACACGCTCAGGTCCGGTCAACCCGTAGCCGGCGTAGCCGCCCGACCCAGACAGAACCGCGCCTGAGCTGGACAACTTGACCGCACCGTTCGCATACTCAGCAACCCACGCATTGCCGCTCCCATCGATGGCCAGGGTACCGAAGGACGAAGTCAATCCCCCGGTAAACGCAATCTGCACCGTCCAGTCGTTCGGCTGCGCGGTCAGCGCCGGCGCAAACGGCGGAGTCGACGACGAAAGCGCATACAGCCCCGCCACACTCGTCACCGGAGAGTGCGCGATACTGATCGCGGCTTTTGCGGTATCGAATGGCGAGACTCGCGTGTCCATCTCCAACTCGTAGCACGGGGCCGGACTCACGAGGGATCCATTCGAGTTCACGCACGCCGCCAATATATCCGCCAGCGTATTGATCTCCGCCTGCGGCACTGTCCCATTTCCCGCCGGAGTCGTCGCCAGCGCCACGCCCGTCCCAATCGTCTCCAGGTTCGCCGCATTCGCAAACGCATTCGCAATCCCCGTCAGCGCCAGCGCCGTCCCCGAACTCCCCACATGCGTCGCATCGGTCGCAAACCCCGCCATCGCGTACGCCGCCGCGACCGTCGACACCTCATTCACCACCACATACAACCCCGACGAAAATGTTCCCGCCGTCGGACAGCTCCCCAACACCGCCATCAACCCCGCTGCCGCGTTCGCCCCCGTACCCAGCCCAGGGTCCCCGCCTAGCGAATACAAATACACCTGCTGCCCCGCTGTACACGTGTAATCGCCCGAAATCGAAAAGCTCCCATCCGACCCCGTCAGCACATACGCACCCACCGAGTCCGAATAGCCCGTGTCGGTAGCATTCAGCAGCGACGCCGACGCATTACTCGCTGACGCAGCAATCCCCCTCCCTCCATACGCCGCCGCCCCCACCCCCGACGCGCCGGACGCCGCCGCGAACAAATAGACATGTGCCCCCGAAATCGGGTTCTGGCCGCCATGCACCACCCCGGTCAGCCTCGCGCCAGCCACCCCCGCCTGTTGCGAACCCTCCGTCTCGTTTCCGCCAACCACCCCGCCCGAACAACCCGCCAACACCAGCAACCCGCACGCTGCAACCGCAAGCTCGACCCGCATAAGCTCTCCCGGGAAATTCGCGCACAATATTACCCCCTCCCCCGGAAGCCTCCGATGTATCCGCCGTCACACGTCACTCGCCCCCGTCTCTTCCAGGCAAGCCGGTGCTCCACATCTCGCTCCCGAGATGTGGGTTTGACGCCACCGAACCTCCGGTGTGTCCAATTCCCGGAAGGGCATGGCTTCAGCCGTGCCGTAAAGGCGCGTCCGCAGGACGCAACCGCTCTGCCGAAGGCCGTCGTGGAGCGCGCAGCGCGGAACGACACGATTTCCCTTCCTCCACGCCGCCCTTGGGTGGGCTCTCGCCCCTGAGAAGTACGTCATTTCCACAGAAACCCTTGACACCCTTCGTATAATGGAAGAAAGGGCAAAATCACTTCGAGCGTCGTATTCAACCCCTAAACGGGGTGCGGATCGGACCTCAAAGCCGCCAAATCCCCAATCGGTGAAAAACATCAAAAGTCTATACAAACCCGTATATACTAAACCGCAACCCCAGCCACATCAACGAATCGAGGGTATATACCCGGGGGGTGGGGGAATATCGACCAGGTTAACAGCCGTATCTTTCTGGTACACTCAGCCTCGAAATTCCACCGGGCCAGGCAAGCGACTCCACTTCCTCAAGAGGTGCTCCTTGAATCTCCGCAGCCGCATCCTCCAAAGTATTTTTTGCGCCGCCTTCACCGCCCTGCTCGCAACCCAACCCGCCGCCGCTCAAAAAGAGTTCCCGCCTCCGCAGGGCAAGGGCCGCATCGTCGTCGTCGCCTCTGGAATGTCAGGCCCGGAGCATTACGAAGTGGTTTCGAAGGAGATCGCCGCGCTCGGCTACGACGTGGTCCTCTTCGATGGCAACGCCATGGAGAACACCAACGGCGAAGGCGTCAAAAGGGCGATCGACCAGGGCATGCAGGCGGCCCACGGACTGCCCGGCAAAGTCGCTTTCGTCGGCTTCTCGCTCGGCGGCGGCATGGGCCTCTACTACGCCGTCCAGGACCCGGAGAAAGTCGCCGGAGTCATCGTCTGGTATCCCGCCAACGCCTTCATCAAGAACATTCCCGGCTGGGTGGACAAGGTCAAAGTCCCGGTGCTGATGTTCGCCGGCGAAAAGGACAACTTCCGCGACGGCTGTTGCACCGCCGCCAAGGGTCATATCCTCGAAGACGCGGCCAAGTCCGGCAACAATAAAGTCGAACTGTTCACCTACCCCAAGACCGACCACGACTTTGTGAAGGACGGCGCCCACTACAACGCCAGCGCCTACGCCGACGCCTTCCAACGCACCGCTGCCCGGCTGAAAGAGCTGCTCGGCGATCCGAACGCCCCGGCTGGCCAGTAGCTACAGCCGCTTCAGATACGCCTTCGCTGCGTCCAGTTCCGGGAACAGGCGCTCGTCCGCCTGGAACGCCTTCGAGTGCACGCACCTGCGCCCGGCCTTCACCCGTACCGGATGCTTCAGGTGCAGCATCTCGTGGTACAGCAGATACTCGACCGCACAGCGCGGCGTGTCCGCCCGGTCGAACACGCGGCTCACCATGATGGTATTGTGCGCCGCGTCGTAGTGGCCCAGCATCCGCCGCGCGTGGTGCGCGCTCCAGGTCAGCAGCGGCCGGCCCAGCAGCCCGTGGAAGAAGCGCGCGTTCAGGCTCTCGAACACCTCGTCGAGATCGTAGTGATGCCCCTTCGCCGAGAGGATCGTCTTCCGCCCGCGCGTCTGCCGGATAAGCTCAGCCTGCCGCGCCACCGCCTCCGACGACACGTAGCGGCGATAACGGTCCGCATGCACCCGCTCGATTGGCAGCTTCTTGTACAGCTTCGCCAGCAGGATGTGGGCAATCGCACGGTGGACCGACTCCGGCGCATGCTCCAACAGGTCGGAGAGCCGCACATGCAGCCGCCCCTCGCGCAGCCGGATGGTCGTATTCAGCGACGTGAACCGGCGGAAGCGAATGTCGAGCGCAGGAATCGGCGCGCGCGGGCGAAGCTCGCGGTACTCCTGCTCAAAGATTTCGGTCAGGGCTGTCGGCACGCTCAAGTTCAAATTAAACCAGTTCTTCCATCAGCGCGAAAGACTCCCCGCTCCTCTGCGCGGTGCGGACGCCAAATCAGCAAATCAGTTGGGCGCGGTTGGTGGATTCGCAGGCGGAGCGGCAGGCTGGTCCGTGCGTCGCTTCAGCGTGGGATTGGCGTTCCCGGATGAGGGTGGTGCCACATCCGTGCCCGACACCGGCACGGAAACCGCAGGCGTCGCCGCGGGTGCCGGGACCGCTGTCTGGTCTGCCGCTGGAGCCGTCGCACCGGCCGCCGCTGGAGCAGCCGCCGTATCGGGAGCGGTCCCATTCGCGAATGACCCCGACGTTGAGCTAGGCACCGCCGGAAGCGGCGCCAAAGGCTCCAGGCGCGCGACTGCCGCAACCGGGACCTCGACCGCTCCTACCCGGTCCGACACCATGTCGTGAATGGAGGTGCGCAGATAGTGCACGCCCTTCACCGGCACGCTGATTTCCTGGTGGAACGCCATGCCGCCCGCCAGCAACTTCGCATAGTCCGCCGGTAACAGGCGCCGGTAAATGCGATTGCCCACCGTCACCAGCAACTGCCCGTCGCGGTCGTAAACGTACGTCCAGACCTCCAGCGCACAGTGCCGGTCGCCGTTGGGATCCTGCCGGCAACTGACCGCATGCGGATCCGGCACCAGGTCGACCCCGTATTCCTTATACGGTCCCTCGACCTTCACCTTGGGATCGGGGTTGGTCTTGTTGCTCGTCAATGGCGTGGCTACGGGAGGCGAGTCCGCCGGGCGAATCCGCACTTTGAACAGGATCTCCGCGGGGTCCGGACCGCCATGCATCATGGCCGTCGCCATCGTGTTGGGTTGGACCATGGCGGTCGCCGCACCCTGCGCGTGCAGCGCGTTCCGGTCATTCGGATCGACCGCGTAGTAGCCGTTGCGATAGCTCAGCTTCACGCCCGGCTGGTCCACCTTCACCTTGATCGACCGGAACCTCGCGTCCCACTGCGTGTCGGAGGGAGAGTAGGTCAGCGTGTAGTAGTTCGAGCCGTTCCTGATCGCCTTCTGAATTGACTGGGTCAGTCCGTTGGTGTTGTAGAACGGCGTCCCGCCGGTATCCTCCGCCATTGCCTCCATGGTCTCGTGCTCCTGGGAGGTCTCGTTCAGCCAGGACGAGTAGGCAGTGGCCGCAGCAGCGCCACCCTCCGACTCGTTCGCAGCGTTCAAGGACGGGTCTGTCATCAGGCCGCGCGCGTCCACCGGATACACCGCGACCTGCGCGCGGGTCAGCAGATTGTCGGTCTTGCGTATCTCTTCGTCGTTGCGCACCACCGAGTCGTTGGGGTCGGCCTCGTTGACGTTGGGCTCCACGTCCAGCGGAAACCCGCCGGAGTACCAGATCACGTTCTTGCGCCCCGGAATGCCGATCAGGTAACGGGCCAGCATATCGAACGCGTTCAGCGTGTACTTTGCCAGCATGTCCTGCTGGAACGACGTCGCCAGCGCCTGGAACCGGTTGATGGCATCCACGTCCTCCTGCGTCATCATCCCCGACACCGCAGTGCCGGCTGCGAATGAGTCGGATAGCGTCGTGTCCGTGATCGGCCCGCCGTTGACCGGGTCGGACAGAATATCGGATACCTGCGGCGAGCCCTTCTTCCCCGAAATTGCCGCTTTCAACACAGCAATATCCGACGTGAACCCCTGCAGCATGAACAGGTGCGTGGTCAACCCAAAAATGGCAATGCGGGTTCCCGGAGGCGCCTTGTCCAGGTAATCGAGCAACTGCCTGCGCGCCTGTGGCTGCGAGGCCAATGGCGTGTTCAGATAGTCGAGCAGCAGCACGTTCACCGGGCCGTTCATCGGGGCCGGCGGCTTGTTGGTAAATAGGCCGTCCGGCAGCTTTGGCGCCGGGGCAATCTTGATGTCCGAAGCCGGCACCTCGCTATGCTCCTCGAAGTGCTTCACCACCTGCGGCTTGTTGTTCTCCGTCAGAGCGAAGTCCGACCCCTTCAACCCGTGGATGGGATTCCCCTGCGAGTCGTTGACCACAACGTCAATCACCACGATATTGCTGTAGGTGCGAATCGTTGTGATCTGGCCCGTATCCTGCTGACTGGAGGACAGGCCGTTCATCCGCGCCGACTGCGTTGCTGGAGAAACAACCGTCTGGCCGCGCATGGGCAATTGAAAGCACGCCGCTGCAAGCGCAATTACGGCAAATGACTGGAGTGGAATAGCCCGGTAATTACAATCCAAAATGGCCCCTCCTGCGGGTGCACATACTTAAGGATACACTCCTGTTAGACGAGTGAGATGAATCTTTGGATGCGCCAGGCTACGGCGCGTTGTCCTATCCGCTTTCACCCGCCCGGCCGCCCGATTATTGCTCTGTCGTTGCCTTGGTTGGGGTGGCCCCGGCCCCATTTGGGAGCGGTTGCGGCGGCTCTTCCGCGGGGTGGGCGATGTGCCCAACCTGCAGTTTCACCAGTTCCGGCTGGGCAATCCTGGTCGGCCCAAGCACGGCGATCCTGGGCAACGGACCGCGTACCATGGCCACTTCATCGCAGGCATAAAGGCGCGGGCAGGCCTGGCAGTCCTTGTAGATCTTGTCCGGCAGCGTGGTGCGCTCGGCGATCCGGAAACCGAAGCGGAAGAAGAACTCCGGGATCCGCGTAAACAGGCATACCGACACCACACCTTGGGCTTCGGCCTCGTCGATCAGTGCCTGCACCAGCCGCCCGCCGGCTCCCTGCCCCTTGGCCTCGGGCCTCACCACGATCGAACGCACCTCGGCCAGGTGCGGCCCATACAGATGCAGCGCGCCGCAACCCAGAAAAATGCCGCTCTCCGATTCCGCAACCGCAAAGTCGCGCACGTTCTCGCATATCTCGGCGTAGCTGCGGCGCAGCAGCGTGCCGTCGCCGGAGAGCGAGTTCACCAATTCGAAGATGCTGACCGCATCCTGCAGCCGCGCCTGGCGCACTGCTGCACCGCCGGCGCGGGGTCGCGTCGAAGCAGTGGATTCGCTGGCGGCAAGCAGAGATGCTGTGCTCATCTAGTTATTCTCCCCCAAATTCTGCCTCGCCGCAGCCAGTGCTGTCGCCACACGAATCCGTGCGGTACCTCCGACGACATCATGACAATCCAGTGTCGCCTCCAGCGTGATGGCAGCGAAAAAGTCTTCGCCGAACGCGTCCGAAAAGACGCGCAGTTCGTCCAGCTTTAGATCGTTCAGCTCGCGATTGGTTTCCAGCCCCAGCCGCACCGCATTGCCGATGATCTCGTGCGCCCTGCGAAACGGCACGCCCTTGCTGGAAAGATAGGTGGCCGCTGCCATCGCATTCAGATAACCCGTCGTCGCAGCGGACTTCATGCGCTCGAAGTTGAACTTCAGCGACCGCGTGAACGCAGGCAGCACGCTCAGGATGCCGGCAACGGTGTCGGCCGCGTCGAAGACCGGCTCCTGGCCCTCTTGCAGGTCCTTGTTGTACGCCAGCGGCAGGCCCTTGATTAGCACCGTCAGCGTCGTCGCCGCGCCGGTCAGCCGCGCGCATTTGCCGCGGATGAGTTCGGTAAAGTCCGGGTTCTTCTTCTGCGGCATCGCGCTCGAGCCGGTCGAGAAGCTCTCCGGCAGATCGAGGAATCCAAACTCGGCCGTCGAGTAAAGCGTCAACTCCTCCGCAAACCGCGAGATGTGAACACCGGCCGTCGCAAGTGCCTGGGTGAATTCCAACAGAAAATCGCGGTCGCTGGTCGCGTCCATGCTGTTCGGCGTCGGCCCATCGAAGCCAAGCTCCCGCGCCGCGATCTCGCGATCAAGCGCCAGCGTCGCGCCCGCAACTGCTCCCGATCCCAGCGGACAAAGATTCATTCGCTTTCGAGCATCCATCAGGCGCGTAATATCGCGCTCAATCATGCTGACATACGCCAGCAGCCAGTGCGCCACCAGCACCGGCTCCGCCCGCTGCATGTGCGTATACGAGGGCATCACCGCCTCACCCGCCTGCTCCGCCAGCGCAACCAGCGCGAGCGCCCAGTGCCGCAGGCCCTTCACCGTTGCATCGATCACGTCGCGGACGTACAGCCGCATATCGGTCGCAATCTGCTCGTTGCGGCTGCGGCCGGTGTGCAGCTTCAGCGCAAGTCCGCCGATCAGCTTGGTGAGCTGCAGCTCGACGAAGTGGTGGATGTCTTCCGCGTGCGGCGCGGACGCAACCAGATCGGCGTAGGTCCGATCCAGCAAATCGTCGCCCGTGTATTCGTCCAGGTTCAGGTTCTCCTGCACCGCGAAATGCGTCTTCAGCCTGGGCAGCAGCGGATCGTCGATAGCCAGCGTGATCCGCGCCCACTTCACATGCTGGCTGCTGAACTCCGGTTGCCTGCGCAGCCAGCGGCGGATCGATCCCGGCGTTGTGCCCAGCTCCGCGCCAAGCTGCCTGGGACTGACAAGGTTCGGATCATCCGGGATTCCGTCGCCGGAAATATCGCCCACAGCGTCCAGGCCGTCAATCATCTTCTCCAGCTCGGCATCGGTCAGAATGCCTGCCGCTGCGATCATCCGCGCGTGCGCCTTCGATGCCTCGACCTCCTGCGGCAGCAGCCGCACGTCGAACGGAAACGACCGCTGCCACTGCTCGAACGCTCGATCGAGCGGCTCGCGGAAGCGGCCGGACCACATCTTCGCGGGTTGTTCAGTGTTGGTCATTCTTTCCCTACGAGGTCGACCTTGTCGCTCCCACTGCTCAGTCGCGGCATCTCCGAGCCTTTGCTCAGCGTAATCAGCCCACTCTGCGCATAGGTCAAAAGTTTTTCGCGAGTATCCGTAATATCGAGGTTGCGCATCGTAAGCTGCCCAATACGGTCGCGCGGGCTGAAGCTGGACTCGCCCTTCTCCATGGTCAGCCGCTCCGGCTTGAACGTCAGATTCGGCGATTCGGTGTTCAGAATCGAATAATCGTTACCGCGACGCAGTTCCAGCGTCACTTCGCCGGTGATGGGCTTGGCGACCCAGCGCTGTGCGGCTTCGCGCAGCATGATGGCCTGCGAATCGAACCAGCGGCCCTGGTACAGCAGCCGGCCAAGCCTGCGCCCGCTTTCGCGGTACTGCTCGATGGTGTCCTCGTTGTGAATGCCCGTGATCAGCCGCTCGTACGCGATAAACAGCAGCGCCAGGCCGGGCGCTTCGTAGATGCCTCGCGACTTCGCTTCGATAATCCGGTTCTCAATCTGATCGCTCATGCCCAGCCCGTGGCGCCCGCCGATCTGGTTGGCCGCCAACATCATCTCCACCGGATCCGCAATCTCCTTGCCATTCAGCGCGACGGGAAAACCCTCGTCGAACCGCACCGTGATCTCTTCGCGCTTGATCTCAACGTCGTCGCGCCAGAAGGCAGTGCCCATAATCGGCACCACGATCTTCATACTGCTGGCCAGCAGTTCCAGGTCCTTCGCCTCATGGGTCGCGCCCAGAATATTCGAGTCGGTCGAGTACGCCTTCTCCGCCGACATCTTGTATCCAAAGCCAGCCTTGGTCATGAACGCCGACATCTCGGCCCTGCCACCCAACTCGTCGATGAAGCTCGCGTCGAGCCACGGCTTGTAGACCTTCAGGTCCGGGTTGACCAGCAGGCCGTAACGATAGAAGCGCTCGATGTCATTGCCTTTGAAGGTCGAGCCGTCGCCCCAGATATTGACGTCATCTTCCTTCATCGCCGTCACCAGCATCGTGCCGGTCACCGCTCGCCCGATCGGTGTCGTGTTGAAATAAGTCGCGCCCGCCGTGGTGATGTGGAACGCACCCGCCTGCAGTGCGGCGATGCCCTCGCGCACCAGCGGCCCGCGGCAGTCGATCAGTCGCGCCTTTTCCGCGCCATACTCCAGCGCCTTCCGCGGAATCTCGTCATAGTCGACTTCATCCGGCTGACCCAGGTTCGCGGTGTAGGCGTACGGCCGCGCGCCCTTCTGCTTCATCCAATGCAGCGCGGCGCTGGTGTCCAGCCCGCCGGAGAAGGCAATCCCCACCTTCTGGCCGACCGGCAGCGTTTCGAGGATTACGGACATGGCAATGCAAACCTCAATCTCTTCCCTCTGCAGCTACGTGCGTTTGCGCGCCTGGATGCCGCGGTCCCGTGCGTTCGAAATCCGTTTCGCTCCGCCCAGCAACATCAGCAGCAGCGCCTTCTGCGCGTGCATGCGATTTTCCGCCTGGTCGAAGACAATGGACTGCGGCCCGTCGAGCACCGCATCCGTCACTTCGGCGTTGCGGTGCGCCGGCAGGCAGTGCATGAACACCGCGTCCTGCTGCGCCTTCGCCATCAGCGCCTCGTTCACCTGGTAGGGCTTGAAGATCGGCGCGCGCTTGGTGGCCTCGTGCTCGAATCCCATGCTGGTGCACACATCGGTGTAAACCGCATCCGCTCCCGTCACTGCCTTCACCGGATCGTGCATCAGCGTAATGCTTCCGCCGGTCTGTTCGCTGATCTCGATCGCCTTGTGGATAATGTCGAGCTTGGGCGCGAAGCCCTTGGGCGAGGCAACCGTGCAGTGCACACCCAGTTGCGCCGCCGTCAGCATCAGCGAGTGGCACACATTGTTTCCGTCGCCAACGTAGGTAAAGCGCAGGCCTTCCGCCGAGCCGAAGCGCTCCTCCAGCGTGAAGAAGTCGGCGATCGCCTGGCACGGGTGCTCCAGGTCGGAGAGCGCGTTGATCACCGGGATCCGCGCTCGCTCGGCCATCTCGATGATGGTGTCGTGCGAGTAGGTGCGCAGTACCATCACGCTCATCCAGCGCTCGATGTTGTGCGCCATGTCGGGAATGGATTCACGCTCGCCCAGCGGCGATTGGGTCTGGTCGACGAAGATCGCGTTGCCGCCCAGCGTATTGATCGCGGCCTCAAACGTCAGCCGCGTGCGCAGCGAGGCCTTCTCAAAGAACAGCACCATCTGCTGGCCGTCCAGCGCGTGGCGGAAATCTTCGGGGTTGCTCTTGACCGCGTGCGAGAGCTCCATGATCGCGGCCACTTCGTCGACCGCCAGGTCGCCGACCGAGCAAAGGTCGCGCCCGCACAGGCGCTTGGCCGCCTCAGAGAACGCAACATCGGATTGAATGCCAAGCGCTGCGGCCTTCGCGGAACGTGCTGGCTCAGTGCCGGCGTCCGGCTTTGGACTCATCATTAAGGTTTTGCTACCCATGGGAATGTTCTCCTGCCGGCGCGCGGCCGGCTAATGCTCGAATTGTCGAAGTCAGGCTGGTGAGTATTTCATCCAGCGCCGCGATTGTTTCGTCGACGTGCTTGCGCTCAAGGATGTACGGAGGCAGGAATCGCAGCACCGTCTCGCTGGTTCGATTAATGATAATGTGCTTCGCCATCATCTCGGAAGCGGCCTGCTTGGCCAGATCGGCCGAATCGACTTCTATTCCAAGCATCAGGCCCATGCCGCGCACGTCGAGAATGCAACTGTGACGCCGGCGAAGCGACTCAAGCTGCTGCTTGAAGTAACCTCCAACATCACGGATGTGCGCCAGCACGTTGCTCTGTTTCATCGCGTCGATTACGGCGATGGCAACCGCGCACGCCAGCGGCCCGCCGCCGAACGTAGTCCCGTGCATTCCCGGCGAGAAGGCCCGCGCCGCATCGTCCGTGCACAGCATCGCCCCCATCGGCAAGCCGTTCGCGATCGGCTTGGCCAGCGTCGTAATGTCCGGCAGAATTCCGTAATGCTGATACGCAAACCACTCGCCCGTGCGCCCCATGCCCGACTGGATCTCGTCCGCCAGCAGCAGCGCGCCGGTGGAATCGCACAGTTCGCGCGCAGCCGCAAAGAACTCCTGGCTCACCGGACGAATCCCTCCCTCGCCCTGCACCGCCTCGATGCAGATGCCGCAAACCTCGTCGGAAAACTTGGCGCGCAGGTCCGCGACGCTGTCAAAGCGAACAAACTCGACACCCGGCATCACCGGCGCAAACGGCTCGCGATACTTCTCCTTGTGCGTGGTCGACACCGCTCCTATTGTTCGCCCGTGGAAGCTCTGCTCTACCGCGAGAAAATCCGTGCCAATCTGTTTACCTTTCGCGCGCAGTAGCCCCGCATGCGCCCGCGCCAATTTCAGCGCAGCCTCCCACGCCTCCGTTCCCGAGTTACAAAAAAAGACGCGGTCCAGCCCGCTCAGTTCCGTCAATCGCACCGCCAGCTCTGCGGTGTGCTCGTGGTAGAAGAGGTTCGAAGTGTGCAGCAAGCGCTTGCTCTGCGCCACAATCGCCGTTTCCACCGCGGGATGCGCATAGCCCAGCGCCGAAACGCCAATGCCGCTCAGCAGATCGAGGTAGTCGTTGCCCTGCTCGTCGCGCAGATACACGCCACTGCCTCCGACAAAGAGCACCGGGTTGCGCTCGTACGTTTGCAGCAGCAGTTTCTTCTCTGCCGCCTGGATCGACCCAAGCTTCATGTGACCATTCATGCTCATGCGACCATGACCTCCGTTCCATCGTTGACCTTGGTCGTGCACAGGTCGGGTAGTAAATGCGCCGCCTCCGCGGGCAGAATGCGTACGCGTTTCACGCCGTGGGTCAGCGCGTCGCGGCACGCGGCCAGCTTCGGCAGCATGCCGCCGGAAACCACCATCTGCTTCTCCAACTCCGGAATCTGTTTCAGCGAGAGCCAGCGCATCACCTCGCCGTCCGCTCCCTTCACGCCCGGAACGTCGGTCAGGAACACCAGCGCGTCCGCCTTGGTGCAGATCGCGCACGCCGCCGCCATCTCATCGGCATTGATGTTGTAATACTCGCCGTCAAATCCCAGCGCGATCGACGAGATCACCGGCACCGCGTCCATCTTCCAGATCGCTTCCAGCCACAGCGGATCGGTCGCCGCAATCTCGCCCACAAACCCCAGGTCGGGAATCGTCTTCTTCTTGCGCGCGCGGAAGACATTGCCGTCGCCGCCGGCCAGTCCCATCGCCGATTGCCCATGCGTGCGCAGCGCCGCCACCAGCGACTTGTTCACGCGCCCGGCCAGCACCATCAGCGCCGCGTCGCGCGTCTCCGCATCGGTCACGCGCAAGCCGGAGACAAATTCGCTGGTCTTGCCCATCTGCGCCAGCGTCGCTGTCAACTGCTTGCCGCCGCCGTGCACCAGCGCCACTTGATTGCCGTCGCGCACCAACTCTGTGATCGCCTTGCCGCACGCCTGCAGCAACACCTTGTCCTCAATCGCGGCGCCTCCGAGCTTGACTACATATTTCACTTCAGGCCCTCCGCTTCGTCCCAGCCGCACATCACGTTCATGTTCTGCACCGCCTGCCCTGACGCGCCTTTCAGCAGATTGTCCAGGCACGATACCAGCACCAGCCGCTTGCCATCCTTGTTCAATTCAAAGCCTAAATCGCAGTAGTTAGTGCGGACCACGTGCTGAATCTGCGGCAGGTTCGGCGTCGCATGCACCCGCACCATCGGACTGGTCGCATAGAACGCGCGCAGGCAAGCCTCGATCTGCTCCGGCTCTGCGCGATCCGCCAGTCGCAGATAAATCGTCGACAAGATTCCGCGCGGAATCGGCAGCAGGTGCGGCGTGAACTGAAGTTGGTCCGCAGTCAGCCCGAGCTGCTCCAGCATCTCGCCCGTGTGGCGATGCCCAAAGACCGCATACGCGGAGAGGTTGTCAGCCGCATACATAAAGTGCGTCTTCGCGGTCGCGGCCTTCCCCGCCCCGCTCACGCCACTCTTTGCGTCGCACACAATGCCGTGGTCAAGATCCACCAGCCCGGCGCGCAGCAACGGCGCCAGCGCAAGAATCACCGACGTGGCATAGCAGCCCGGGTTGGCGACCAGGCGCGCCGCAGCAATCTTCTCTCGATGCAGTTCAGGGCAGCCAAACACCGCCTCGTGCTGCAATGCCTCACCCAGCACCGCGTCCGCATCGTGCAGCTTGTAGACGGCCCGGTTGGCAGCGTCGTCCAGCCGCCACGCGCCGCTCAGGTCAATCACCCGCACCCCATGTTCCAGCCACTCCGGCGCCCACTGGCGCGAGTTCTCGTGGGGCAACGCGAGAAACACAATCTCCGTGCCCGCGTCGCGGATCGCATCCCAGTTGAACGCAACAATCTCCGGCTGCCGCTTACCCTCGCCCAGCGCAAGTTGCGGATGGACCTGCTCCAGCGGA
Organism: uncultured Granulicella sp.; assembly: GCA_964489045.1. Lineage (GTDB taxonomy): Bacteria > Acidobacteriota > Terriglobia > Terriglobales > Acidobacteriaceae > Edaphobacter. The sequence goes on along the minus strand of CAZAXI010000019.1, from coordinate 25,753 downwards.
ACCCGCCCCGTCGGTGCCTCGTCGGCAATGCGCCCGAGAAACAGCGGCTTCGTCGCAGTCAGTCGCGGGTGCGCCAGCAGCAGACGCGCCAGCTCTCCGCCCGCATATCCGCCCACACCGGCCACGGCTGTGCGCGCGCATGCAAGCGGCTGCTTGATTCGCGACTGCGATGGTTCTTCGAGTTCCGTGCTTAAACCTTGCATATCAATCCACAGATTCCTTCAAATCAGCCGATGTATTCCTCGATGCGCGCCTTCAGCCTGCGTGCCTGCTGTTCGTCCGGGCAGATGATCAGGACCGTGTCGTCGCCGGCGATAGTGCCCACCACCTCCGGCCAGTCTTCGTAATCGATGCCCGCCGCAACCGGCTGCGCGGCGCTGGTGGTGGTAATAATCACCAACTGGTTCATGGCCTGGCGCACTTCGATGCCGAAGCTGCCCAGCACTTCGCGAATCCCGGGCAGCGCGTCCTCATCGTCATCCGGCAAACTGCCCGGCAGCGCGTAGCCCGCGGGGCCCTTCGAAAGACGAAGCTCGTGGATGTCCCGCGAGAGCGTTGCCTGGGTAACGTGAAATCCCCGCCGCGCAAGTCTGCGCCGCAGCTCATCCTGGCTCGGTATCGAGGCCCGGTTCAGAACTTCACGAATTGCGGTGTGGCGCTGCTGCTTCATAACAAGTTCCGTCTGCTAATTACTCGCTAATGTCTTGCAACCGAAAGCGTGACAATCTGAGATAATCATTCTCGCCGCCCCGATTGCTCCTGCCCGCCCGACCTCGTCACTTTAGACACTGCATAAACATACAATAGCAATGTATAATTATACACCGCCGCGGTGTCAAGTCCTTTATGGTGACCATCTGCAGTTACACAATCGGCGAAATATCAGTCACTGCCCGCTGATTGGCGCCGGGAACGGCACAAACCTGCCGTCGCAGTGGTTGGCGACGCCCGTGGAGGCAGCGCCGGTGATCGTAACATCAGTTCCCGCCACCGCCAGATTCGTCTCGTCCAGCTTGATCTCCGCATGGTCCGCCGAACTCCGAATCGCATCCGGCTGCTCCGCAACCACGTCGTGCAGCGCAACGTCGATTCGGTGCGCCGCATCCAGCCCATCGATCGAAACCCTGCCCGCGCCCTGGATCAGAATATTGCTCAGCCGAATGTCCGTGTACTGCGGCGGCTTGTTGCTCTCCGCTGCATCCACTTCGTGATGCCCCGTTGAACCCGAATGCGTCCCAATCGAGATCGGATTCCCACTCGAGCGAATGCAGATATCGTTGAACTCGACATCGCGCACCAGGCCGCCCAGCTTGTCGTTCGACTTCATGTGGATCCCGGTGCTCGTCCCGTCCAGCGTCAGGCCGGAGACGCGAACATTGCTGATCCCACCAGACGTCGAGCTGCCCGTCCCGATCCCGTGCCCCGCATAAAAGTGGTTATCCAACACGCTGACGTGCGCGGTGTGCGAGCCGGTTCGCGACTTGATCGCCAGGTTATCGTCGCCCGCATAAATGTAGCTGTGGGCAATGGTCACGTTGGTGGTGTCCGTCGCAACCTCCGGCCACGGCTGTCCGATATTAATGCCGTCACCGTTCAGCGCGTCCTTCGCCTGATAGATGACAACTCCCCACGCCGTAAAGCCGTTGCCGCCCGCGTAGGAAACGGCGAAGTTCGGCGAGTTCCGTAACTGAATCCGATACAAAATAAAGTTGTCGCAGTGCACTAGCCCAATCATGCGTGGGTTGTTCTGCAGACCGACAACCTTCGGCGGCGTCGTAATCGCGTCAGGCACCTTCCCCACGCCGCGCGCCCAACTCACATACTCCGACGGCCACCCTTTGATTGACTCCTCCGCCAAATCCTCCCACGTAATGTCCTGCCCCAACAACTTCGCGCCGCGCCGTCCATCGATGATGCCGTCGCCCATCACTCCCGCGCCCGCAACGTCCTTCCCGCCAATCAGCGGCTTGCACCCATGCCCCGAGATCCCCTGCGTGTATGGATACTTCTTCTCCGTGACCGTTCCGCACAGACCCGGCGCCACATCGTAATCCCGCGGATTGCGCGACCCGAACAGGATCGCTCCCTTATTGACCACCAGCGTAACGCCGCTGCGCAGTTCGAGCGGCCCTGCGAGAAAGGCATTTTGCGCCCCATTAGCTTTCAGCTCGACGGCCTGCCCCGCCTTGCAGCGGTCCATCGCCTGCTGAATTCTGCTGGTGTCAGACTTGTTCTCGTCCAGATCCGGAAGCGCCGATCCGTGCGACGCAAGCCTCGCCGTTAGCACAGTGCACGACGGCGGGATTCTTGGCTCGGCTACGCTCCGGGTGTCCTGTCCACGCGCCTGCAGCAGCGCTGCTGACCCGGCCAACCACCCCAACACGCACCCACCCACCACGCCTGCGAAGCAAGTCTTCATACCAACTACCCTACGTGAGACTGAGGGGTGAGCGTCGGCTGACCTCCCAACCCGTGCCGGTATTAGTTTGCGGGAAGGACCTCGATGGCATTCACGACGGCGTAGTTGACCACCGGCATGAAGGAGAGTTCGATTCTGCCTCCCGCACTGGCCTGGATGTTATCGAAGGTCTTGACGACGGGCGCGGAGCCGTTAGTGGCGAGGATGTCAAAGTTCTTCAGCAGCATTTCGCCATTGCAGGCGACATCGAAGACACGGCTTCCGGGGCCGCCGGCTCCTCCGTTCTCCGCGCCAAACCAGGGCTCGCGAAAGTAGAGCCTAACGCGGTAGTGAGCCGAGGGCACAACCGGAATGCTGTAACGGAAGCGGCCGATACGGTCTGATTCGTACAGACCCAGGTTGCCTTGTTTGGCGGATTCGGGCGGGAGGCCGTGACGCCCGCCGCTGAAGTAGCGATCGGACGACCAAAACTGGTTTGCGCTATCGACGTAGGGCTTGGAGCTCACCACAATTCGCACCGGCAGCAGGCTTGTCGAGGGCGCCGGAATAATCTCCACCGCGTTCAGCAGGGAGACCTCGCTCACGAAGTCGATGTGGATGGCGCCATCATTCTCCGGGGCCACGCCGGTCACTACGGTTGAGGTTGCCATGCCATCGCCGCCCGCGTCGTCGACAACATCGACGTCAATGGCTGGTCCGGCATTGATGGAGATTGTGGCCACGCGGGTTGCCGCGGGAAGGTCCGAGGTTTCGGCAAAGTGGAAGTGCAACTCATAGAGTTTTTGGGTGACCGGGAAGATGCAGTGGGCGATTCCACGCACCCCGCCGAGATAGAGGGGCGCGTCTTCTGTCCCGTCGATCTTCTGGGGCGGGACGTTGACGTTCGCTCCCCCCTGGCAGTAGTTGCCGGTCACCCAATTGACACCGGAGTGGTCGACATAAGGCTCGCGGCCCGTCCCCATCAGCGCCCGGATGGTAGCTTGCGGCCGAGGCAGCGGCACGGCTGCGGCGGAAGGAGCGGGATCCGCAGGATGCAATCTGATCGCCTGCTGGTGGTGCAATCCCCATATCGCTGCCACTGCGATCACCAGGACGACGGCGATGATTCCCATGGTCCAGGTCTGAACTCCGCGCGCCGGTGCCTGAGGGTGCCAGGAGGCGATCTGCAGCGGGACGGCAAGCGCACCTTCGCCGTCATGGTCTGCCGGCGCCGCTTCCCCCGGTGGCAGAGGGCTGGGCGGCAGCAGTGCCGGCGCGTGAACAAAGCGAGGGTCATAGTGACCCGGGGGTATGATGAGCCGCAGCGGCCGGTTCGCCCCTTCGTTCTGGTAGACCTCCAGGAGGCGTTTGCGAAGCGAGTGGACGGTTACCCGCACGATGGTGTCGGAGTTGGGATCGAAGTCAGGCCGGCGGCCGAGGGCCTCGGTCGCGATGGTGTATTCCTTGATCTGGTGTGCGCGGCCGGCGAAGCGCTCCTCGCAGATGTATTTCAACACGCGCGTCAGGTTGCCTGAGCGGCCAAGAACGCCGGACGTGAGCAGCCAGTCGAGTTCCCGTCGTTCGGCCTCGGTTCCGGCTTCTGCGGACGCAACGTACTCGGAAGATCCAATAGCTCCCACGGACGGCGATTCTATACCCCACGGGCAATCGTCCACAACGCAGAAGTCAGGGGAGGTTTGACACGTGTGTCTGCCGCCATTGAATCTGGGTGCACCGGGTGCCCGATGCCCCTAACCTTCTATCCGGCAGCAAGTTGCGACTTACTAACAAACGCTAACAATTCGAGAGTAACGATTTCCATCCTCAACATTTCTCATATGAAAGACGGCAATCGTCCGAGGGGCGAGTTGGCTGACTGACCGCTAACTTTCATTCACTTCGAATTCACAAGACAGGATCGAGAACCGTTGTTAGGGTGTGTCAGCAATGGATGACCAGCTACGCCGGTGCTGTGCGGCCTGCGAGTAAACAGGCAAGCGTATTGTGCGTGGTTTTCCAACGAATCACTATGGAACGCAACCAGCGACGGAGATAGCTTTATGACGAACCCGATGAAGACGAACAACCGGAATGAGATTGTCCACCATGCAAAGCGCTTTTTCGCCCAGTGCCGGTGGGTGCTGGTGGTGCTGATGTTTGCGAGTTTCGCGTCGATCCAGGCGCAGCAGACCACCGGGTCGATCGTCGGTACGGTGAAGGATCAAACCGGCGCCGTGGTGAACACGGCGACCGCGAAGGCCACCAACGTGGATACGGGGTTCTCCAGGGCGGCGCTGACCAATGGTTATGGGGAGTACCGCATCGATTACCTTCCCGTGGGAAAGTACTCGGTCGAGGTGTCGGCGTCCGGCTTTCAACGCTTTGTGCAACAGAATATCTCCCTCAACGTGGACCAGACGCTGACGCTTGAGGTCACCATGACCGTGGGCGTTCAGACTCAGACCGTCGAGGTCACGTCTGCGCCTCCCTCCGTCAATTTGTCTGACGCGGTATTGGGCAGGACCATTGAGCCGGAAGAAATCACCAATCTGCCCCTGGTCAATCGCAACGTGTACGCGGAACTCTCGCTCACTCCGGGCGTGATGGCCAATAGCATGAGCCCGACCACCAACCCCGCGGGCACTCCCAATATGACCGTTGGACTGCCGTCCGCGGCTATCCAGGTTAACGGCTCGCTCGATTCCGGCAACGGAAACGTCGCATTTTATCTGGATGGCGGCAACAACATTACCGGTATGCGCAACTACGGAAACCCGGCTCCGAACCCCGCTGCACTGGAAGAGTTCCGGGTAGAAACCAATGCATTCCAGGCACAATACGGCCAATTCTCCGGCGCCGTGGTGAGCGTGGTAACCAAATCGGGAGGCAACAAATTTCACGGCGAGTTGTATGAGTTCAACCGCAACACCGACTTCAACGCTTATAGCTGGATTCCGTCCAAGAACCCGGTCACCGGGGCATTCATGAAGCTCCCCTACCACCGCAACAACTTTGGCGGAACTCTGGGCGGCCCGGTCATGCACGACAAGGCCTTCTTCTTCTTCGAATATTCCGGTCTGCGCCAGGTGCAAGGCGGAACGGTCACGGGCGGTGTGACGCCCACGGCCCTCGAGCGTGAGGGTGATTTTACTCAGGACAGCTTCATTCTCTACAACCCGAACACCAGTGGCCTGTCTAACGCCACATGGCAGGCTGCCACGCCTGGGACAACCCCCCCGGTATATCCGAATCAGGCAAAGGGCAGGAACGCGAGCCCGAACTGCCAGGCTGCCGGTGGCACGCTGAACTGCCTGAACACCTCGCAGCTCGACCCAACCGCTGCTAATTTCCTGAACACAAGCAACACGATCGGCGTTTCTGTCCCATTGCCCAACAGCTCACTGGTGCCGTCCAGCGGCGGCGGGAAGTATATCGGCGTCTACAACACTCCGACGGACTCCGACGAATACCTGGGAAAGTATGAAGAGAACATTGGCGCTAAGGACCACGCGACAGCGACCTACTTCTTTATCAAGACCGCGTCGACTCCCAGCGGAGGCGGCAACATCAATTGGACAGGCAATCAGTCCGCTGCCGCCCAGACGAATGTTACCCTCGCGGATGTTCACACCTTCAGCCCTAACGTGGCCAATCAGACCTGGCTCACCTTCACGCGGGCCATGGGCGGACGCACTCTCATCCCTGTGACCGGCCCGGCCAACCAAACCCTGGCGAGCTTTCAGACCACGAATTCGACGAATCCCTTCCTCATCCAGGGACCGGCCGGACTGCCCTATCTAAACATCACTTCTACCTTCAACACGGGCAACCCGAACGCCGGCCCGGTCACCGGTTCGGACAACTATGAGTTACGCGATGTGGTCAGCATCACCAAGGGCAAACACAGCCTTTTCGTTGGCGGTGAGTTTGCACTGGACAAGACCATGTTCCTTGCCAATCTGAATAATTATGGGGACGTCACCTTCGCGACGTCCGCGCCCACCAGCACGGGGAATGCGATTGGCGACTTTGTCACCGGCCAGACCAGCGCATTTGAGCAGGACTCGACTTATGTCACGCATCTGAGCACGTGGCATATCGCGGCGTTCCTCCAGGACAACTACCGGATCACGCCCCGCTTCACGGCCAACCTCGGGCTGCGCTGGGACATCGATACGCCTCCGGTGGACGCGCATAACCGGACGTCGTCGTTTGTTCCCGGTCAGCAATCCACGGTCACTCTATCCAACGCTACTGCCACCCCTCCTTCGGTGGTACCGACGGGAGACGTGTTCGTTGGAGACAAGGGTATCGGTCGCGGCATCATCAGCACGGCGTTCACCCACATTTCGCCTCGTGTCGGTCTTGCATGGGACCCGTTTGGAGATGGCAAGACCTCGGTTCGCGCCGCGGCGGGCATCTTCTTCGGTTCTCCCAGCGGAAATGAGTGGAACCAGCCCGGCAATTCCATGCCGTTCGCCATTCGCAACGGCTTTGGTCCCACTCCATCGCTCACAAATCTGTATGGCGGCCCCGCTTACAATTTCCCCAGCACGGCTTCCGGCGGAGGCATCTTCCCGTACGTTTATTCGCCGTCCCATCCGCAATTCTACGGCGCCCAAAGCATTGAAGCGATCAACACGAATGTCAAGTTTTCGTCGGTCTACCAGTTCAACTTCAGCGTGCAGCGGCAACTGCCTTACAACGTAACCGTGTCGGCAGCGTATGTAGGCACGCTTGGCCGTCACCTGCAAACGTTTGTTGACGCCAACTATGCGCCCTACGCAACCGTCAACGCTCTCGGCGCCACCATCACCCCGACCACTTCAGGGACCGGAGCCGGCGGCACCGACGAGCGTCGTCAATACGATGCCGGCAATGGCGCTGCCTCTTTGGGCTCCCTGACCGGAATTACCGAGCTGATCTCAGACCAGACTTCAAACTATAACGGGCTTCAAATCTCAGGTACCAAGCAAATGTCACGCAGCTTCTCAGTCAGCGGTTTCTATGTCTGGAGTCGTGCGCTGGAAAGCTCAAACCCGGTGGAGAATGGAGGCATGAACGCGCAGGATTTCGGCGTCCTGGGCAAGCCCTTCACCGCGTTCAACAACACCATGGGCGCCCTCGGCGGCGGCCTTGGCGAAGAATACGGCCCTATGGACCAAAACCATGACAACAATGCCGCCATCTCCGGCATGTGGGACATCAACTATTTCCACGGATCGAACAGGATCGTGAAGGAAGTGGTCAATGGCTGGACGGTCTCGCCGGTCGTCTATTTGATCAGCGGCGGCCCGTTTACGGTATCCGCAGGATCCAACAATAGCTTTGACAGCCAGAACCAGCAACGTCCCAACATCAATCCTGCCGGGCCGAGCCCCAAGCTCGATCCACACCGCTGCCGTGTATGCGGTGCTACTGGCCAGAGCCCAACCAGTGTGGTGACGCAATGGTTCAACGGCACAAGCTACAAGACAAACCTTGCCGGCGCCTCGTTCATACCCAACGGCCCTGGTGCGGTAGGCGGCATCGGCCCGGGCGGCGCCGATGGCAACGTGACCCGCGACTCCCTGACCGGACCGGGTCTCAAGGACATGGATGCGGCCCTGCTTCGCAATATTAACTTCGAGCGGGGAGTGGTGTTCCAGTTCCGCGTCGAGGTGACCAACGTGATGAACTGGGTGAGTCTCAGCAACCCGTCGGCCGGAAGCATCACGTCGGGCACTCAGGGCAACATCACCTCAGCCGCCGGGACCCAGCGCGTGATCCAGTTGGGCGGGCGTTTGACGTTCTAACCCATCCTCCGGGGCGGCGGTACCAGGTGTGACGCCGCCCCGCACTGCACAACCTGGGGAGGGGAGTTCGCGGTGAAGGGTCCGATGTGGAAGAGTCTGTGGATACAGGCTACGGCCTTGGTGTTGTTTGCAATTCCTGTTGCCGGCCAGTCAAAGACCACGGTTTTGGTGGACGTCGATCACCGCAAGGCGCTCAGTCTGAATGGCGACTGGCACTATATCGTCGACCCCTACGACGGTGGTCTCTACAACTTTCATCGGGAAATACGAGAGGATGGCTTCTTCCTCGACGGCGTGCCGGAGACTGGCAGCAGTGGCCTGATCGAGTACGACTTCAGCAAATCGCCGACCCTCAAGGTTCCCGGCGACTGGAACACGCAGCATGACTCGCTCTTCTACTACGAAGGCCTGCTGTGGTATCAGCGCGACTTTAGGTACGAGCCGATCGCAGGCCACAAAACATTTCTGCATATCGGAGCGGCCAACTACAAGTCCATCGCCTGGGTAAATGGACAGGAGGCGTGCCGCCACGAAGGTGGCTTCACCGCCTTCGACTGCGATGTGTCGGCCAGCATTCATCCGGGCAGGAACTTCGTCGTGATCGCCGTCGATAATACCCGTCTTGCCGATGGCGTGCCGACACTCAACACGGATTGGTGGAACTACGGCGGGCTCACGCGCGATGTTTCCCTGATCGATGTTCCGTCAAAGTACATCGACGATTACGACCTGCACCTGAATCGCGACCGCACCGCCATCCAGGGCAGTGTGCATGTCGAAGGCGCTGAGCCCGGCGAGCAAGTCACGGTCTCGCTTCCGGAACTGGGCCGGAGCGCATCCGCCCGGCTGGGCACGGACAACCGGGCTGTCTTCTCGCTGTCTGCTGCCGGTGTTGTGTTCTGGACTCCGGAGCAACCGAAGCTCTACAAGGTGCGGCTGCAGGCCGCCGACGACAGGCTCGACGACGAGATGGGATTCCGGACCATTGAGGTGCGCGGAACCGACATCCTGCTGAACGGCAAGCCCGTTTTTCTTCGCGGCATTTCCATCCATGCAGAAGCCCCCATCCGCGGCGGCCGCGCCAACAACGACCAGGATGCAGCCACATTGCTGGGCTGGGCCAAAGAACTGGATTGCAATTATGTGCGCCTGGCCCACTATCCCCACGATCAGCGGATGACCCGCGAAGCCGACCGCCTCGGGTTGATGGTGTGGTCGGAGATTCCCGTCTACTGGGCTGAACACTTCGACGATCCCGCCGTCCTGGCCAAGGCGGAGCAGCAACTGCGCGAGGAAATCCGCCGCGACCGGGACAAGGCGTCGATCATCCTCTGGTCCATAGCGAATGAGACGCCGCTGACTCCCGAGCGCACAGCTTTCCTCAAGACACTCGCCGCGGATGTACATGCCCTCGACTCCACCAGGCTCGTCACCGCGGCGCTGCTGGTCCGTTCCGAAGGGCACGACAAGTATGTCGACGATCCGCTGGGTGAGGCCCTGGATGTGATCGGCATGAACGAGTACATCGGCTGGTACGAGCAGTTGCCGCAGGACGCGGACACCACGGTGTGGCACGTTGCTTATCAAAAGCCGCTTATCGTCAGCGAGTTCGGAGGCGACGCCAAGGCCGGCCTGCACGGTCCCCCGACCGAGCGCTGGACCGAGGAATACCAGGCCAGCATCTTCCGCCATCAACTTCCTATGCTCGCCAGGATTCCGCAATTCCGCGGCTTGACCCCATGGATCCTGATGGACTTTCGGTCACCCATGCGGCAACTTCCGGGCGTACAGGACGGATACAACCGCAAAGGTCTAGTCTCGAACCGCGGCGAAAAGAAGGAAGCATTTTTCGTTCTGCAGAAAACCTACAGAGAGTGGGCCACGCATGGCACGACTGCCGGCGTCTCCGTCCAGACAACTCTGGGAGCGAATAACGGGTCACATTCTCCGGCGCCGGCGTGGGAGAAAGTCGCCAATCCGGATAAGTAACGGGAACCACCGAGCTTTTCGGGATTCCCTGCACGTCATTGAGTTATGGTGCGCCCGGAGAGATTCGAACTCCCGACCCTTTGGTTCGAAGCCAAATGCTCTATCCAGCTGAGCTACGGGCGCACGCTCTACGACAATCTTACAGGTTCACTTCCCTCGCCTACGCCACCGGAGCCGGCGCCGCCGCGACTTCGGGCTCAGCCGTCATCGAGACCGTCTCCACAATGTCCAGTCCCGCACGCCGCAGCAGTTGGTGGATAACCGCGCCGGTAAGCCGGCTGGCGTCGTACTCCACGCGAACCGTCTTCGCCGCCTCATCGAACGCCATGCGGCGCACGCCATACACGTCGCGGACCTTCGAGAGCGCAAGCACAGCCCGCTCCGTGGGCGTCGCGCCGTAGCGGTAGAGAACATCAAGCTGGGTCATGTTCCTATTTTACTCTCGCCCGTTTGCGTCTTTACTCTTCCCGTCTTGATCGGTGCTTGTCAGCGTCAATCGGTGTTAAGTCTTGATACTTTGCCGAGGTAATCCAGAATCTCAGGGCTCGTCCAGTCCTGCGCAGAGACGAATTTGCGCCGCAGGACCCCTCTTTGGTCGATCACATACGACTCAGGAATCTTGATGGTGCCGTAGAGCTTTTGAATACGGGTGGACGGGTCCCGCACCGTCACAAAGTTTACGTGGTTGTCGACCAGAAATCTGCGGTAGGCGTCGGCATCCTCATCGGCGCTGATGGCGACCACGGTTACCTGCGGCATCCGGCGCTGCAACTCCACCAGGCTGGGCAGCTCTTCAATGCAGGGAATGCACCAGGTAGCCCAGAAGTTCAGGACCACAACATGCCCCCGAAGGTTCGCCAGATCCACCGTCTGCGTGCCGTCCGAGACCGTGAACTGCGGCGCGCTGGAGCCGATCCGCGTCGGATGGCTGCCGCGATCGCACGCAGTCGCAAGCAAGCCGCACAGAGCCAGGGCAAGCACGGAGCGCATGCCTCTCCATCCCTTCACTGCCGATCTGTTCGTCGCCGCCCACTTCCCCAAAAACCCGCTGCACTGCTGCTTCCAATAAGGCACGCGATGCTCCTGCTTTCTATAATACGAATCTGTGTCCATAACGCGGAAAGTGGCCGGTAAGAATGACGATGTGGCGGATGCCCTGCAGCCGGAGCTGCGGCTTTCCGTCATCGTGCCGGCCCGCAACGAAGCGGCTTCGCTGGGCGCCTGCCTCGACTCGCTCCTCACCCAATCGGAACCTGGCTTTGCCCTGGGCACCGAGTGGGAGCTGATCGTCGTCGATGATGACTCCAGCGATGGCACCCAGGAAATCGCCCTGGCCGCAACCGCCGGTCGCGAGGGCATCGTCGTCATCGCGGCGCCTCCGCTGGACCTCAGCGACCGCGGCGGCTTTACCGGCAAGACCAACGCCTGCTGGGCCGGGGCGCAGGTGGCACGCGGCGCGTGGCTCCTTTTCACCGACGCGGACACCGTGCACGAACCCGGAAACCTCTCGCGCGCAATCCACGAGGCCCAGAAGTACGACGCGGCGCTGCTCTCCTACTCGCCCCGCCAGATTGTCACCGGCTTCTGGCAGCGCGCCGTGATGCCGTTGATCTTCTCGGAACTCGCCAGCACCTATCCGCCGAAGAAGGTCAGCTCGTCCCGCTCTCCGCTGGCCGCCGCCAACGGCCAGTTCCTCCTGGTCGAGCGCGAAGCCTACTTCGCGGTCGGCGGCCATCGCGTCATCGGCCGCGAGATCCTCGAAGACGTCGCCCTGGCGCAAGCCATCAAGCGCCGCCACGGCATTCGCTTCCGCTACGCGCCGGACGCGCTCTCCACGCGCATGTACCGCACCCTCCCCGATATGATCGAGGGCTGGACCAAGAACCTCGCCCTGCTCTTCCCCAATACCTTGTTGCTGGCTGGGATGCAGACGCTGCAGTTCCTGCTCTTCTTCGGCCTTCCCGTGCTGGCGATCGGTCTGCCGCTCGAGTACTCCTGGCAGCGCTGGGCGATCATGGTGGTATGGCTGCGCACCACCTGGGGCTTTTACGGTCGCGTCGCGCGAGCCCACTTCCCCGCCGCCGACACCGCAATCTCCATCCTCGGTGTCCCGTTTTTCGTTTGGCTGCTGATTCGCAGCTACCTCAACCACCGCATCCATAAATCCGTCGGCTGGAAAGGACGCAATTACACCACGGGCCGCTAAGATAACCAGCGTCGATCCCGCCCGGCATACATCCAATAGAACAGGGGATTTATGATCCAAACCAAGGAACTCTGTCGTTTCTCCTGACAAATGACAACTGACAACTAATAACTAACAACTGCCCTTATGATCCTTCTAACCCGCAAGGCCGAATTCTCCTCCGCCCACTACTACTGGAACGATGCCTGGTCGCCGGAGGAGAACCAGCGCGTCTTCGGCAAGTGTGCCAACCGCAATGGCCACGGCCATAACTACACCCTCGAAGTCACCGTCGCCGGCGAAGTCGATCCCGTCTCCGGCTTCGTCGTCGACCTCAAAGACCTGAAAGCCATCCTCGAGCGCGAGGTCCTCAGCGTCTACGATCATCGCCATCTCAACCTCGAGGTCCCGGAATTCGCCGCGCGCGTCCCGACCACCGAAAACATCGCCATCTCCATCTGGCAGCGCCTCGACGGAAAAATCCCCCACGCCAAACTCCATCGCGTCCGCGTGTACGAAATGCCCGACCTCTTCGCCGACTACTACGGTGAACCATGACGACCGCACCCGCCAACTCGCAACCGAAGGCCTACCTCTCCCGCCGCTATCGCCTCAGCGCGTCGCACCGGCTGCACACGGACGCCTTCACCACCGGCCAGAATCGGGCCACCTACGGCAAGTGCAATAACCCGCACGGCCACGGCCACAACTACATCGTCGAGGTCACGTTCGCCGGGCCCGTCGATCGAACCACCGGGATGGTCTGCGACCTTGGCGAACTCGATCGATTCGCCCAAACCAATCTGCTCGACCGCTTCGACACCATGAACCTGAACACGCTCGACCCCTTCCGCGGCATCGTTCCGACAACAGAAAACTTTACGATGGAGGTACACCGGATCTTTGAGCAGTTCCCCGGTGCGAAGCTCACCCGCGTCAGGATCGAGGAGACCAGCAACAACTCGTTCGAGTACTCAGAGTAGATCGACTTCAATCGGCAGCCCAATTTCAGGAAAGGCATCCACATGAGCCCCCTCACAGCTTCGGAAACATTCTCGGCGGCATCGCTCACCACCCAGGAACTCTACCGCGAACTGCTGGTCCGCATCGGCGTAGACCCCACCCGCGACGGCCTGGCCGACACCCCCGAGCGCATGGAGAAGTCCATGGCCTTCCTCACCCGCGGCTACACCCAGGACGCCGCCGCCGTCATCCAGGAAGCTCTCTTCGACGTGGACTACGACGAGATGGTCATCGTCAAGGACATCGAGTTCTTCTCCCTCTGCGAGCACCACCTGCTGCCCTTTTTCGGCAAGGCCCACATCGCCTATCTGCCCAATGGCAAAGTCGTCGGCCTCTCCAAGCTTCCCCGCGTCGTGGACGTGTTTTCCCGCCGGCTGCAGGTGCAGGAGCGCCTCACCACCGAAATCGCCGACGCCATCTCCGACGCCATCCATCCCCAGGGCGTCGCCGTCATCCTCGAAGCCCAGCATCTCTGCATGATGATGCGCGGCGTGGAGAAGCAGCACTCCGCCACGGTCACCTCCGCCATGCGCGGCGTCTTCAAAACCCAGTTGCAGACCCGCAACGAATTCCTATCCCTCGTCCGCCGCAACGGCAACGGCATCTAGCGTCCCGTCCCTGAAAGAAATAAAGTGGCACTGTTTTTATTGTTTGTCATTCTGAGCGTAGCGAAGAATCCCCGTATTTCGCCCCCACCCACGTTCGGTTAAGAGAGCAGTCCGTCGATGCAGCGTTCCCTTTAGTCTTATCGGTCAGATCGGTGTCAATCGGTGTTAAGCATTTGCCTTGGCCCGCGACCGCGTAGTCTTGTAAACGATGAATGGACTACTGGTTTTAGATAAACCCGCGGGTCTGACCTCGCATGACGTGGTGGACATTGTGCGCCGCGCCACCGGCGAGCGCTCCATCGGCCACCTCGGCACGCTCGACCCCATGGCCACCGGCGTGCTCCCGCTGCTGCTCGGCAAGTACACGCGCCTGGCTCAGTTCTTCGGCACCGCGGAGAAGGGCTACGAAGGTGTCATCCGCTTCGGCTTCGCAACCGACACCTTCGATGCCGAGGGCACGCCCGCCGCCGCGCCGCAGCCCCTCACCAAATCTCTCGACGAACTCCGCGCTCTCGCCGCTCGCTTCCACGGCGAGATGCAACAGACGCCCCCCGTCTTCTCCGCCAAGAAAATCTCCGGAGTCCCGGCCCACAAGCTCGCCCGTGCCGGCAAACCCGTCGATGTCAAGCCCGCGCGCATCTTCATCCAGCGCTTCGAACTGCTCTCGCTCGACGGCCCATCCTCCACCGAGATGCAAGCCCGCTTCGAGATGCACGTCTCCGCCGGCGGCTACGTCCGCTCGGTCGCGCAGGAACTCGGGGCACTCGCAGGATGCGGCGCGCATTTGGCCGTGCTTCGCCGCACCCAGGCCGGAGTCTTCACGCTGGCGCAGGCCCTCGCCCTCGACCAACTCAAGGCGCTCACGGGTCAGCCTGGCGCGATCGAGCAGCACCTCCCGCATCCACGCACCCTGCTCCCGGAGATGCCCTCCGTCACCGTCGACGAGCAGGACGCCGGCCGCCTGCGCAACGGGATGCAGGTCAACCTGCCGGACTTCTCCGGCGCACCTCTGGTCAAAGTCTTCACCAGTCCGGTAGACCTGCTCTGCATCGCCAAACGCATCGCCGGAACGCTGATGCAGCCCATCGTGGTCCTCGGCTAATTCCGCGCTCAACTACTTCTTCAATAGCGGCAGCACCAGCGGCACCACATTCCTCGCCACCACCACATTGCCCTTCGCGGTCGCGTGCGTCTCGTCCCGCTGCATCATTCCGGGGACCCCATACACATCCTTCAGCAGAAACGGCAGCATGGGCACGCGATACTTCTTCGCCAGCACTGCATACGTATCGTCGAACTGCTTAATATAGTCCGGCCCGTAATCCGGCGGCAGCGTGATGCCCGCCAGCGCGACCTTAATCCCCGCGCCTTTCAGCGTCCACACGATCTCGTCCAGATTGGCCCGGCTGTCTTCAATCCGAAGCCCCCGCAGCCCGTCGTTCCCGCCAAACTCCACCACCGCCACCGCGGGATGCATCGCCAGGATCTCCGGCAGCCGCTCGACTCCGTCCTTGGTCGTGTTTCCGCTGATGCCCGCGTTCTCCACGCGATAGTGGTAGCCCAGCTTATCCAGATCTGCCTGCAGGTAGTCGGGATAGCTCTGGCCCGGTCCGGTCCCCAGCCCCGCCGTCAGCGAGTCCCCGAAGCAGACCAGAACCGGCCGCAAGTCCTTACCGTGCCCATCGCCCTGCAATTGCACGGCTGCCGCAGGCACAAACCCATCCGGCCCAGCGTCCTCGCCTCCGGATGCCCCCGGCGCCGCAGGCCTCGCACTCGCCTCTCCTGTCGAATTCGCTGCGCTGTTCCCGTGGCATCCCCACGCCACCAGCAGCAAACCAGCTAGAATCGATAGCAAGTAAACTTTCCGCACCGTTCCAACGTATCAAATATGGAAGCGCCCGCGTTGCTTCACTCGGACGCAGAGGGAGACTTTGGTTCCGTGAGTGACGACGCAGGCACAGGGCAACCGATGATTGTGGTAGAAGGACTGCGGAAATCCATCCGCAATGGCACGCGCACCGTGGACATCCTCAAAGGCCTCGACTTCCGCGTCTCCAGGGGCGAGTTCGTCGCCATCATGGGAGCCTCCGGCAGCGGCAAGTCAACCCTCCTCGGCCTGCTCGCTGGGCTGGACACGCCCAGCGCCGGCAGCGTCCATCTCAACGGCACCGCCATCAGCTACCTGCCCGAGGACAAACTCGCCCAGGTGCGCGGCAAGACCGTCGGCTTTGTCTTCCAGTCCTACCAGCTCATCCCCACCCTCACCGCGCTCGAGAATGTCCTTCTCCCGCACGAACTGAACGCCGAAGGCGACGGCCTGCCGCGCGCCCGCGCACTGCTCACCAGCGTCGGCCTCGGAGACCGCATGCATCATTACCCCGTCCAGCTCTCCGGCGGCGAGCAGCAGCGCGTCGCGCTCGCCCGCGCCTTCGTCCTGCGCCCGCCCATCGTCCTTGCAGACGAGCCCACCGGCAACCTCGACACCACCAACGGCGCCCACGTCCTCCAGCTTCTCCTCGATCTGAACCGCAGCGAAGGCGCCACCCTGGTTCTGGTCACCCACGACGCCATGCTCGCCGACTACGCCGGCCGGCGCATCGTGCTCCGCGACGGCCTCATCGTCTCCGACACTCCGAATCCCGACCGCAAAGCCACGCCTCCGCCCTTGCCTGCTGCTTTCGCCGTGGGCGTCTAGCCATGGCCAGCCTTTCCTACACCTCCGCCGTCAAAATCGCTGCCCGCGAGATGCGCTCTTCGCGCGGCAAGTTCCTATTTGTGCTGCTTTCCGTTGCAATTGGCGTCGCCGCACTCACCGGGGTCCGCGGCTTCTCCGGTTCCTTCCGCGTCACTTTGCTCGATCGCGCCCGCTCCATCATGGCCGCGGACCTCTCCGCCCGCACCGGCCAGCAGCTCACCTCCGACGAGCAGCGCGCCATCGACTCCATCCGCGCTACGGGCGTCCAGACCACCACCGTCGTCGAGATGCTCTCCATGGCCTCCTCGCCCTCGTCCCCCGATCCGCTCCTGGTCTCTATCAAGGCCGTCGATCCCGCGCTCTATCCCTTCTATGGCAGCGTCGATCTCGCTCCCGCCCTCACCCTCCCTGCCGCGCTCACGCCCACCACCGTCGCCGTCGGCGATGACCTGCTTCTCCGCCTCAATCTCCGCGTCGGCGACCCACTCAAGCTCGGAAATCAGACCTTCCGCATCGTCGCCACCGTGGTCAACGAGCCCGACCGCCTCTCCGGCAGCTTCACGGTCGGCCCGCGCGTCTTTATCTCCCGTGCCGCACTCCAGTCCACCGGCCTGCTCGCTCCCGGCAACCGCGCCACAGAGCGTGTCCTCTTCAAACTCCCGCCAACGGCCGGAGGCCAGCTTGCCTCCGACGCCAAGGTCGCCGACCTCAAAGCCAAGCTCGTCGCCGCCCTCCCCGACTCCCAGATCACCGACTACCGCGAGTCGAGCCCCGCCATCACCAACGGCCTCGACAGTGCCACCAGCCTGCTCTCGCTCATGAGCCTGGTAGCCCTCGTGCTCGGTGCCGTCGGCGTCGCCATGGCCATGCGCGCCCACCTGCAGCAGCGCCTGGACACCATCGCCATCATGAAGTCGCTCGGCGCGCGCAGCTCGCAGATCATCAAGATCTACCTGCTGCAAACCCTCTTCCTCGGGACAGTTGGCGGCCTCATCGGAATCGCCGGCGGCATCGCCGTTCAGCTTGCCTTCCCCTTCGTCCTCGGCAAGCTCATCAACGTTCCACCCGAATTCCACTTCCAGCTCGGCGCCGTCCTCACCGGCCTTGGCGCCGGCATCCTCATCACCCTCCTCTTCACCCTCCCGCCGTTGCTCGACATCCGCGACGTCCGCCCCAGCCTCATCCTCCGCCGCGCCGTCGAAGACTCCGATTCCGACGACCCCTTCATCCGCGCCGCCCTCAAGAAATTCTCCAACAACATGGCGCAGATCCTCGCCACCATCCTCATTTTGGTCGGCCTTGCCGTCATCGCCATGACGCTCTCCGACTCCCGCATCGTCGGCACCATCTTCTCGATTGGCCTAGTCGTCATCCTGCTGGTGCTGCTCGGAGCGTCCAGCGCGCTTCTGGCCACGCTCAAGTTCTTCCTCAATCGCACCCGGCTGCATCTTCCTTCTTCACTGCGCCACGGTCTCGCCAACCTCTACCGTCCCGGCAACCCGTCCGCCACGCTGCTCGCCGCCCTCGGCCTCGGCGTCATGCAGATCATGACCGTCTACCTGGTGCAGAAGGACGCAATCCAGGAGATGAACATCTCCGCCGCGCCCAACCTCCCCAACGTCTTCCTCATCGACATCGCCGACTCCGAGATCGCCGGCGTCAAGACCCTCCTCCACTCGCAGTCCTTCGTTACCGCCGAACCCGAACTCCTCCCCATCACCACCGCCCGTATCGACGCGGTCGATGGCGTCTCCGCAGCCGATCTCAAGCTCAGGAACTTCCCCCGCCGCGCCCTGCGCTCCGTCAACCTAACCTGGAACGACGCGCTACCGCCCGGCACCAAGATCGCCGACGGCGCATGGTGGCAGCCCACTGAGACCAAGCCCCAGGTCGCCATCTCGCAGTTCATGGCCACCCGCCTCGGAGTCCATGTCGGCTCTTCCATCACCTTCGTCGCGCAGGACAAGCCCATCGCCGCCACCGTTGCCGCCATCACCCGCGCCAACGGCCAGCACACCTACTCGCGCGCCGACTACACCCTTAACCGCCAGGCGCTCCAGGGCTTTCCCATCATCTGGTACGGCGGCATCCACGTCATACCCAACCAGGTCGCACAACTCGAACGCGTCCTCAACCGCTCCTATCCCACCATCACCATCGTCAACGTTGCCCAGGTAGTCGAGAGCGTTCGCGCCGTCGTCATTCAGATCATCTACGTGGTCCAGTTCCTGGCCGCGTTCTCCATCTTCGCCGGCATCATCATCCTCGCCTCCTCCATCGCCGGCACCAAGTACCGCCGCATCCGCGAGGTGGTCGTGCTCAAAACGCTCGGCGCCACCCGCGCCCGCATCGCCACCATCTTCTCCATCGAGTTCGCCGTCCTCGGCATCGTCGCCGGCGCAGTTGGAATCTTCTTCTCCAACTTCATCGCCTGGGCCATCGAAACCCGCACCCCGATGAACCTCACCTTCAAGACCAATCTGCCCCTCAACCTCGCCGCCCTCGCCACCGCCGCCGCCCTCACCGTCATCACCGGCTGGGTCGCCAGCCACCGCATCCTCGGCCAGAAGCCCCTAGAAGTCCTCCGCGAAGAGTAGCCAAGCCGCAGCCTCCACCTCCAACGTCTCGCCAGCGTGCCCGTTTGAAGCCCGCGGTAAACGAACTTGCCGCCCCGTTTCCGTGAACCGCAAACGTGGCACAGATTCGGGAATCTCGCTTGACAAATCAAGCGCTTAGGCGAAATATCTCTATACCCCGGGTGCTCCAAGAAAAGAAATGAGGGTGCGAGGGCCATCTATCCCTGATAGCGATGGAGGCTCCATGCGTCCTTTTTCTTCTTGCCCTATTCTTCTCTCTCTGGCCTGTCTGCTCTGCCTGGTCCTCAGCGGCTGTTCGTTGAGCGCGCCCAGTGCGCCGACGCCGCAGGCGGGACTCGCGATTCGGGGAGCGGTCTACGGTGGGCAAAGCCCGATCGTCGGCGCGCAGGTGTACCTTTTCGCGGCGAACACGACTGGCTATGGCAGTGCGTCGAAATCGCTGCTGACCAGCGCGAGCAACACGACCGAGGACACCACCCCGACTGACCCTACCTTTGACGATTATTATGTGACCACGCTCGCGGGTGGTGCATTCAGCATCTCCGGCGACTACACCTGCACCGGCGGGCAGCAGGTGTATCTGTACGCGTTGGGCGGAAACTCCGGCTCAGGCTCCAACACATCGTCGGGACTATTGGCGGCGCTGGGGACCTGCCCGGGAGTGACAGGCTCGACCGGCAATACCTTTGCCTCGTCGCTTTATGTGGTGATGAACGAGGTGTCGACGATTGCGACGGCGTATGCGTTCGCGGGGTTTGCGACCGACGCCCTGCATGTATCCAGTTCAGGCACCACGCTGGCAAAGAAGGGAATTGCCAATGCGTTCCTGAATGCTTCGATCCTGGAATCACTTCCCACCGGGGTTGCCCTCACGCTTACTCCGTCGACCGTCGCCAGCGTTCCGCAGGCCACCATTGACACGCTGGCGAACATATTGGCGGCGTGCGTGAACTCCAGCGGGACGGTAACGGGGCCGACCAATCCGACCGCCTGCTACACCCTGTTCACCAACGCACTGTCGGGCGGTACGACCGGCGCGCAGCCGACGGATACCGCGACCGCGGCGATCAACCTGGCGCACAACCCGGCTGCTAACGTTGCAGCGCTGTATGCTCTGTCAACGGCGACGCCTCCGTTCGCTCCAGCGCTGACTGCACAGCCGAACGACTTTACCGTCTGGGTCAATTCCAATCCGAGTGGGACCTCGTTGGTGGGCGCTCCTGTGAGCCTTGCCATCGACGGCTCCGGCAATGCCTGGATCCTGAACAACACCCCGTTCTTCTCCCATCCCGGCGGCGTCACTGAATCCTCCAGTTCGACGGTGCTGCTTTCCGGGGGTGGTACCGGCAACTACACCGCCGGCAACGGCAACTGGATTAACGCGAGTCCCCAGGGGATGGCCATCGACCTTTCGGGCAATGTCTGGATCGCGCTGAATGGCGGCGCCAGCGTCCTCGAGTTGAACAGTGCAGGCACTCCCAATGCGAGCTCGCCATTCACGGGCGGCGGCTTATCCGGTCCGATCAGCGTCGCCATCGACGGCAGCGGTAACGCCTGGATCGCGGACCAGGGCAACAGTGCCATTACCGAACTGAACAGCTCCGGCGTCGGTTCGTCCTTTCGCCGCTTACCGGCAATGGCATGGATGCTACCTCAGCCATCGCTGTCGACGGCGCCGGCAACGTCTGGGCCGCCAGCGCCGGGGGCTTCAAGGTCAGCAAGTGGTCCAGCTCCGGTTCCAATCTTGGTTTCTGTTCCGGCGGCAGCATCAACGACCCCCTTGGCATCGCAATCGACAGCTCCGGCAATGTCTGGCTAGCGAACGCGGGCGGCAACAGCGTCACCGAGGTGATCGGCAGCACCGACACGGCTTCCCCTGCATCGCCCATCACCGGCGGGGGTCTTAACGCTCCCGAGGCAATTGCGCTCGACGGCGCAGGCAACGTCTGGGTGGCAAACTCGGGCAACAATAGCGTGACCGAGCTCTCCAACGCGGGCACTATCCTTTCAGGAACCAACGGCTACACCGGCGGCGCCATAGCGGGAACCCAGCTCTCTGGAGTCAGTAACTATACCGGGGGAGCGATGTTCGTGCCCGACGCCATCGCCGTCGATGGCTCCGGCGACGTGTGGATCGCCAGTGCCGGCAACAACCCCTCGCAGAGCTTCGTTACTGTCCTCATTGGCGCGGCGACGCCCGTGATTACGCCGATTGCGGCCGGGCTGCCATCGACGCCGACAGTGAATGGGACCAGCAATCTGGGGACAAGGCCGTGAGGCGGTGATTCACTTCGCTGACCCCCACCAACTCCCTCGCCCGGCTTAACTTCCGCCCACCCGTTCATTTATCATCCTCCTGCCGGATGCGTGGACTCTTCCGCGTATCCGGCTTCTCTTCGTCACGCCATCATCGAGGTCAAGTTCATGTCAGTTCGGCAGAAGTTCGGGGTGCTCGCCATCGCGGCCAGCGTTTGCATCTTCAGTTCATCCACATTGGCCCAGCAGCCCGCAACACCCCCCGCAGGGCCACCCGCCCCGCCCGCCGCGCCTGCCCACGCCGACACCCCCGTCGCCCCGCCCAACACCGAAACCGCGCGCCTCAACGGCATCGCCAAGGACGCCGCGCGCCACTTCGGCTCCGATCCCGACTCGCCCGGCCCGCTCGCCACCAACCTCTCGCCTGCGATCAAGCCCGCTGCCGTAGCGGCGGCCATGCGCAAGGTCGCCGACTGGCAGCTCGCCCAATCGCAGCAGTACTTCACCGCCGTCGATGGCCGCATCTGGACCTGGGGCGCGCTTTACACCGGGCTCATGGCCGCCTCCGAATCCCTCGGCGATCCCAAGTACGTCAACGCCATGCGCGACATGGGCAAGGCCACCAACTGGGCGCTCAGCCCCGGCGAATCCGACGCCAACCAGCTCGCCCTCGCCCAGACCTACCTGGAAATCTACCTCCTCGACAAGCAGCCCGACGAACTCGCTCCCACCAAGGCCAGAATGGATGCAGTCCTCGCCGGCCCGCGCCCCGACCTCAACTCCGGCCGCCGCATCTCCTGGTGGTGGTGCGACGCTCTCTTCATGGCCCCGCCCGCCTGGGCCCGCCTCTACGCCGCCACCGGCGATCCCAAATACCTCGGCTACCTCGACGAAGAATGGGCCAAGACCTACACCCAGCTCTACGACCAGCAAGCCCACCTCTACGCCCGCGACGCCACCTTCACCGACAAAAACGAGAAGAACGGCCAGAAGGTCTTCTGGTCGCGCGGCGAAGGCTGGGTCATGGCCGGCCTCGCCCGCACGCTCGAATATCTCCCCAAGGACGATCCCGCCCGCGCCGGCTACATCCTCCAACTCCAGCAAATGGCCGCCGCCGTCGCGAAAATCCAGGGCCCCGACGGCCTCTGGCACGCCGGCCTGCTCGACCCCGACAGCTACCCGCCCGAAATCTCCGGCTCGGCATTCATGACCTTCGGCATCGCCTGGGGCATCAACAACGGCATCCTCGATCCCAAGGTCTACACGCCCGTCGTCTCCCGCGCCTGGGCCGGCATGCTCCACCACATCTACGCCGATGGCCGCCTCGGAGACATCCAGCAAACCGGCGCCGCCCCCTCCACCTACAAACCCTCCGCCAGCTACAACTACGGCGTCGGCGGCTTCCTCCTCGCCGGCAGCGAACTCTACAAACTATCCGAAGCCAAGCACAAAGGCAAATAGTCTCCGCTTGTGGTAGTGGGCTTCAAAGTAGCCCACTACCCCGCTTGTCATTCTGAGCGCAGCGAAGAACCCCCGCATTTGCTTTTCCCGGGTGCCCCATGATCGGCGCTGTTCCATCGCGCCTATCGTAGGGTTACTCACCTTGCCCCCATAGTCACCCTGCCCGAAGGAAAACTGCTTTTGCCTTCGTCTTTGCCCTTACTTACCACTTACCACTTACCACTGCCTCTACGTATCCCTTCCAATCGCAATCACAAAATAATTCGCCGGCGTCTCCCCCACATTCTTCAGCCCATGCAGCATCATCGACGCGGCATACATCACTCCGCCCGGCCCCACCCGCTCCGGCTTGCCATTGTTCTCGAACTCCATCAGCCCCTCGCGCACCAGCATGAACTCCGAGTGCTTGTGCTGGTGCGGCAGATGCGGCATATGTCCCGGTAGCAGCGTGGTCTCGTGCATCTCCACCGCCTCGCCGCCCGGCAGCACGCCCCGCGTCACCGCCCGCGTCTCGCCGTTCGCCGTCTTCACCACCGGCAGGTCCTCAAACCGGAACGTCCGCGACACCGACAGCACCTTGTCGTCCGGAGCCGACCCCGGCGGCGCCGGCACTGCCATCACCTCCGGCAACGTTCCCGGTTCCTGACCACCAGCCTCAGCCGCTACCGCAGCCAAAGCCGCAAAGCTCGAAAGAGCCACGCACAGATCACGACGATTCATAGCATCCATGCGCAAAATCCTACACCGCCCGCATGATCCTTGGCATCAGGACCCGCGACAGAGCCGTAGTATCCGGCCTCAGTGCTGCCAGCTCTTGTACACAAATTCGAGACTATAGCCGTCTGGGTCCAGAACGTTGGCGGCGTAGTAGCGCGGGTCGTAATATACCCGCGCGCCGGGTGCGCCATTGTCCCTGGCTCCTGCAGCCATAGCGGCAGCATAGGCAGCATCGACCTCACTCTGGCTGTTCGCTACAAAACCGACGTGCGCTGCACGGCTATCCGCCGAACCCTGCCTCAGCCAAAAGAATATACGTCCGTTTGCCCCAAACCCTTTCAGGTCCGGATGGCCGGGCGGTCCATCTTTGCCGTCGTAGTCGACGCGCTGGGTAATGCCGAGGGGAGTCAACGCTGCCGTATAGAACGCAATGGAACGTTCGACGTCGCTCACCGAAAGAAAAATGTGATCAAGCATGTTCATCCTTCATTGTCAGAGGATGGGACCGGCTGCGAGGCTTGATAGGTTGGCGACCGGGAAAACGCGCCTCGTGTTAATCGCCGGGTGCCCCATCCAAGCTTCGCTTGGGTGGGTGAAGAGTGTCATTCTGACCCTGAGCGAAGTCGAAGGGGAAGAATCCTCGCATTTGTTTCGCCGGCGCCTCCAACCTCTGTGCTCTCTGTTGTCCTCTGTGTACTCTGTGATTCGCTTCTTCAGTTACACGTCCCCGCCAATCTCCACCACAAAATACCGCGCCTGCCCCGTCCCCGCATTGCTCACCGCATGTTGCGTCCCATACGCAATGTAGAACACCCCGCCCGGCCCCACCGTCTCTTCCACCGTCTTGCCGTCCACCACATGCTGGAACTTCAGCGTCCCCTCCCGCACCAAAATCATCTCCGAGTGGTGAATGACGTGCAGCGCCGGCGCAGGCGTCCCCGGGTTCTGCATCGATTGGTGCAACTCCACCGGCTCGCCCGTTGCCAGCGTGCCATGCAGCATCTGCCGCCGCTCCCCGCCGTTCGCCGTCGCCGTCGCCGCGATCGAGTCCATCGGAATCGCCCGCGCCGCTCCCAGCGTCCCTCCACCAACCACCGGCCCCGGCTTGTCATTCGCCGGAATCGTTATTTTCGCCGGCGGCGTCCCCTGCGGCGCCGGAAACTCCGACGCATGCACCTGCGCTTCGATCACGCCCGCGCCAACCACGGCGAAGGCCGGAAGACCAACACAAACATCCCTGCGGCTCAAGTTTTTCATGCCCGCTATCCTACCCCAACCACCGCGACCTTTGCCCGCCCCATCGTCCTCTGTGCTCGCTCTGTTCCGCTGCGTCCTCTGTGATTCGCTTTTCTTGCACCTCGAACCGTGAACCTCGTACCTTGAACCTAAGCCATGCTCGTCGACTCCCACGCCCACCTCGACATGTACACCCCCGACGAACTCCCCGGTGTCCTCACCCGCGCCCACGCCGCCGGCGTCCAAACCATCCTCGCCATCGGCATCGGCGACGGCCCCCACCAGATGCACCGCGCACTCGAAATCGCTGAGGCCACGCCCTCCCCCGACCTTCCCTCCATCTACGCCAGCGCCGGAATCCATCCCCAGGAAGCTGCCAACGCCACTCCCGAAAACCTCGCCCAACTCGCCGCCCTGGCCGCCAACTCCCGCTGCATAGCCATCGGCGAGATCGGCCTCGACTACTACCACGTCGAAAACCCCCTTCCCGACGTCCAGAAAGCCGCCTTCCTCGCCCAACTCCGCATTGCCGCTGCCGCCCGCAAGCCCATCCTCATCCACTGCCGCACCTCCGAGCTCGCCACCCCTCAGGCCAAAGCCAAGTTCGGCCCCGCCAACGCCTGGGAAGAACTCCTCACCCTGCTCGCCGAACACTGGACGCCCGAAATCCGCGGCGCTTCCACCCCCGCCGGAATCATGCACTGCTTCTCCGGCACCGTCGGCGACGCCCGCCGCGCGCTCGCGCTCGGCTTCCACCTCTCCTTCGCCGGCAACCTCACCTACCCCGCCGCCA
>CAZAXI010000018.1:0-43623 GCA_964489045.1 uncultured Granulicella sp. | reverse complement strand
GCATCCCGCAGTCGCTGGAGAACGCCATGTCGCAGCAGGCCCAGGCCGAGCGCGAGCGCCAGGCCCGCGTCATCCTCGGCGACGCCGAGGTCCAGGTCAGCGAAAAATTCGCGGAAGCCTCCCGCGTCTACGGGTCGAATCCCGGCGCGCTCCACCTTCGCGGCATGAACATGCTCTACGAAGCCATGCGCGACAAGGGCTCCATGGTCATCGTCCCCTCGTCGGCGATCGACAGCATGGGATTGGGCGGCACGCTGGCTACCGCCGCCATCGCCAAACTCCAACCCTGAGCTCGGGTGCCCCATGATCGGCGATCCTTTATGCGCCTATCGTGGGATTACTCTCTTCCGCCCGAACGCGCGCAAAGAAATGAGCAACCAAAGGAGGAATCTATGAAAAAGGCCGCCCTCGCACTCGCCGCTCTGCTGCTCACCCTCGCCGCTGTGATGCTGGTTCTCGCGCCGTCGCTCCATGCGCAACCGGCGCCCGCGCCATCACCACGCGGCGTCTGGCGCGCTACCCTCGACGGCGTCCCCAGCGTCATCCTCACCCTCGCCGACGACACCGGCTCACTCGGTGGCACCGTCGTCTTCTCCTCGGTCGACGGCGAAACCAAGACTGCCATCTCCATCGAACCCCACACCCTCCTCCGTCCCAAGCTCGACGGCAGCACCCTCACCTTCCAGGTCCGCCGCCGCGACGCCAGGCTCATCACTTTCAAGGTTGTCTTCACCTCCCCCACCGAGGCCCAGCTCCGCTGCCTCGATTGCACCCCCGACAACCCCACCGCTTACCTCACCAAAGACACCCTCTGACCTCTGTTTTTTTAGAATACCGATGAACAAGATCGCAGAATGTGCTGAGATCGCTTCATGATGCTTCCTTTTGGATGGTGAACCGGCCGGTGCTTCTCACTTGGTTGGGCTTGGCGCCAGAAACGGCGAACAGCACGGCTTCGCTGAAGGCTGAAACTCCATCAGCTCAGCCCGGATCCCATCCGGGTCGTAGAGATTGACTTGCCATTTGCCGTCGCGCCCGATCTTTGGATCAGAATGCCTGGCCGTCAGCCGGTCCCCCGCGTACAACAAGTCCACTGCCGCTTCGATGTTCGGCACACCCAGCGAGAAGTGGTCAAGAACTCCAGCGTTCTGTTGCGACATATCCGCCGGAATTCCGGTCGTCTCGGGCCCCTTCACCTTCATGTATTCGACCCAGTCGGTGCCATCCGGCACTTGCAGCGACGTCCAATCGGAGGAGTCATCCGTTGGACCGCCATGCCAATAAGGCCGAAAGCCCAAAATGCCTCGGTAAAATGTGTCCTCTTTCCCAATATCGTGGACGATATATCCCACGTGAATCATGTGAGAACTCAATGGATTCACCGGAACCGCGAGCGGGTGCGCCGGCGGCTGCAAAAACTGAATCCGATTTCCCTCCGGGTCCTTCACTTCGAAGTACTGGCTTCCATCGCTCGCCTTGCTGACCGCAGCCGGCACCGGTACATCGTGAGCCGCCAGATACTTCCTCAACTCCTCAGCATCGGCGGTGTTGTATCCGGCGTGATCGAAACGATTGATCGATGCCGGCCCCGCTGGCAACGGCAGAACCTCCACAAACTGAATTGCGTTGAAGTAATAGCGAACCCCCATGGGATTCTGCGGGTCTGCTGCTTTGAATGCACCCAGGTCGTGAACATAGAAAGCCTCCGTCTTGGCGGCGTCCGAGCTGTAGACACCCAGGTGCGAGACGCTGGTGATCTGGGGTCTTGTGATCTGGGGCCTCTTCTGGCAGAAGCAGTGCCCCGCGAGAAGAAAACTCATCATCGAAAGAGCAATCCCAGCTCTCACCTTCATCATTCCCGCTCCGGTTTTCATCGAATTCTCTTCCGTCTTTCTCATCAGTGAACCTTGCCGGCGGCGTTCTCCAGAACTACGTCGGAGAGCACTGCTGTATCGGACTTGTCCGGCAGATGCGAGCAGAAACCAATGCCAACGTAGAATGGCCCGTCGAGATGCAGGCGAATGGGTGGGCCGAACTGGTGCATCGGCTCTCCGTCCACGCTGACGAAGAGGGTGAAGAAGTCTCCGTGCTTCTCAATGCCGATACGCCTGGCACTGACGGGGACGAGGCTGTCGGGGCTCGCCCCGCCAGGAAGGCCGCGACCGCCGATACGATACTCCATGTCTTTGATGCGAACGTCCTTCTCCGGGCGCTGTGCCAGGTGAATCATGCCGGCGCCGTGCAGGGCGACGAGCGCCTCCTTGGAATCGTCCTCGAGGTCCTGGCGAATCACCAGGACAGCCTTGCGATCTCCGTATCCGTTCGCATCCGGGTAGGTGATCGCCGCAGCAAGCGAAACGTCGCCCGACATCTTCTTCCAGAGATAACGGAACTCATCGCGGGTGTACCAGACGTTATAGCCTGCGGATTGGATTGTGTACTGCTTGGTGGCGGCGTCGTAGTTTGCGCTGCCCGGTACCAATGCGCTTCCAATGTCGGACTGGCCCTGAAAAATGCCGATCGGCGTATCGAAATTCCTGCTGGGCCGATGAAAGTCCGGGGGGGGCGCGACCTGAACGTGGGTCGCGGAACCCGGATAGGCCCATGCCGGCACGTCACTCACCTGCGCGTGCAGCCAATGGGATGCGTTGCACGGCAATAGCAGGATCAGTAAGGATCGGCAGAGGGCCTTCATAATGATGCCAACGACGCGAGGATAGTTACTGGCCCGAAATCGAGTATACCTATTCGATCAACATTATTACTGGCAGCCGATTAAGTCGTTTGAAAAGTACTTCACTAACACCCTCGTCCACGCGAATTAGGCTGACAGAATCAAAAAAGCCGGCCGGTCCCGCCCCGCGAGAAAAATCTGTCTCTGGTGTGCAAGTTTTCGGCTCAGGCTCGTCTTTAGCTTTAGAAAGGCAGGTGGGCCTATGAGCAAGCTGCATTCCGCACTTCTTTTCGCTGCCGTTGGAACTCTCGCTGCAACCGCTGTTCTCGCCCAGCAGGCTGGAGACACGCCGGTTGCGCTGACCATTTACAACCAGAACTTCGCCGTCGTGCGGACCACGGTCGATCTGGATCTGAAGGCGGGCGCGAACCAGGTGACCACCACCAATGTGACCAGCCAGCTCGAGCCCGACTCGGTGGTGCTGCGCGACCCCACGGGCAAGGTGCCCTTCAAGGTTGTCGAGCAGAACTACGACGCCGGCGTAATCGACCAGAACTCGCTGCTGCAGAAGTTCGAGGGCAAGACCATCCAGTTCTCGCGCGGGCAGACGCAGGACGGCAAACTGATTACCGTCGACGGCAAGATCATCCGCGCCGGCACGCCGGGCACGCAGCCGCTGATCGAGTCCGATGGCCTGATGCAGTTCAGCATGCCGGGCATCCCGCTGTTCCCCGCATCCACCGACGGGTTGCTGCTGAAGCCGGCGCTGCGCTGGCAAATCGACGCGCCGCGGGCTGCACGGGTGGCCGCCGAGCTGGCCTACATCACCAACGGCATGAGCTGGCAGGCGACCTACAACGTGGTCGCGCCGGA
This sequence comes from uncultured Granulicella sp., assembly GCA_964489045.1. Taxonomy (GTDB): domain Bacteria; phylum Acidobacteriota; class Terriglobia; order Terriglobales; family Acidobacteriaceae; genus Edaphobacter. Next base: position 40,076 of record CAZAXI010000018.1, on the reverse strand, counting down.
AGCGAAAGATGTGACCGGACCCGAACACGTGGACCTGCTCGGTTGGGTGACCATGCAGAACAATAGCGGCAAGGATTTTCCTGAGGCGCGCATCAAGCTGATGGCTGGGGATGTAGCGAAGATCCAGAACATGAACCCCAGGGCGATCACGGGCTACGCCCTAGACGCGTTATCGGCGGACCAAAGCGCCTACGTGACTCCTTCAGTCACCCAGCAGGCGTTCGACGACTTCCATCTCTACGATCTGAACCGCACCGTTTCGCTCAGCTCGGGCGAGACCAAGCAGGTGGAGTTCCTGGAAGCCGATCAGATCCAGATGGACCGCGTGTATCAGTACGATGGCGCGACGCAGCAGCCCGGCTACAACAACCTGTGCATCGGCTGCCACAACGACCAGCCCTCCTTCGGCGTGGCGTCCAACACCAAGGTCACAGTGCGCGCGGAGATCAAGAACTCGACCGCGAACCATTTGGGGATGCCGCTGCCCGCGGGGCGCATCCGGCTCTACCGGAGGGATGCGGACGGGCAGATGGAGTTCATCGGCGAAGGCACCATCACGCACACGCCCGCCGAGGAGACGGTGAAGGTGCCCATCGGCTCTGCGTTCGACGTGACCGGCGCGCGCAAGCAGACCGACTTCCACACCAATCAGAGCGGGCACACCACGGACGAGAGCTTCGAGATCACGGTGAAGAACCAGAAGACCACGCCGGTAAGCGTCGCCGTAGTGGAGCACATGAACCGCGCGCAGAACTGGCAGATCACGGAGCAGTCGACCAACTTCACCAAGCGCGACAGCACGACGGTCGAGTTTCCCATCACCGTGCCGGCGGCGGGGGAGACCAAGGTGACGTACTCGGTGCGGTATACGTGGTGAGGTAGGATTCTTGTCGGACGGTTTCTGATGATCGGATGCCAACGCAAATTCCGAATGGCCGTGGTATGCGCGTTGCTGGCCTCGCCGGGGCTGCGCGCGCAGCCCATGCAGGACCCTTCAACCGCCCTGTTCGCCGCGCTCAAGGACCACGACACCAGGACACTGAGGTGGCTGCTGGCGAAGGGAGTCTCGCCCAGCCTCCAGGATTCGAGCGGGCACGCCGTGCTGGGCATTGCCGCGCAGAACGGTGACCTGGATGCCGTACGAATCCTGCTTGCTGCGGGCGCCGGCATCAACGATGCCGACCACTTCGGCCCGCCGATCTGGTACGCGGTCACATTCAATCAGTTCGACACCGTCGAGTTCCTGCTGAAGCACGGCGCGGAGGTTGACGTCCGCAACAACATGGACCAGACCTCGCTGATCTGGGCGGTTCGTTCGCACCGCACTGAGATGGTGGCGCTGCTGCTGAAAGCCGGGGCCGACGGCAACGCCGTCGATCGCACCAGGGTGGGTCTGCTGACCGTCGCCTCGCTGGCCAACGATTTGGACATTGTCCGGCTGCTGGAGAAAGCCGGCGCGCATTACGCCTCGGCGCAGGAGGAGATGATGGCCGCGGCGTCGTTCGGCGACGCGACCCACATCCGCGAGCTGATAGCGGAGGGCACGCCGGTGGACTTCGCCGGCAGCAGCTACGCCAGCCCGGCCGCAGGCGAGACGCCGCTGATGGCTGCGGCGGAAAAAGGGCAGACGGTCGCCGTCCGCACGCTGCTGGGCGCCGGGGCCAGCGTCACCGCCATTGACCGCGAGCACCGGACCGCACTGCTTTACGCGATCAAGAGCGCCCACCGCAGCACCATTGACGCCCTGCTGGACGCGGGTGCCGACCCCACCCAGAAGGAGGCCGGCGGCCTGACCACGCTGATGCAGCTTGCCACCTATATGGATGATCCCGACCTGGCGCGCGGGTTCATCGCCGCCGGCGTCGACCCCGGGGCCGCGACCGGCAACGGCGTGGGCTCCACTGCCCTGATGCAGGCAGCCACGTTTGACCACGCGCAGGTATTGAAGGTGCTGCTGGATGCAGGCGTGGACGTGAACGTCCGCTCCGGGCACGAGGGCGAGACCGCGCTGATCGACGCGGCGCGCTCCGGCCGGACCGAGTGTGTCGAAATGCTGCTGCAGGCGGGGGCCGATCCGGCGCTACGCGACCAGCGTCCGAACTCCGGCAAGACCGCGCGCGAATGGGCCATCCAGTTCCATCACCCGGATGTCGCCGCCCTGCTGCCGGCAAAGTGAAGCACCCGCCCCCACCCATGCCGCGGTGAAACTGCGCCATCAAAGGGGCACCCGGCACCAATGCGGCGCTAAACTACCGCCGCAAGGTCCATGTCGCTGGGACTATGCGGAGCAGGCAGCCAGGCAGGCAGATGCCGGTGTGCTTCCTTGTCGTCGGTTTGGCTTCCGTTGGTAAGCAGCCGGTCCAGCAGTGGCACGGTTGCACGCTGCGTTTCAATAAAGTCAACCCCATCCACCGTCAGCGTGAAATCCCAGTCATCCGCCCTGGTGATGTACTTCTTCTTCATCAGATACCAGGTCGTAAAGTCGAGGTAATCGCGTGGGAACCCCATGCGACGCTCGATTTCGACGAGAGACACTTCCGGGTCATTGGGATTCGCCCGCCGACGGTAATAGAGGATGGCAAGCACCGCGAGCCGGCGGTTTTGGTCACCCTCCACCTGGTCCATGAAATCAATTGTGCTCGACAGCGGGTCTTGAATCGCAGGTTGGTGCGCTGCTCGCTCGGCATTGTATTCCGCTCTTCGAGCAGGGTCCGAGAGAACCCTGTAGGCCGCGGATAACTGGGTGAACTTACCCAGATCGCCCGTACCCAGGCTGTCAGGATGATACCGAGAGGCCAGATACCGGTAGACACGATGAATCGTGTCTTGAGAAGCCTGAGGGCTGATCTCCAGGAATTCGTAGTAGTCGGGAATTTCGGTTTCAGTCATCTGTAGGTTGAACCTCGTGCCATCTTTCCGCACAGGGACTCCGGGGTGCAGCCCCTCGAAGAAGTGCCCCCGCGTGCGGACCTCGAAAATCGAAGCTTACAATCCACACGCGACCGCAGATAATCCCCACAACGCGTCAGCAGATACAACCAAAGTGTTAGTTCGCCTGGCAGCCTCCAAAGCCCCACCCATGCCGCGATGAGGCTGCGCTATGAGGGGTTCGCACTGGCGTCGTGGACCGGACGTCTATCCGCCAGAGGCCTGTAGGCACTGCGGCTATTGCGCGGGAGCGGTTTCGGTGGCTTCGGGGCTGGGGGCCGACTCGTTGCCGGCGGTGCTCACGGCAGTCACGCGGTAGGCGTAGGTGTGGGCGGCGACGACAGTGGCGTCGCGCCAGCCTGCGACGCTGACCAGCTCTGCGGTGAGCAGTTGCCAGGCGCCGGACGAGCCCTCGCGCCGGTAGACACGGTAGCCAGCCACGCGCGGCTCGACGTCGGGCTCCCAGGAAAGGTCTATAGCCGGAGCGATGGCAGAGCGTTGAGCGGCGGACGAGCCCGCGACGCCCGGGGTCGCCGGCGAGCCTTGATCGCCGGGGTTGAGGAAGCCGGGAACCGCAACCAGGCCGGCGGGAACTTCGGGTGGGAAGACGTCGCGCACCGCAACTGTAACGGCGGCGGAGGGCGCGCTGCGCAGCTCCAGCGTCTGCCCGCCAAGCTCGACCGTGCGTACGCGCTGGGCGGTGTAGCGGTAAGTGCGGTCGATCAGCGCGCTGCGGTCGAGGGTGCCACCCGCATCCGCTGGGCCGGCCTGGAAGCGCAACTCCGCAGGCTCCTTAGTCCCGCCGGGCAGGCCGGTCTTGCGCGCGGGAGCTGCTGCCGGGCTTGCCGCCTTGGCCGCCGCGGGGGCGGGGGCCTCCACGGTGGTGCGGTCCAGCTCTACGGTCTCTCCGCTGCCGGCTGCGGTCTGCCAGCGCAGGAGCACGCCAGGCTTGGTGGCTTCGGCGCGAAAATCTTCAATCGACCCCGGCGCCGCGCCCGCGGCTGCGAACACGGGCGCCGATGGCCCCGCCGTCCGGCCCGCCGCATTCAGCAACTCTACGCGGTACGCGAGCAGGCGCACAGGTCCGGTAGCGAGCGGGGCAGGCAACGGATCGGTCGCATCCGACGGGCCGGGAGTGACGGGCAGGCGTTGGACCTCTGCGCAGGGCGGCGCTTTGGACGCGGGTTGGGCGGGCGCGGCGGGCGGCAGGTTGCGGCAGATGACCGCAGTGATGGGGCCGGCGATCAGCAGCTTGTCGGTAGTGCGCTTGGGGGTGGTCCAATCGAGCGTGACCGCGTCGCCCACCCGGGTCGCGGTGAGCGCGGTCGCCGCGACCACCTCGGGCAGTTTGAGTGATGGCGGCAGCGGCGGGCCCGGACTGGCGCACCCGGCGAGGCAGGCGAAAGTGGCCAGCAGGGCAGCGCCGGACCGCTTGTGGTCGAAATCAATCATCCAAAAAGAGGCTATAGCATTTCGCGATCTGGCGTAGCCGATACGCCGCAAGGACGGGACCTTTTCGACCATACAGATAGTTGGACGGGACTGAATCGGATCGGCCACACTCCCCTCCGGTTGGCGTATGCAGGTTTCTGCACGCCGCGCGCGCGGTCGCGGTATCGTGGATGCGGCCCGTTTTCGCGGGTGTGAAGGGTTGTGAGGTTATGAGATTCTGTCGCGCGGGTGTTCTGCTGATGTCAGTCCTTGCCGGTCAATCGGGAATGCGGGCGCAAACACCACCAACGGTGACGGTGGCCGCGACGCCGCCGATGGGCTGGAATAGCTGGGACGCCTACGGACTGACCATCACCGAAGACCAGTTCCGCGCCAACGTGCTGGTGTTGCGCAACGAGCTTGCCGTCGCCGGATGGAACTACGCGGTGATCGATGAAGGCTGGTTCCTGGAGAATCCGCAGGACCGGCCGCACCCGGAAAAGCTGGTGTACACGATCGACGCGAATGGGCGCTACGTTCCGGTGCCCGCGCGATTTGCTTCGGCGGGGAAGGCGATGCCGGCGCAGATGCAGGCTGCCGTCGCCACGGACGGGACGCCGTACAAACTGCTGATGACCACGGAGGCGACCAGCTTCAAGGCGTTGGGCGACTGGGTGCACGCGCAGGGGCTGAAGTTCGGGATCCATATTGTGCGCGGCATTCCGAGGGCTTCCGTCGAGCGCAACCTGCCAATTGCGGGCTCTGCGTTCCACGCGGCGGATGCGGCCGACACCGCGGACGCGTGCCCGTGGGACCCGACCAACTGGGGCGTGAAGGACACCGAGGCCGGACAGGCGTGGTACGACTCGCTGCTGAGCCAGTACGCCGGCTGGGGCGTCGACTTGATCAAGGTGGACTGCATCGCGGCGCATCCGTACAAGGCGGATGAGATTCGCATGATCCGGAAGGCGATCGACAAGACGGGGCGGCCGATGGTGCTGTCGCTGTCGCCCGGCCCCACGGCGCTCGAGAATGCCGACGAGGTGGCGCAGCTTGCCAACATGTGGCGCATCTCCGACGATTTCTGGGACGTGTGGGCCAGCGATCCGGGCAAGGCCTTTCCGCAGAGCCTGACCGGCCAGTTCGCCAAGGCCGCCGCGTGGGCCCCGACCACCAAGCCCGGCCACTGGCCGGATGCGGACATGCTGCCGCTGGGCCACCTGGGCCCGGTGCCCGGCTGGGGCCAGCCGCGCGACACGCGCTTTACACCGGCCGAGCAGCAGACACTGCTGACGCTGTGGGCCATGGCGCGCTCGCCGCTGATCCTGGGGGCGAACCTGACCCAACTGAGCGACGCCACCTACAAGCTGCTGATCAACAAGGATGTGATCAGCGTGGACCAGACGGCGACCCGATCCGGCCAGGTGATGCACAACGGCGACATCATTGCCTGGACTGCGGACCTGCCGGCGGACGCGCCCGACGGCTCGATTGCGCTGGCGCTGTTCAACGTGGGCGAGTCGCAAGTGGTGGTCGACTCGAGCTTCGAGACGTTCAACATCGACCCCATAACCTACCGCGTGAAAGACGCGTGGACGGGCAAGAACCTGGGCAAGCTAAAGTCCGTGCCGAACCTGACGCTGGAGCCGCACGCATGCATCCTGTGGCTGCTGAAAAAGTGAGCAGGTGGTAGCCTTCTACCCGTGGACGCATTAGCCATTTCGCCCAGCACGCTGGCCTCGCTGGTGATTGCGCTGAGCTTTGCCGCCGGGCTGAACGTCTATGCGACAGTGTGCACGCTGGGTGTGATGGCGCGCCTGCACTGGGTGGTGCTGCCGGGCGAACTGGGCGGACTGGCAAACCCGTGGATCATCGGGGTCAGCGGAGTGCTATTTGCCGGGGAGTTTTTCGCCGACAAGATTCCGGGCTTCGACCTGATCTGGAACGCGCTGCACACGTTCATCCGGATTCCGGCGGCCGCGCTGATGGCGTATGCGGCCAGCTCGCACCTTTCGCCCGAGCAGCAACTGCTGGTAACCTGCGCCGGCGCAGGCATCGCCGCCATTGCGCACAGCTCCAAGACGGCGGCACGCATCGCGGTCACGCCCAGCCCCGAGCCAATGTCGAACATCGGCCTCAGCAGCGCGGAAGACGCCGTCGCCATCGGCCTGACCTGGGTCGCGATGCACTATCCGCGGACCGCCGGGATCGCCGTAGCCGTCTTGAGCATCGGGCTGGTGGCCGCGCTGTGGTGGGGCTTCGCCCGCATCCGCGCCGCGCTGCGGCGACTGCTGCAATCGAACGAGGCAACATGAGAATTTACTCCATCGGCTTCACGCAACGCTCCGCGGAAGATTTCTTCAACACGCTGAAGGCCGCGGGGATTCGCCGCCTGGTCGACATCCGGCTGAACAACACGTCGCAACTCGCGGCCTTTGCCAAGAAAGATGACCTGGCGTATTTCTTGCGGGCCATCTGCGGAATCAAATACGAGCACGCCCCGCTGCTGGCGCCGACCGAGGAGATTCTGGATGCCTACAAGAGGAGCAAGGGCGACTGGGCCGCGTGGGAGCGCGACTTCAACGCGCTGATCCGTGAGCGGAAGATTGAGAAGAAGCTCGACCGCGCCGAGTTTGCCCAGCCCACGGTGCTGCTGTGCAGCGAGCGAACGCCGGAACATTGCCATCGTCGGCTGGTGCTGGAGCATCTGCAAAAGAAATGGGGCGACGTGAGCATCGTCCATCTGTGACGGAAGGCGAAATAAAAGCCGCGAATCGGACGCTTAGTTCTCTGAAGGCCGCTCGATGTGGTCGATCACGATGACTTCAACCGGTCCCTTGGTCTCCACCAGCTTTAGTCCAAGCTGCTCCTCCAGCGCGGTGAAGAACGTGGGCCCGCCCTCATCCTGGGCAGTCGCCGCTTCCGGCCCCCCCGCTGCGCCGCGGTCTCGCGCCCAGTTTAACGTTATGTCGTACTTGCCGGTCAGGCCGGTGCGATCCACCAGCAGACGCCCGCCGATCTCGGGCTGCATCTGCAGCGCTGAGGCCAAGCTTTGAATCGAAGTGCCCTCCGCCTTCAGCTCCGCACCCTGCCCCGTGAGGCGGAGGCCGAGTCCATGCGCGCTAGATGCATTCGTCGACGGAGTCAGCTTCGGGCCGCCTTTGGCGACGACGAGCGCGAACACCGGCAGTTCCCTGGTCTCAAAGTGGACCTTCAGCTTAAATCTTTCCGCCAGCAGCGACTGCTCCATCAGTTCGGTCTTCTCTTGCCGCTCCCGGCTGGGCATCGCCTGCATTGCTTCGCTCAGCGGGCCATTGATCTTAGCGCGAATCTCGTAGATATCGTCGTTCACCCATTCGGGTCCCCCCACAATCTGGCTTTTGGAAAGTGCCTGAACATTGAATGCATGTCCAATTAGCAGCCGCGTGGTCACAAACATCCGCACCTCATCCGCGCCAGGCCGGTTGTCCCCTCGCGGCTCAGTGCCGGGCGGAGGCGCGCCCTGCGAAGGCTTAATGGTCGCCACCTCGAACGAAGGCAGCGGCCCGTCGGCATGCAGAATTTGCGCGCGCGACGGACCGGTTGGCAACAGGCAGATGGTCGCGGCGAGGGCGATGCAAGGGCAGTTTCTCAGGTAAATCGGCATGGGCACCCCAGAGTTGGGATTCTAATCTGCGGCACACACACGAATCCACGAACTGCGGTTGCTTCGCAAGCGATTTCGCCTTACCATCGCCCTGAGTGGAATCCCTGAAAAAAAGCTCGAAGCTGAATGCCGCCGCGGACCGGAACTCTGACTCCGACCGGCTGGTTGCAGCGACGCGGATTGATGACGACCAGGCATTTGAACTGAAACTGCGGCCGACGCGGCTGGCGGAGTTTATTGGGCAGGAGAAGGCGAAGGAGCAGTTGGCGATTGCGCTGGAGGCGGCGAAGTCGCGCGGCGAAGCGCTGGACCATGTGTTGCTGTTCGGGCCGCCGGGGCTGGGCAAGACCACGCTGGCGACCATCATCGCGAACGAGCTGGGCGTCGGCTTCCAGCAGTCGAGCGGGCCGGCGCTGCAGATTCAGGGCGACCTGACGGCGATCCTGACCAACCTGCGCGAGCGGCAGGTGCTGTTTCTGGACGAGATCCACAGGCTGCAACCGGTGCTGGAAGAGAAGCTCTACACCGCGCTGGAGGACTACAAGCTGGACATCATCATCGGGCAGGGGCCGGCTGCGCGGACGCACGTGATGGAGATAAAGCCGTTCACGTTTGTGGCAGCGACGACGCGGCCGGGGCTGCTCTCGTCGCCGCTGCGCTCGCGCTTCGGGATTTTGTTGCGGTTGGAGTTCTATACCGATGACGAACTGCGCTTCGTCGTCCAGCGCTCGGCCGAGGTAATCGGCGTGCCGATCGACACTGACGGCGCGGCGGAGATTGCGATGCGGTCGCGCGGGACGCCGAGGATTGCGAACCGGCTGCTGCGGCGGGTGCGGGACTATGCGCAGGTGCGGGCCGCGGGTGTGATCGACCGGGCGACGGCGCAGGCCGCGCTGGCGTTGCTGGAGGTCGACGCACACGGCTTCGACGAACTGGACCGGCGGCTGCTGCGGACGATCATCGAGAAATACGATGGTGGCCCCGTCGGCCTGAACACGCTCGCCGCCGCGCTGGCCGAAGAGCAGGACGCTCTGGAAGAAGTCTACGAGCCGTTCCTGATCCAGATTGGATTTCTGGATCGCACGCCGCGTGGGCGCGTGGCTACGCGGCTGGCGTATGAGCACTTCGGGATTGAGATGCCAAGGAAGTACGGGCTGTTCTAGCGAATCAGACGGAGATCATGGTGGAAGAGGATTTTGTCAAAATCGTGATCGATCTTCCGGCCGCCGAAGACGGCGTTGGCGGCGAGGGCATCTGGTCAGTCAAAGTTGGCGAAGACCTGTACGAGGTACGCAACTCGCCTTGGCACACGACCGACATCAACTTCCTCGACGTAGTCCGCGCCGTCGCTCCGGCTGAAGACAAGAACCCCGTGGTGACCGAAGTCGTCCGGCGCGGCGGACACAGAAGCATCCACGTCGTGTTTCTGGACGACAGCAAGACGCACAAAGAAGACGTACTCGGTCACCTCAATGAGTTGGGAGCCACCTACGAGAACGCAAACGGTACCCTCTACGCAATCGACCTAAAGCCCGACGTGGATTTCGATCCCATCGCGGATTACCTGTCAGAGTGCCAGGAAAGCGGATGGCTAGAGCAGCGGTACGCCCCTCAACCGCAGCCAAAAGGCACGGGCGACTTGCTAAACTGAGCTACTCAGGGGGAGACGACCGATGAAGAAGAAGAAGATCGGCAGCAGCTTCGACGACTGGCTTCGCGAAGAGGGCATCTACGAAGCGGCGACTGCCGGCGCGATCAAGCGATTGCTCGCCCGCCAAATCGAAGACGGACGCTGATATGCAATACGGAGATTCTGGCTACGCCAGAATGACGAACGTAGAGGCGGAGGCGAAAGCCGCGTTCAGCCGTGCCAATCCGGGGTCGCTCTACGCCGTTGCCAGCGGCTTGGACCAGCTCGTGATTTGCTCCCACTGGCGGGGGAGTTGGTAGGTTTTAGCGTAGTCGCGGACGGGCGGGCCGACGACCAGGATCTTGCCCAGGTCGGCCTGGCCGCGGTCGCCGGCCTTGGCGCAGTAGCTGAGGTAGCCGATTTTGTTGAAGTCGACGCCCATCAGTTCGGCGCCGATGCGGTCGGCAGCGAGCCAGTCTAAGCTGGCCACGCAAACTTTCTGGCTGACTGCAGTCCCGTTGACCGGGCCGGTCCCCTCCATGCCCTCGTAGCCATCGATGACGGCGAGGTTGGGGTGCAGCTTGGCCGAAAGCGTGAACAGGTTGTAGTTGATGCCGTACACACCCCCGCCGTGCATCAGCGGCTTGTCCGAGCGGCCGCCGCCCCCGCCCGGCCGGCCCAGGCCCGCGCCCGAGTCCTTGATGCCCGCGCCGACGACGACATTCTTCAACGACAACGTGATGCCGACCAGGTCGTGCGTCTTCAGCTTGGCGGCCGAGATGACGAAGTTGTTCGCCGGGTCCATCATCATGGTGGCCACGCGCACCGCATGCGGCTGCATGTCCTTCTGGTCCACGCAATAGACGATGCTGTAGGCCTCGGTATCCAGGTTCACCAGCTTGACGTTGTATTTTGCGGCCAGCCTGTTGTAGCCATAGTTGGCGAAGCCGTCCATGGCCGAGCCGTTTGCAGGCGACTCCGCGATGACGATGTTGGTCTTGCCGATGGAGTGGAGGAACTCGAGTATGCCCTCCAGGTTCTCCGCAGCGGTGGCGCACAGCGGCACGTTGATGATGACGTTGTTCGGCTTGAGCACGACGCGCCGGTTGCCGATGGCAGCGGCGATCTCACGCTTGAACGGAGTGAGCGAGTCGAACGCGATCTGGGCGCGGTCGTCCCCGGCCGCGAGCGAGACGCGGCTGATCGGCCCGCCCGGCGCTTCTGGAATAAGCTCCGCTGCCGCGATTCCGGGCGCTGAGGCAGCCGCGAATCTGGACGCTGCGACCACGGCCGCGCCGCCCAGCAACGATGTTTTTAGAAAGCTTCTGCGGGACCTCTGGCACTCGGTCGTCATGGCTCAAACCCTCGGACTTCGGCCAAAGTATACGTCCGAAGCGGCCGATTATTGACCATTTCGCCGCAACACGTGTGATCCAGATCACAACAATTCTTGCACCTCGGGATCAGAATCTCTCTCAAGACGTAAGACAGGTGAAAAACGAAGCGGTAAGTAGTAGCACGATGCAGTAAAGCAACACGCAGTAGCAACACGCGGTAGAACGAAAAACGGGTCAACCCGGATGGGATGTCTGGTCCTATTCGCGTTGATCCGTTTTCGTTTTGTCGCCCGGCCTATCGTTGCCTCCGGACTAGGAAAGGGAATCACAGAGAACACTGAGGAGCTGAGAGAACACAGAGAGGTCCACAAAGAAAATCGATCTCTGTGCCCTCTCTTCTGCTCCGTGCACTCTGTGATTCGCTTCTACGCGCCCACGGTCGCGGGCAGAATGTCTTCGACGTCTACCCATGCCGTCGGATAATTCCCCGTATAACAAGCCGTGCAATAGCTCGCTGGCGACATGCCCGTAGCCGGTTCGCCCTTGGTGCAGGAGTGCGTCAGGCCGACCAGCGAAAGATACGCCAACGAGTCCGCCTCAATGAACTTGCAGATCTGTGCAACGGAAAGGTTCGCGGCTATCAGGTCTTTCTTGCTGGGCGTGTCGACACCGTAGAAGCACGGCGAAATCGTCGGCGGGCAGGAGATGCGCATGTGCACCTCTTTGGCGCCGGCCGAGCGCACCATGCGGACGATCTTGCGCGACGTGGTCCCGCGAATGATGGAGTCGTCGATCAGGATGACGCGCTTGCCTTCGAGCAGGTTGCGGACGGGGTTGAGCTTCATGCGCACGCCGAAGTCGCGCGTCCGCTGCTCGGGCTGGATGAACGTGCGGCCGACGTAGTGGTTGCGGATGAGGCCGAGGTTGAAGGGGATTCCGGATTCGGCGGCGTAGCCCAGCGCGGCGGTGACGCCGGAGTCGGGGACGGGCACGACCAGGTCCGCGGCCACGCCGGACTCGCGCGCAAGCTGACGGCCCATCTCCTCGCGCGACTGCTGCACCCAGCGGCCGAAGATACGCGAGTCGGGGCGGGCAAAGTAGACGTGCTCGAAGATGCAGGAGGCTGGCGGAACAACCTCGCGCGCAAAGCGGCGGCTGGTGACGCCGTCTTCGGAGACCATGACCAGTTCGCCCGGCAGCACGTCGCGCTCGTACTTCGCGTGCAGCAGGTCGAAGGCGCAGGTCTCGCTGGCGAAGACAAATGTGTCGGGCGCGCCGCCGCTGCCGGCGATGCGGCCCATGGAGAGCGGGCGGAAGCCGTGCGGATCGCGCGCGGCGAAGATGCGGTTGCGCGTCATCATGACGATGGAAAACGCGCCGTCGACCTGCGAGAGCGACTCGGCGATGCAATCCACCAGCGTGTTGCAGCGGGAGTGGGCGATGAGCTGGACGATGATCTCGGTGTCCGACGTCGTCTGGAAGACCGCGCCGTCGCGCTCCAGCCGCGTGCGCGAGTTGCCCAGATTGACGAGGTTGCCATTGTGCGCGATGGCGATGAGGCCCTTGGTGGACTCGACCGAGATCGGCTGCGCATTCAGCAGCGCCGAATCTCCGGTCGTCGAGTAGCGCGTGTGCCCGATCGCCATGTGCCCCGGTAGCTTGGCCAGCACGTCGTCGGTAAAGATCTCGGAGACCAGGCCCATGCCCTTGATGTCGGTAACGTCGTGGCCGTCGGCGGCAGCGATGCCGGCGGACTCCTGCCCGCGATGCTGCAGGGCGTAGAGGCCCCAGTAGGTGAGGCGCGCGGCGTCGGGATGGCCGTAGATGGCCATGACGCCGCACTCTTCGCGGAGTTTGTCGAAGTGCGAGTCGGCTTCGCCGACGTCGCAGGTTCGAGGTTCGAGGTTCGAGGTTCGAGGGGTTGGGGGGTTGCGAGCGAGGGCGGAATGCGGGGGTCTCTCCACTGCGCTACGCTCCGGTCGAGATGACGAGATTTGGAGGAGGTCGCTCATGCGGTGACTACCTCCGCGGCGAGTTGGGATTCGAGGGTGCCGGAGAATGCGACAGAAAGGTCATGGATCGAAGTGTCGATCCCGGTGTCCTCAAATGGAACCCTGAGTCTGCTACCTCCGACCGTGCCAATGTGCTGCGCAAAAACGGAACCAATAATCTCCTCGGTTATCCGTCCAATCTGCTCGAAATGTGAGAGCGGGCAGGTGATGACTACCGACGACGAAACCTCGCCAAAGAGATTTGCAATCTGTTGTACCCGTCCACCGATCGCAGCCGGGAAAACAGTCGCTCCTATGCGGCTCTGCGTGCAGCACCTCGCGAGGGTCACAGCCAGTCCGCCATCGGAAATGTCGGCAGCCGAGTGCAGTAATCCCTCCTCTGCTGCACGTTGGAGGACACGATGCAGAGCTAGTTCGTCGCGAATATCCAGCAGTGGAGGCTTGCCCCATACTTCACCGATTACAGTCTTGCCAAACTCACCTGAACCAATCTCGCTCAGGAGCTCTTCAACTTTTCGCTCCGCCATGGAAGAAGCTCCCATCAGGAGAACAATCGCGTCGCCCTCTTGCTGAAACCCACTCGGCACGGACTTCGATACGTCGTCGAGGAGGCCGACGATGCCGATGACGGGGGTGGGGTAGATGCCTTCGCCGCGGGTTTCGTTGTAGAGGGAGACGTTGCCGCCCGTCACCGGCGTCCCCAGCGCTGTACACGCCTCCGCGATCCCATCGATGGCCGCCGAAAGCTGCGCCATGATCTCCGGCTTCTCCGGATTGCCGAAGTTGAGGCAGTTGGTGGCGGCGACGGGGGTGGCGCCGGTGCAGGCGACCTTGCGCGCCGCCTCCGCCACCGCATGCATGGCCCCTTGCTTGGGATCGAGCCAACACCACCGCCCATTCCCCGCCAGCGCCATCGCAATTCCGCGCTCCGGCTTTTCTGTTCCCTGTTCCCTGATCCCTGTTCCCTGCTTGATTCTCATCACGCCGGCCTCGCCTCCGGGCCCCTGCACGGTATTCGTCTGCACCATGGAGTCGTACTGGTCGAACACCCAGCGCTTGTCGCAGATGTTGGCGCTCGCGAGCAGCTTCTTCAGGTCGGCGGTGTAGTCGCGCGGCTTCTTCAGTTCCTCCAGCACCCACGCCGGAGGATCGAGCGGCGCGGGACACTTCCACTCGCCGACGGGGCGCTTGTAGAGCGGAGCGTCGTCGGTCAGCGCCTTGTTGGGAATCTCGGCCATCAGCTCGCCGTGGTGGCGGACGCGCATGACGTCGTCGGCGGTGACGACGCCGACGATCGATGCGTCCAGCCCCCACTTCGCAAACACCGCCAGCACTTCGCCCTCGCGGCCCTTGTCGGCGACCAGCAGCATGCGCTCCTGCGATTCGCTGAGCATAATCTCGTAAGCCGACATGCCTTCCGCCCGCTGCGGAACGCAATCCAATTCAATCGTCAGCCCCAACTCGCCGCGCGCACCCATCTCGCAGGTGGAGCACGTCAACCCAGCGGCGCCCATGTCCTGAATGCCGAGCACCGCTCCGGTGGCCATCGCCTCCAGGCACGCCTCCAGCAGCAGCTTCTCCATAAACGGATCGCCCATCTGCACGTTCGGCCGCTTCTGCTCGCTTCCCTCAGTAAATTCTTCGCTGGCCATCGTAGCCCCGTGGATGCCGTCGCGGCCGGTCTTGGCGCCCACGTAGATCACCGGGTTGCCCACGCCGGTGGCCTTGGCGTAGAAGATCTCGTCCTTCCGCACCAGTCCCAGCGCAAACGCATTCACCAGCGGGTTGCCGCTGTAGCATGCCTCGAAGCGCGTCTCGCCGCCGAGGTTGGGCACGCCGAAGCAGTTGCCATAGCCGGCGATGCCCGCGACCACGCCGGAGAAGGTTTGGCGGTTGCGCGCATAGTCAGTTGAGTTCTCAGTTCTCAGTTTTCGGTTCTCAGTTCCGGGAGGGCCGTTTTCCTGAGAACTGACAACTGACAACTGAGAACTGGCCAGCTCTGGCGCTAAGGGCCCGAACCGCAGCGAATCCATCACCGCCAGCGGGCGGGCGTTCATGGTAAAAATGTCGCGCAGAATGCCGCCGACTCCGGTGGCCGCGCCTTGGTAGGGCTCGATGTAGCTGGGGTGGTTGTGGCTCTCGATCTTGAAGGCGCAGGCCCAGCCGTCGCCCACGTCGATGATGCCCGCGTTCTCGCCCGGCCCCTGCACCACGCTTCCGGGGCCTTCAGCCCGCGTGCCGCGCGTCGGCAGCCGCTTCAGATGCACGCGGCTGGATTTGTACGAGCAGTGCTCCGACCACATGACGGAGAAGATGCCAAGTTCGGTGAGCGAAGGCGTGCGGCCCATCAACTTCTCGATGCGCGCGTACTCGTCCGCCGTGATGCTGTGCGTCTTCAGCAGCGCGGGAGTGATGTGCGCTGGCGTGGGGGTGTGGGTTGGATCGGCAGCTTGCGCCGGAGTTGCGAGGTCAGGCTCAGCTCGGGTGGGCATAGCGCGTTAATACGATTGTCGCATGTCGCAGCAAGCCAGCCGACTACTCTGGCTCCTCGGTCTCAGCCGGACTCAGTACCTGGCCCTCAGTCGACCTCATCTGAGATCTCAGAAGTATCTCGACACGATCAGTCGTCCATACAGCGACTCCTGTGCCAAAGAAATCAGTGTCTTCGGTCCAAAGAGGACAGTTAAGAGCCAATGCGGCGGCAAGCACTGGCCAGTCCCCTTCATCCCGGCCACGCAAGCGCTCCCGGGCATCTTCTTGATGGGGTTGATACATCTCGCTCTGGATCGGTTCGACCAGGCTCTGCAAATAGCGAAGTGTGGCGGCCAAGTCCGTGCCGGACTTACCTCGCTTCGTAAGCAGTACCGGCAGGTATCGCTGGGCGTCGGCATACGCAACGTCCGGCGCAACAAAACGGATGCCGTGCGACGCGTAAACTTCAAGAATCTCGCGAACCCGCCGGCCAAGCACCGCACGGATAAGGATATTGGCATCGAGGACAAGCATTTAGCGAGCAGCAGCTTTCCCGCGGCGGCGCATCTGCTTGAAGTCGGCCACCATTTCCTCTTCGTCTACATCCCGCAGCGCAGCCGCGAGCCGGTCTGCAGCATCCTTCAACTCCGCAAGCTCCGCCTTCCTGACGGATTTGCGAGGCGTTGGAACATACACACCGAGGGTTTCGCCGCGGCGCGTTACCGCGACGGGCACATCGGACTCCAGAAAGCTCGAAATCTGCTCGCGAAACTCCCGCACACCGACTTTGATCGCAGGCATGGACGCCTCCTTGTGTACACATAAGTGTACACCTTATGTGTGGTTGATTTCAAGCCGGATGCCGGGTGCCCCACATCTCGCTTCTGAGATGTGGGTTCACATTTCACCCGCAGGGCGCGGTGGCGATGGGGCGTTCGAGCGATGCGCGGGGCCAGGCGGCGGCGTCGGCGCTGGCGGCGTAGGTGGATTCGAGGAACTGCATCAGCGCGGCTTCGGGGGAGGGGCTGGTGCGGGCTTCGTCGTAGCGGAGGATGAACTCGCCGAGGGCGGGGTCCCAGGCGCCGGGGTGGATGGGCTTCTGGGCGAGGCCCAAGGGGACGGGCGCGGCGTAGCAATAGAACGCCGCCGCGCCGTACCCGCCATTCCCCGGCCACCACCCCGCCGAGATCACCTCGTCGCAGTAGGCCTCCTGCTGCATTCTGTCCGGTCGCGGAGGCCCGCTCGCCGGCCGCCCGCTAAACCGCGTCACCGCCAGGTCGAAGCTCCCCCAGAAGAAATGCACCGGGCTGATCTTGCCTTGAAACCCGGTCGAAAACCGTTTCAGCAGCGCATCCGCCCGCATCAGCACCTGGTGGAAGCGCGCCACCGCCGCAGCATCATACGATGCGTGCACCGTATCCAAATCAAACCGCACCGGCGCGGGGACCTCGACCGGCATCGGCCAGATTTTGGCCTCCACGCCCAGCCCCGCCAGCGCCCAGCGGTATTCCCCATAGAAATCCGCCACGGTCCGCGGCCGCAACTCCACCGCCGCCCGTTTTCCGCTGCCCATCCGCAGTTCCAGCAGATGCGCGCGGAAGTCGAACTCAACCTCCAGCACGTCGCCGCGCCACGGCATCGCCGAAGTGGTCAGCCCGCGCGCGCTCACGTACAGCGGCACGTTCCACCAGTGGTTCTGCAGCGGCGTCAGCGCGAGCCGCGTCTTGCCGACGATCTGCGTCCACATATGCAGCGTGTCGGCGGTGTCTTTCCAGTCATCCCACCTCAGTTCCGGCCACACGGCATCCATAGGCAAATCCTCCCACAGTGCAGAAGAGGATAAACCAAATTGCATCCGCGTTTGCGTGTGCAAGGCTACCGATACCAGTCGCAATCGCTAGTTTCCCGCGCTGGGCGGGGCGGCGGGCCAATCCGGGCTGGCCAGTTCCATGGTCCAGATAGGCCCATCCTGGAAGAAGGGGCCTTGTTCGCGCAGGAAGGTCGGTGCGTCCCCGCCCACAATCCAGAGGTGAAGGTCCGGCGGCTGCTTGCCCAGCACCGGCGCCACCACGCCCGCCACTCCTCCCAGCTCGATCTTGATCTCGAAGTGCATCGCCTTGCGCGGCGAGCCCGCCAGGGTAAACTCCTGCTCACCCCGCGGAGAGATCGCCAGCGTCACCAGCCGTGGCCTGGGAGTCGCAACCAGCAGGTGCACCTTTACCTCCGGCGTCTGCGGCGGCAGGTTCTTCGCGACCAGCGAAACCAACCCATTGGCCAGATCCGGCGGCAGGCTCATCTGGTCGCTCCTGACCTCGTCCTTGCCGTCTTTTCCCTTGGAACGCGACGTGACCTGCCCATGGGGAACATCGATCGTCAAGTCCATCGGCTGCGGAAACGTGGGGCCCTGCTGAATGTGGTGATCGGTGATCAGCCGGAAGCTGCCGCGCTCCGAGAACACCGTGGTATCGTCGTCCACCGAGCCATCCCGGAAATGAAATACCAGGTGCGCGGTAACCCGGTCGCCGCGCGCCACCTGCGCGAGGTCTCCGACTGCCACGACACGCCCATCCTGCGCGCGCAGCGAGAGGAAACCATGCAGCGTTCCCTCCACATGACGCACGGGTATGGGTTGTGCGGTCGCGCCGGGTTGCCAGCAGCAGGCCAGCGCAGCCAGCAGACACCCGGAGCGTAATGCCGCGGCGCGTTCCATCCTGCATACGATGAAAAACTCAGCCCAAGAGTTTGCTGCGCCGCAGTTTGACAATCGTCCGGGCCGCGCCGGTTCCTGTTACTACCCCTCGCATCGTCGCGGTAAACTCCGGGAGTACGAGGTAAGCCATGCCGCACGCTGCTGAAGAGACAACCGCACGCGCCACGTCCGGGCCGGCCGCGACCTTTTCGCGCGGGCGACGGTGGCTGCTGTTCGCACTGTTCTTCGCGATCTGCTGCGGGCTGGGCTATCCCAGTTTGAATCGGGTGGACTGGCGCCAGGCCGGGGGACTGGCGGACGTTTCCGCCTACGCGGACCTGGTCACCTCGCCGCCCACGCCCGATCTCGCCCAGCACATGCAGTTCCGGATTCTGGTGCCGTATCTGGCGCGGCCCATCTACCGCATGGCCAGGGGCCGCATCGGCACCTGGGACCCCATCATGTTCGGGCTGCTGGTGGTGGACTCGTTCTTCACCGCGTGGACGGCGCTGCTTCTGGTCACGGTGGTCAACTGCCAACTCGGCAGCTATGCCGTCGCACTCGGCTCGGCGCTGCTGTTCCTGCTGAACTTCGCCGTCCCCAACCTGAGGCTGGCCGGTTTTGTGGATGCGGGCGAGGCCTTCTTCCTGATGTTGCTGGTGTGGATGCTCTTTGAACATCGCTACTGGATGCTGCCCATTGCTGGCATCCTGGGCGCCACCGCCAAGGAGTCGTTTGTCCCGTTCCTGATGGTATTCACGCTGGCGTGGTGGCTCTCGTCGCGCAAATTGCTGCGCCACCCGCTGCCGGCGGCCACGTGGATGGTTGGATCCTGGCTCGCCGCGCTGGCTACGCTCGCCATCCTGCAATGGAGGATCACCCACGTCTTTCGCTCGCCCCTGCGCTTCGGCCTGGAGATGCACGGCAATACCGCGTACCTGGCGCACTTCCTCTCCTCGTTTCGCGACCGCAACTTCTGGTACATCTTCTTCTGGCTGCTGCCGCTCGGGCTCTTCCGGCTGAACCGCCTGCCGCGGAACTGGCGCATTGCGACGGCGGCCACCTGCGCCACCGCCTTCGCTCTGGATGCCTACTACGGCGGCGAACCGGGGACCATCGGCCGGGCGCTGTTCAGTATCGCCGGCCCGCTGCTGAGCGCTTCGGCCGCGTTGTTGCTGTTCACTCGCCCGCCAGCAACCCCAACCGCGGCAATAATGTGACGGTAATCGCACCCAATTCCTTGCGACGCGTGGAACCCCGGGTGCGTCTTTCTGCAAATTGCATCGTCTAAATGCCAGTTCGTGGGGATTGCGGTATGCTAATCCGCATCCTGGATGCACTACCGGGTCCTGTTGTCCTGTGCTGTGGTTCGACACGAGGTGAAACACCCATGAGTACGTCTTCGCCGTTCTCGGCGTTTCGCAAGTCTTTCCCAGTTGTTGTTCTCTTCCTTGCAGGCACGTTCTTCGGTTCCCCCTGTCTGCACGCCCAATCCGCTGCACCCGCACCCGCTAAAGCGCCCTCCTCCAGCCCAGCCTCCGGCTTCTCCATCGAGACTGAGATGCTGACCTATCGGGCTCTCCAGACCAACGGCGAAGCCATCGCCTGCGACGTCGCCGCGTATATCTATGGCACCAAGCCGGATTTCAAGAGCGTGCCCAGCGGCGCCATCTGCAACGTCGGCGCTCCCGGCGGCCCATCCAATATTGGCATCGTGGTGCTTCCCTTCGACCACAACGTCTTCAACGACTTCCAGATCTGGCGCTCCGACATGCAGACCATGGCTGAGTTCGAAGCCCGCGGCGTCAATGCATGCACCGCAGCCGCCGCGGCGCCACCAACCCCTGAACCCAGTAGGGGGCCCGCCGGCGTCAGCGGCCGCGGCCTGACCACCGCGGCCACCACCACCACCGCCGCTGTCGGAGGCGTGATGGGGGCCATGACACCCGCCGGCGCCATGCTCTCCACCGGCCAGGGCATCCTCGGCCTGTTCGCCAAAACCCAGGCTGCCGAACCCGTCGGCGGCACTATTGAGGACCAGGCCTTCATGGACAACGTCGGCCGCGAACTGCGCGCCGTCAACCTCTCGGTGCTGATGCCCGACGTCTACACCCCCTACGCCCTCACCTCGGTCGACGCCGCGCGATCGCCCTTCGTCATCGCGCTGGATAAGCTGATGCACCTGCGCGACTGTCTCGTCAACAACGCCAAGTCCACGGAAGACCCCGACGTCAAGAACATTGACGATTTCCTCGGGTCCCTCTCCGGCGGTCCGACCGCAGCGGCCGCCACTCCCAAGCCCTCCGGCGGTACCACAACCACCACCACAACCACCACTACGCCCGCGCAGCCCGCCAACACCACGCCTTCACGCCTGGAGTCCGCGCTGAACGCAGACGGCCTGGCGCAGCGCCTGGGCGCCGATCCCCAAACCGGCAAGATCCCCGCCACCGCTCCGCAGCACCTGCTGATGGTGAAGGCGCTTGAGTCCGGAGGCTCCGTCAACCACAACACCAACATCTTCGGGACCAAAATGAGCTACAGCGGCGGCTCGGTGGGCACCTACGCCCTCTTCAACCTCGGCGGCCAGCTCGAGTGTTCCGGCAACGTCTACGACTACGCCGGCCCCGTCAACTCATCCGACTTCGAGAAAAACCTGACCAGCTACAAACCCAACCCCGGCGATGAGGTCATCTTCCAGCGCGGCGCCTGCACGCCACTGCACTAGAGCGCCGGATCCAACCAACGTTGCATAACCCGCAGGTGCCTCGCATCCTATATACAGATGCGAGGCATTTGCGGCTTCCGGCCCCCGCCCCCACGTCGTCATTCTGGAGCGCAGTTCCAGAATCTCCGTATTTGCCTTTGCCTTCTTGGTTTGTCATTCCCGGAGGGAATCTGCTTCTGCCTTTGCCTTCAACTGACAATTGAGAACTGAGAACTGAGAACTCACAACTAACAACTCACCCATGAACTCCGCCGAATTCACCAAGTCGCTCGCGGGAGAGTTCCCGCCCGCCGAACTCTCCGCTCCGCTGAAAGCCCTGTGGTGGGACGCCAAAGGTGACTGGGCACAAGCCCACGCGCAGGTGGATGAGTTGGAAACGCGCGAGGCGATGGCCGTGCATGCGTATCTGCACCGCAAGGAAGGCGCGGCGGGAAATGCCGAGTACTGGTATTCGCGCGCGGGCAGCGCGCATCGGCGGCCCACGCTGGAGGCGGAGTGGAAGGCACTTCTCGAAGCCCTGCTCGCGTGAGCCTGCGGGTTCAAGAAAAAAAAATGGGTTCGCCTTCGGGCGGCCAAGTTACCTATAACCCCGTTTTGCAGGATCGAAGCCGCACAGCGGCATGCCGCGCACGGCCTACTGCCGTCCTATCGCCGCAACACGCTCAAGCAGACCACGGGCGGTGGCGATAGTAACACCGATTCGAGTCTCAAACTCATCTCCAAGGTCAATGCCATTGCATATCTCGTTCAGTGCATTCTGGACGATGCAGAACTCTTCGAGTGTGAGGTCTAGCCGAGCGTGTGGGGCTGCTCCCACGGCTACAAGACCGCGCTCTCCATTTTGGAATACATGCTCCTCGACGGTCACCTCTTGCCCTGCGCCGTAGGCCTGTTGCTCATTGTCCGGGTCGGGCGATTCGCTCACGATGCGGTACGTCGCCCTACTGACGGGCTGCGCAGTCACAGGTTTCCAAACGTCCGTCCCCTCGTTCAGCAGTGGGACATAGATAGTTTTCGTCTGCATGAACGTCAGCGTAACAGCTTGCCCGTTCACAAGTGCCCGAAAGGTCTCTAGCGGCGGTGCCTTGCGGGCGGATGCAGAAGGTCAGTTCACGCAGAAGTGAGCAGGCAACCTGCGCCGGGCAAGCCAGATTAAGGTCTCCAGATTCAGGGCTTGTTGACAGCGTGAGAGCCATAAGGGCTCATAAGATTGGCAACCATGGGCGTGACCACCGGCGCTGCCGAACCCACGAACTCGACGATCGTGTTGCTGAGGTTCGAAACAACCCACACATTTCCGGATCCGTCGATGGCGATGCCAAGGGTACCAATGATCGGGCCCAGGAACCCAGACGAGCCGGAGATGGCCGTGCCGCTGGAGTTAAACTCGCTGATGACGCTGCCATTGTTTGCAGCCCATACGTTGCCGGCACCGTCGATGGCGAGGTTGCCGGGATAGTCCAGCCCGCCGCCGGTGAAGGGGGAGCCGGAGACGGCGGTGCCGCTGGAATTGAACTTGCTGAGGCTGCCCGCGGAGATGTTATTGCTCACCCAGAGGTTTCCGGAGCCGTCGATGGCTATGCCGCTGGGCATATTCAGCCCGCCGCCGGTGAAGGGAGAATTTAAGACCGCCGAGCCACCGGAGTTGAACTCGCTGAGACCGTTAGGGTAATTGTTTGTCACCCAGACGTTGCCGGCAGTGTCGATGGCAATGCCCTGGGGGTCGGTCATTCCGCCGCCGGTGCAGCCGGAGGAGCCGGTCATCGCTGTGCCGCCGGAACTGAACTTGCTCAGGGAGCTGTTTCCGTGGTTCGTGTTCCAGGCGTAGCCGGAGCCGTCGATGGCTATTTGCTCGTCTTCATTCAGCCCACCGCCAGTGAAAGGAGACGTGAGGACCGCCGAGCCGTTGGAATTGAATTTGCTGATGCTGTTGAGGTCGGTCGTCGCCCACACATATCCGGAGGCGTCGATGGCGATGTCTCGGGGCATATCCAGTCCGCCGCCTTTGAATCCAGACGAGCCGGAGAGCGCCTTGCCGGTGGGATTCAACTCAGTGATGGCGCCGGGACTGCTCGCTTCATTTGCCACCCAGACATCGCCGGAACTGTCGATGGCGATACCTTCGGGCTGATACAGCCCGCCGGCGGTGTAGCTGATGGCGATGGTAAAGTCGTTGGGCGCGGTGCTCAGCGTGGGCTGGAATTGCGCACCGCCCGCGGCCTGCAGACCATAAAGTGCGGCGATGTTGGCGCCGGGATTGTGCGCGATGTTGATGGCCGCAGTGGCCGTGTCGGTGGGCGCGGTCGTCCCGTTCATGGCGTTCGAGAACAACGTGGCGCAGGTAGTGGACGTGGAAGGATTCGAGTTGATGCACGCCCCCAGAATGTTGGCCAGCGTGTTGATCTCACTCTGCGGCACCGTCCCGTTGCCCCCGTTGGCCGTCGGCGTGGTGCCGAGGGACAGGCCCGTGCCGAGCGTCTCCAGGTTCGTGGCCGTGGCAAAGGCATTCGCGATACCAGTCTGCGCCAGCGTGCTGCCGGAACTGGAGACGTCGGTGGCGTCGGTGGCGTAGCCGGCGATGGCGTACGCCGTCGCCACGGTCGATACCTCATCCATGAAGATGAACATGGAGTTGGAGAGGATGCCGCTGGCCGGGCAGGTCCCCACTGCGGCCAGCAGGCCAGCGGCCGGGTTGTTCCCCGCGCCCGGATTGCCACCCACCGCGTACGCGTACACCTGCGAAGCCGTGCTGGGGCAGGTGTAATCGCCCGTGATGGTGAAATCGCCGTTCGAATCCGACGTCACGTAGTAGTTGCCGCTGCCGTCCTTGCTGGTGTTGGCAGCGCTGGTCAGCAGCGAGACCGATGCGTTGCCGTAGCCGGTGGTGTTGGCCGCGTACAGATACACGCTGGCACCGACGATCGGCTGCTGCCCGCCGTGGACCCTGCCTTGTAGAGTTGCCCCTTGAACAGAACTGCTTTCGCTTGTGCTGGTGGCCGGCACGCCCGAGCAGCCGGAAAGAAGAAGAGGAAGAAGGGCGCAGCATGCTGCTGCAACAACCCATGAAGTACGCATAGCGGAAGCTCCTTTCGCTCCGATGCGTACCGATGTTGGGGCCCTGTCGAAATTGTTGATAAACAGGCTAGAGCCTATCGTCGATACGGAGGAATTCTAGCGCCGTTGTGGGGAAATGCAAGGGCAAAATGATGAATTCTGAGGGGTAAGTATTGGGCAGCGCGTGGCGCTTGGCCCAAGCGAAGCTCAGGTGCTTGACGCAGCCTGCCCGACGGTTTACTGGCCGACAGCAGGCGCGGTTAATCGAAACGGGTTTCCGAACTGCCTGTGAAGTCGCCTTTTCGGTAACTTCGCTGCAAAACGGTTCACTCACTTCCCAGTGCTGCCGAAGCCTCGTTCGCCGCGCGCGGCTTCGCCTAACTCGGCGACCTCTTCGAACGCAGCTTCGATGCGCGCGACGATGCGCAACTGGGCGATGCGGTCGCCGGGCTTGATCACTACGGGTGCGGCGCTGAGGTTGGTCATCACGACCCTCAATTCGCCGCGGTAGCCGGGATCGATGACGCCGGCCAGCGTGGTCACGCCGCGCACCGCCAGGCCGGACCGGTCCTCGACCAGGGCGCCGTGCGTCGGCGGAAACTCCAGCGCAATCCCCGTGGGCACCGCCTGCGTCGAGCCTGCCTGCCCCGCACCGGCCAACACGACGCCTGCGCTCGCATACACATCCGCCGCCAGGTCGCCGAACTCCCCCACGTGCGCATAGCGCGGCACCTGCGCGGCTGCATCCAGCCTCTTCACTTTGATCGGAACCATGTCCCGCAATTCTAGTGCCTACGGCCCCGGCACGGTTGAGCTCGTCATTCTGACTCGTAGCCGGGGTCCCCGGCGACAGGTCTTCGTCGCTGGGGTGGGTAGAGTCAGAATCTCCGTCGCTGCCCCGTTCCTGCCCCGTTATCCACAGCCCAGCCGTCGCCCCAAATCTGTCAAGACAAATCGCACAACCCCCATCCTTCCGCCCACATGCAACCGCCTTGAGTTATGGCCAACCTGCTATCCTTAAAGCAGGAGAAATGCAGAAGCAGCCCCGGCCACGCTGGGGCTCTTTTCATCTCCAGCCAAGTTACTGATTCTGGCTGTTTTAGGGGCAAGTCATGGGCAATCATACATTTGCGCCAGACGCCCGTCGCCATCCCTATCAAAACAGGTGGCTTGCCCCCAGAATCACCCCCCCCCGGGGGGGAGGAGGGTACCACACACCGCGCGGAGTCTAGAATCGAAGCCAATGCTCGCCCGCCTGAAATCCTTCTTCAACCCAGCCACGCCCAACCCGCTGCGCGCTCCAGCCCGCGTTTTCTGGGTTGGATTTCTGGTGCGTGTGCTGTACTTGACGCTGGCGCACACCTATCGCATCCGGCCCGCCGAAGACCACTTCCAATTTGGATGGGAAGCCGGCCGCATCGCGCGCGCGCTGGTCACCGGCTATGGCTACTCCGACCCGTTCGCCAACGTCTACCTGGCCCACACCGGGCCGACCGCCTGGCTGCCGCCGGTCTACCCCTTGCTGCTGGCCGCGATCTTTCGCGTCTTCGGCGTGTTTACGCCGGCGTCGGCGTGGGTGCTGTTCACCATCCAGTCGGCCTTCTCCGCCGCCACCGCGCTGGCGACGTGGGAGATCGCCGCCCGCTGCTGCTCACGCCGCGTCGCGCTGTGGGCCGCGTGGATCTGGGCGCTCTATCCCGCCGCCATGCAGTACGCCGTGCGCTGGCCATGGGAGACGACCATCTCCACCGCGCTGTTTGCGTTCGCGCTGGTGCTGGCGCTGCGCCTACGCGGCATCGGCGACGATGTTTCACGCCCTCGAACCTTGAACCTCGAACCTCGAACCTCACTCTGGATCGCCTTCGGCCTGCTGTGGGGATTGATTGCGCTGTCGAACTCGACGCTGCTGATCTTTCTGCCGGTCTGCGGAGTGTGGATCCTCATCCCCGCGTTGGGTGCCCCATCCAAGCTCCGCATGAGTGGGATTCTACGAGTCCTCAGCGGGCCCGCACTCGCTGCGCTCCTCTTCGTCGCCTGCGTCGCTCCGTGGACCGTGCGCAACCAGCGAGTCTTCCACGCATTCATCCCGCTGCGCGGCAACTTCGGCGCCGAACTTTACATGGGCAACGGCCCCGGCTCAACCGGCCTGCTGATGGAGTACTACCACCCGTTCCAGGATGCCGCGCAGCTCCGTGCCTACGCGTCACTGGGCGAGGTCCGCTACGTGGCCCGGCAAGCGGCAGCCGCCAAGGCCATCATCGCCGCCGATCCCGCGCACTTCGCCGCCGACTGCGCGCGTCGCGTCTACTTCTTCTGGGCTGGCGTGCCGCATCCCTCCGACGAAGCCTGGTACAACGAGCTCGGCCGCACGCTGAACTTCGCCTTCATCTCGTTCGCCGGGCTGTTGGGATTGGCGCTCGCGCTGCGCCAGCGTGTCCCCGCCGTGGGACTGTTCGCGTGGGCCTTCCTGCTGCTCCCGCTGCCCTACTACATCGTCACCGTGCACGCGCGCTTCCGCCATCCGCTGGAACCGCTGATTTGCATCCTCGGCGTGTACCTCTTCCAATCCGCCTCCAACCTGCGCTCACCACAACGGCGCGACTGATGCCTGTTTGAGCGCTGGCTTGGGACCGCCCGGATTCTCGAGCTTGATCGCCGCGATATACGGCGCCACCGCCGGATCGTAGGTCCCCGTGATGCTTCCGCCTCGGCCTGGCGATCCACTGCTGCCGTCGCTTCCGGCCTGGCCGGAGCTCCCGTTCGACCCCGGCGGAATTCCCGCCCCGCCTGACCCTCCTGAGCCTCCGCTGCCGCCCTTGCCTCCCGAACCGCCCGCGCCGCCGAATGAGCTTACCGTCAACGAGCCGCCCTGCGGATCGACGAGGAAGTACTGCTCTTTGGACCCTGCGGCGGTCACTCCCACCTGCAGCAGAGGATGCGCGCCTGCCTGCAGCGCCACTTGCACCTGCACCGCCGGGCCGTCTCCTCCATCTCCACCATTTCCGCCCGCAGTGCCATCTCCACCATTTCCACCGTCTCCGCCTGCCGAAGGATTGTCCGGATCAATCGAGCCCATGCTACCGCTCGATCCGGCCATCCCGTCCGAACCATTGGATCCGTTGCTGCCGCTCATCCCCGAGTAGCTCGCTTTGAACGCGTAGTTGTAGCGCAGCGGAATGTCCATCTCCGCTTTCAAATCCGGATGGCTGGGCACGGTGATAACGACGTGCCCCGTTTTCCCATCGCTCACCCGCGGGTCGCTGGGAAGAGACAGCACACCCTTCTTATTAACAGATACGACCGTCGCCACAACAGCCAGGTCCTTCCACTGCACCTTGCCGCCGCCTTTGCCCGCAGTCACCAGCACCTTGCCGTCGGGCTGCGTGAACGTCACCACCAGCGACTTCTTCTCGCCCGGCCCAACGCCCGGATGATGATACTGACTCGCGGTCATCGTCGTAACCGGCAGCTTCGCCAGGTCCACCCGCATTCCCAGCTTCACCTGGATTGTGCTGCATCCACCCAACGCCACCGCCGCTGCGAACGCCAGCCCTGCCATCGCCGGCCGGCGCCCAACCGCGAACCGTCTAGCCCCGCTCATCCTCGTACCTCATGCTGCCAACCACTCTACGCTCGCCCTGGCAAACCCCTGTATCAAAATCGCGCTGCATGACTTTGCTTCGGGCGTACACTGGCCGCGAGGAAACTCGCGTGGGCCTGCTGCAGTCGGATGCGTATTGCGTGTGGTACTGGAAGACCTTCAAGTCGATGCACTGGCCTTCAAAACTGATGGAACTCAGCTTCATCGTCGTACCGCTGTGCGTCAGCTCAATCGCCTGGTTACACAAAGCAGACGGGCTTTATTGGGGCATCTTCTGGATTGCAGCGTCAGGACTGGTCTGGTGGACCTGCTTTGCGACCCTGTCGCAATATGTCCGCGGATGGTTCGCGCAGCGGCGAGGCGTCGCGCCCGCGCCGAATCCCCGCAGATCGACGTTTACGCCCTCCAGAGGGATGCTGGTTTTTGCGTTCGCCATGGCCTGTTTGTGCGTGGTTATGCTGGTGAGCCGCCCCCACGATCAGCGCCTGGATAGAAACACTCAGGTGGTCGCTCTGTTGTTCCTGCTCGCGTTCTTTCAATATCTCTCGAGCTACCCACGCTCGCACCTCGACGACCCGATCCCGGACCGGGGCCATCGCGCTAAGCGCGCCCCGCGAACTCCCGCGTCTCCGTCGCCACCTTCACCTTCTCGCCCTGCTTGATGAACAGCGGCACGCGGATCTCAAGCCCCGTCTCGAGCTTCGCCACCTTGGTCACGCTGCCGCTGGACGAATCGCCCTTGACGCCCGGCTCGGTCTGGGCCACATCCAGCTCGACGAAGATCGGCAGTTGCAGCCCAATCGGATTCCCATTGAACTTGCGCACCTGCAGCAGCACGCCTTCCACCAGGAACTCCATTGCATCGCCCAGCATGTCTTCGTGCAGCGTCAGCGTCTCGTAGCTCTCCTGGTCGAGAAAGTGCGAGCCCGCGCCATCTGTATATAGATACGACACGTCCACATACACCAGGTCCGGCTCCTTGAACTTGTCGCTGGCCTTGAAGCTTTTCTCGAACACCGCGCTGGTCAGCAGGTTGCGCATCTTCAGCCGTACCAGCGTCTGCCCGCCGCGCGCGGTGGGCGTGTTCACCTCCACATCCAGGCAGGCGTAGGGAACACCCTCGTGCTCGAACACGCTCTTCCGCTTCACATCGATTGCATCGATCAGTGCCGCCATCCCACTCCTGAACCGCAGGCCCACGCCGTGCGTGCCGCCCGCAACCATTCCCTTCCAAGTATAAGGTGCGGCTCTCCCCGCTTCCGGTGGCGGGTCGGTTTGAACCACCGGCGTGCGAAGTTACCGACTACGCCCGCTTTATGGGAAGATCGTCTTCAGACTCACGCCGATCTGTGTTGAGCGCGGCGAACGTACAATACAAATCTCCGATGAATCAGTTTGCCTCATTATTGATTTACTACACCGGCTTCCTGATCCCGGTTCTGATCTCTCTGATCAGCATCTGGCGCTGGTTTGCCGTCCCCGCCGATCGTAAGCGCACGGAGCGGCTTCTTGCCGTCGCTTTGTTGGTTGATCCCGCCGTTGTTATTTCCAAAGCGACCGCCGACGCACTCTCATCTCTGCGGCCCCTCAAGTACGACTTATATATATTTCGCATCGATGCGCTCTTCGGCGAGCCCAGCTTTCGGATTGGCCAGATCATTTTGCCCCATCCTGGCCTGAATGTCCTGATGCAACTCACCTACTCGGCTCTTCCCATCGCCATGCTTGGAACCTTTGCGGTTTACCTCTGGCTCAGGCCCGCAGCGGAAACGCTCAAAGTGGCCCGAACCTTTGCTCTTAACTTATTTGTGGCAGTAGGGTTCTACCTTCTCTTTCCAGTTTGCGGGCCCGCATTCGCCTTTCCCCAATTCCCGCTGCTTCCGCCTGCGCACCTCACGCCGCACGCGCTGGCAATCGCCGCCGCACCCAATGGCATCCCGTCGGTGCATACATCCACTGCGCTTCTGGTGCTCTGGTTTCTGCGCCCCTGGCGATGGGGACGTTTTGCGGGAATAGTCTTTCTCGCTCTCACGGTGCTATCTACACTTAGCGGCGGCCAACACTACTTCTTTGACCTGCTCTGCGCGGTGCCTTACGCTGTCGGCATCGTTTGGCTCGACCACAGGATCGAAGCCCGGCCAACTGCGCAACCGATTCGAGCCCACCTGGCTAGCGCAGGCCGATAGAACTCAGTTATCTCCGGGGACTGCCGGCAGGGGTGAATGGAAACCCGGCAGAATGACGACTACGGGCCGCTTTGCCAAAGGTCGATCTGCATTGTGCGCAAGAGTTTGTCTGCCTGATTCACGTAGGCCCTGATCCGGTTGGGATGCCAACTGTCCTGCCGGATCAGTTCCATCAGGAGTTGAAGAGCCTCAAGCTTCTCCAGGGTCCGGTGGTTCAGGCCTTCTGTGTCCTGGATGAGGTACGGCGAGCCCGGTGAGTCCATCTAGCCTCTCACAGACCTAAAGTAAAGTTGCACCATATTAGCCTTTATCGCGTGCATGGGCAGCACCAAAACACCAAGAGCGCGATTCATTTTCCCACTGCTTCGCCGGGTGGCCGACACAAGGGCATGGTCTCAATACCCGCGGGTCCCGCTGCTAACTCGGCGACGCATCCTCCCGCGGACTTCCTGCGGACCAGTCCGGGCGAAGGGTCTCGTCCAGGGCCTTGTCGGGAATCAGTTGGAGCCCAGCCGTCAACACAATCCCCAGCGCCGGGACGATCGAAGCCAACAACAGCGCGTGCAGCGTGTGATTGATCATTCCCCACGCTATCGTGATGCCTGCCGGCAGGACTGTGCGCTCCGTCACAAACATCCCCGCGCGGCCTTCCTCCTGTCCGCCGGAGCCTCTCGCCGATCCCGAATTGACCCGGCTTTGGGGGACTGATACACTCATTAAGTTTGGCGATGCAGCCACTTTTTCGGGCTGCACGGCCGGTTGGCTCTTGGCGGGCAAGCACTACAGCCGCGACTCAGCCCAGCGGGCCCGATGCAGTCCATCTGTATGCGCCCCGGCAACACAATCTACGCAGCACGCGCAGTTCGACGGGCACCCGCCCCTGCGCAAACGAGGGTTTGGCTATGTATGCAGTAATTCGCACCGGCGGCAAGCAGTACCTGGTCTCTCCCGGCGAGCGGCTGAAGATCGAACGCACCGGCCACACCGAAGGCGACATCGAGTTCTCCGACATCCTCGCGGTCTCGCCCGAAGCGGGCAAGTTCTCGACCGACCTGGCCGGCGCCAAGGTGACCGGCACCGTGCTGGGCCAGGGCCGCGGCGACAAGATCCTGGTCTTCAAGCTGAAGCGCAAGAAGCAGTACAAGAAGATGCAGGGCCACCGCCAGAACTTCGTCGAGGTCCGCATCAACGAGATCCTGGTCAACGGCAAGAGCTTCAAAGCCGAGGGCGACGAAGCCGAGGCGCCCAAGGCGGAAAAGAAGCCCGCCAAGAAGGCCGCGAAGAAGACCCAAGCCGCCGCGGAATAACCGGAAGTGCACGCGTTTGGTTAAGGGCACGGCTTCAGCCGTGCCGCAAAGA
The DNA here is from genome assembly GCA_964489045.1 of uncultured Granulicella sp. GTDB lineage: Bacteria > Acidobacteriota > Terriglobia > Terriglobales > Acidobacteriaceae > Edaphobacter. Next base: position 9,003 of record CAZAXI010000018.1, on the reverse strand, counting down.
TGCAAGAGAGTTTGGGGGCCTTAGCCCCTGGGGCAAATCTCCCCAAGATAAGAGGCAGTCAATGGCACATAAAAAAGGTTTAGGTTCCAGCAAAAACGGCCGCGACTCCAATGCGCAGCGGCTCGGCGTCAAGCGCTTTGGCGGCGAGGCAGTCCTCGGCGGAACCATCATTGTCCGCCAGCGCGGCACCAAGCTGAATGCCGGCGCCAACGTCGGCCGCGGCAAGGACGACACCCTGTTCGCCAAGGTCTCCGGCGTGGTCCGCTACCAGGATCGCGGCCAGCACGGCCGCTTCGTCAACGTCGACCCCGCCGAAGTTTCGGCCGTCCCGGCGTAAGCTCCTCCGGGTGCCTCTGCCCTACTCCGCCACCACCGGTTTGCCCTTCTCATTCAGCTTCACCCGCGCCATCGGCGTGTCGTGGTCATGCGGAAACAGCAGCAGCCACTGCTCCGGAATCGCCCGCGAATAGAGTCGCTTCCGCTCTTCAATGCAACGCAGCGGGTCCAGGTCGTAGCCCATCACCCAGGTCGGGTCCAGGTGGTGCGCGGTGGGCACCAGATCGCCGACATAGCACGCGTGCTCTTTGCCCGATTCAATGTGCACCACCATCATCTGCGCGGTGTGGCCGGGAAACAGCTCCACCGAAATCCCCGGGCAGATCGCCACAGTCGCGCCCACGCCCACGCCGCCGGCAGCAAACGAGCCAGCATCCAGCAACGTCATCTGCCCACTCTCGATCAGCGGATCGTAGTTGGGCGAGAGGTAGCTGACCCGGTCGCGATCAAGTTGCAGATGCCCGTGCGCCACCTCGCCCGCATGGGCAAAGTAGCGCGCGTTGGGGAAGGTCGGCGTGACCGTGCCGTTGGGGTGCAGCGTGGTGTTCCAGCCGCAGTGGTCGAAATGCAGGTGGGTGTTCACCACGATGTCGACCTCGTCGGGGTCCACGCCCGCGGCCGCATACGAGCGCAGCAGCAGCTCCTGATTGCCGAAGATCTCGCGCATCTTGGGCGTCTGCTTGTTGCCGACACCGGTCTCGATCACCACCGTGTGCTTGCCCGTCCGCACCACGGCGGAGTTCAGCCCCAGCCGGATGCGGTTCTCCGCGTCCGCCGCGATCCGCTTCTGCCACAGCGGCTTGGGCACCACGCCGAACATCGCTCCGCCGTCCAGCAGGTAGATGCCGTCGGTGCAGACGGTCAGCTCGAAGTCGCCGACGGCCGCGCGCGCGCGAACCAAGGTGCTGTCATCGAGTGGGATCGCGGGCTGGGCCATCGCAAGGGCAGAATATCCCATCCGCGCACTCCCCGCAGTGCGCCAGTCCTGCACACCTCCGCCTTCAGATTTCTTTGGCGGCTCTGCGCGCCGGAAAGGTCTAACCCTGAAACCAGCCTTTAGTCAGTTTTCCGTGGGCTGCCGGTTGATCTGGTCGATCACGAGAACGGGCTCGGGGAGCTTTTTCTCGACGGCCTTCAGGCCAAGCTTTTGTAACGCATCGAACACCGAGACCGCGCCATTGGGCGCGGAGGCCGTGGGGGTGTCGCCGGACCCGAGAGTCTGAGCGGCGCCTGGGCCGGCCGCGTTCTGAAAGTAGCTAGCGATACTCCAGGCTATCGTGAGGTTCCATCCGCCCTTCAGTCCGGTGGCGTCCTTGACCGGATCGTGGAAGTAACCCGGCATCAAACGGTTAAGCAACGCGGCAAACTCGCCCATGGTGATGTTGGTGCACGTCTCGAAGGCAGAAAGCGCCGGGTTTTCAATGCGCGGGTCCTTCCCGTCCCGTCCCGGGAACTTGCCGCAGGTTGTCCTTTCCGAGGGGTCGGCCCGGGTGAGCCTGGGATGGACAGCGACGAGTTCGTAGGTGTCGACGGGCCGGTCTTCCATGTGGTACTTGATCTGGAAACGGTCGATCAGAAGCGAGCGCAGCGTCTGAGGGAAGTCATCCCGGTTGATCAGTTCTCCCGCTGGAAGTTTGGCCTGGATGTCGATGCGGTCGTCTGCAATCCAATTGGGTGCAACCAGGTCCTGGTCGCTGTTGGAGTTAAGTTGCCAGGCCTGCTCGATAAGGGACTTGAGCGAGAGGCCCTGGTAATTGATCCCATCATTCGTACTTACACGCCGGGTTGGTCCATCGGGCTGCGCGGGGCGGATGGTGGCCACCTCAAACTCCTGCGGCGGCAGCGGAGGCATGATCTTGTCAAGGTCCGGCGGGTTGGGCGTGGGCTCCTCGTTCACGCTGTCGATCACCACTCCGGGGCGAGGAACCATTTTGAGCTCCAGTTTGAGGCCGAGCTGCTGCTCAAGAGCCTGAAAAGGCGAGATTCCGGACGGGCCGGCCTGGGGCAGAAGGATCCAGGGCGTCCATTGGAGATCGAAGTCATAGGCGCCCTTCAAGCCCGTGGCATCGACCACCGGGCGGCTGCCGTTCACGAAGCCGTAGCCTCCGAACGAGGATGAGAGAGTACTGGCCAGCGAATCCATGGTTACTCCGCGGCACTCGAGGACATTCTGCCGAACCGAACCGGGTTCCGGCTGAGCAGCAGGCGGGCTCTTGCACGAACCTTTCTCTGTGGAGGTGGACGGCTTGAGGTTGGGCTTGCCCTTGGCCACTGTGAGCACATAGGCGGGCATCGGAACGTCGCCGGGATGGGCAACCAGCTTGAAGCGCTCGGCCAGCAGATTCTGCAGCATCGACTGTCTGTCCTTGTATTGTGTGGTGCCAAGTGGGGCCAGCGCCACGATGTCGTAGTTGTCCCAGTCGACCCAGGCGGGTCCGCCCGCGATGTTACTGGCGTTGACGCCGTAGGCGTAGGCGATGAGGCCCGACATGCTGACCTCCCGAAAGCTGACCCGATCGCCAAAATAAGATATGCCGCCCGAGTGCCCGGCGGGCGGGTCAACGCGCACGTCCGCGGCCAGGAACTTCTCCAGCGCGCCCTCTGAAGTTGTTAGTGCTGTGGCGGGCTGGGCCGCGGGCGGCGAAGACGCCGCGGTTTGGGCGAAAAGAGGAATGGTGAACAAGCCAAGAACAGCAAGCTTCGCATAACGTCGCATCTTGCAACCTCCGAGGACGGGGGCCCACGACAACAGCGAGAGGAAGGAACTTAAAATACCATACCGACACCATCGATTTGGATTGATCTAACGAGCCATGGGGCAGAATACCCGCCGCATATCGAGAGAATCCTGATCAGCCAAGTCGCGGTGACGGGTCATTTTTATATACTGATGCCGGGGTGCCGAATGAATAATCAGCCTGATTGGCATAACTCGAATTGGCATAGCCGCCTGCTTCAAGCTCGCAGCTGGATATTCGTCGTGGCAGTGGTCATTGCCTGCACGGTATGTTTGGTGGAAAAGGCCATTCGAAGATAGCCATACACGCAGCCAGGCCTGCACACGTTCAGCTTCAGATTTCTTTGGCGGCTCTGCGTGGCCGCTTACGCCTGCGAGGGCTGCGCCGTCGTGGCGCCCAGGTTAGCCGGCGGCTGCACCGCCTGTTCCACAACCGCAGGAACGGCCGGCACGGTGGCTACCGTCTCCGCGGGCGCAGTTGCGGTCACGGGCTCAGCCGGGCGCTTGTTCTTGAAGCACTGCCGGCACAGCACCGGACGCCCTTGCGTCGGCTTGAACGGAACCGTAGTCTCGATGCCGCACTCCGAGCACTGGGTGCGCGTCTCGGTGCGGGAGATCCCTGCCGCGGCCGGACCACTCCCCGGGACCGCATTCGGGCCTGCCGCCCTCCTGGACTTGCACGGCTTGCAGCGCTTGGGGTCGTTCTTGAAGTTTTTGTCCAGAAAGAACAGTTGTTCGCCCGCAGTGAAGATGAACTCACCGCCGCAATCTACACAGGTTAGGAGCCGGTCCACGAATTCCATACACTTCCCCCATCGTGCGGAAACAGATGATCCGTCGCGGCGCTGCAGGTTCGCGGAGCCGATCGGTCAGCTTTGGATCGTTTTGAGTCGGGGCCCGTACCGCCGGGAGGCGGCCATTGGTTTGCCGGACAGCAGCTCAAGCTTCTTGAGCCTTTGCCGGGGCCTGCTGACCTGGGGAGGAGGGGGTCCGGCGGGCGGGTTAAGGAGGCCGCCCACCCAAGCTCTGGGAGAGCGGCGGCCATCCAGGTTTAAGGAAACAGCGTTAGTCCTGTTCCTTCCGTATCTTCTTGCGGTTCCGCTTGCGGGCCAGCGCTTCTTTCACGCGCTTTTTCTCGCCGGGCTTCAGATAGAAGGAGTGACGTTTCACTTCCTTGATGATGTCTTCCGTCTGAACCTTGCGTTTGAACCGCCGCAGTGCGTTTTCGAGAGGCTCGCCTTCCTGCACTCGAATCTCTGCCAAGGCTTACACACCTCCAAATCCGTGCCAATGGGCAGTACTCAGAATAGCGCATTATTGTGGCAGGAAACATGCCTTTCTGTCCAGTTTCGCCGGTTTGGGGTAGGGGGTCAGTGAGCCACTACCCGGTTTGGGGTAGGGGGTCAATCCAGAGCGAACGGCCGAAGTTACCGAAAATGGGGACCTTTCAGGCACTCCGGGCAATCGGCATGGGTGCTCCTTGCAGCGCGACAAACCTCTGAGGCTCACAACAGGCTTTCCCCAATCGGGCAAGGTCGGCTTGCATATTCCGGTCTGCCTCGAACGACTTGAGGGCTACATCAAGTATCGAAGCCGCTCTCACATCAGCCGGTCGCTCAATCCGGTAGTGCATCCACTTACCCTCCCGTCGCGCCTCTACGATCCCCGCACGGCGGAGGTAGGCGAGATGCCGGGAGATCTTCGGCTGCCCCTGCTTCAGAATCTCCGCGAAATAGCAGACGCAGACTTCCCGCCCATTCATCAGATTCAGCAGTCGCAAGCGCGTTGGGTCGGCAAGCGCTGCAAACAGCTGCACCATGTCGAACGGCTTCGCGGTTCGGCTCATAACCATAATATACGCCTTGACAGATATGTTTGATAAAACATATATTCGCGTTAGCGCATGTGAGGGACCCCCGCCAATGGACAATCAGACCGCAGTTCGTGAGAAGTACGGCTCTATCGCGCGCAGCGTCGCCCGATCTCAAGCTACCGCCTGTTGCGATCCCGCGATGCGTTGCTGCGATCCAATCACCAAAGATCTATACAACGCCGCCGAGACCGGCGTACTCCCTCAGAATGCCGTCCTGGCCTCTCTCGGATGCGGCAACCCGACCGCGCTCATCGAACTCAGAGAAGGCGAGACCGTCCTGGACCTTGGCTCAGGCGGTGGTATCGACGTATTGCTATCAGCCAGACGCGTCGGGCCAACCGGCAAAGCCTATGGACTCGACATGACCGACGACATGCTTGCTCTTGCGCGTGAGAACCAGCGGCAGGCGGGCGCGGTCAATGTCGAGTTCCTGAAGGGGGAGATAGAAAACATCCCCTTGCCGGACAACTCCGTCGACGTGGTCATTTCCAACTGCGTCATCAACCTCTCCGCAGACAAGTTCCGCGTCCTCCGCGAAGCCTTCCGCGTCCTTCGGCCCGGTGGTCGCTTCGCCGTCTCCGACGTGGTGGTGCGCGGCGAGGTTCCGGAGTCCATGCGGCAGAGCATGTTGCTCTGGGTGGGCTGCATCGCCGGCGCGTTGGAAGAGTCCGACTATCGGGCGAAGCTGGCAGCCGCTGGCTTTGTAGACGTAGACCTTGAGCCAACCCGCGTCTACGACATCGAAGATGCCCGCGTATTCCTTACTGAAGCTGGTATCGCGGTGGACGAGATCGCCCCGCACGTAGAAGGCAGGTTCCTAAGCGCCTTCATCCGCGCAACCAAACCCGCCTCTACGAAGGCCTGCTGCGGCCCCAACTGCTGCTCCTGACCGGAGTAGCAGCGGGCTTCAGCCCGCGGTAACAGTGCAAGCCAGAAAAAAGTCTTAGCCCCGGGCCTTCTTTCCGAAAGGGCACCATGCCTCACTACAACGTCCTCTTCCTCTGCACCGGCAACTCCGCCCGCTCTATCATGGCCGAAGCGATCTTGAACCACCGGGGAAATGGTCAGTTCACAGCCTACAGCGCGGGCAGCCATCCCTCGGGATCGCCTCGCCCCGAAGCGCTCACTCAACTCGCCTCCGCCGGAATCTCAACCGACGGTCTGCGCAGTAAGTCCTGGGACGAGTTCGCCGCACCTGGCGCCCCGGCAATGAACTTCGTGTTCACCGTGTGCGACAATGCCGCCAACGAAGCCTGCCCCTACTGGCCCGGTCAACCAATGACGGCCCATTGGGGAGTTTCCGACCCTGCCGCCGTCAAAGGCACTCTCGATGAGATCGCCCGCGCCTTCCGCGATGCCTTCGTAATCCTGGACCGTCGCATTGGCCTTTTTCTATCCCTCCCCCTCGCCACGCTCGGACAGTTGGCTATTCAGAGGGAGATCACCGAGATCGGTCGCCAATGACTCCCTCGCTCCCTCGTCGCGTCGCAGCAGAGTTCACCGGCACTCTCTTCCTGCTCGCCGCCGTTGTCGGCTCCGGGATCATGGGAGAGCGTTTGGCGGCGGGCAACGTGGCCCTCGCTCTGTTGGCGAACACCATTGCCACCGGCGCTGCTCTCGTCGCCCTCATCCTCGCCTTCGGCCCTATCTCAGGAGCGCACCTGAATCCTGCCGTCACGCTTGCTGATGCGTGGGAGGGTGGCATTCGATGGCGCGAGACACCGGCGTACATTACCGCACAGATTGCCGGAGCGTTTGCCGGGGTTGCGACGGCCCATCTGATGTTCGGCCTTCCACTCTTCTCTGCGTCAACCCATGCCCGCTCCGGCCCCGCTCAACTCTTCAGTGAGTTCATCGCAACCTTCGGCCTGCTCTCGGTCATCTGGGGATGCGTCAAACATCGGCCCTCCGCCGTTCCTTTCGCGGTGGGCGCGTACATCACTGCCGCCTATTGGTTCACTGCGTCCACGTCTTTCGCCAACCCCGCCGTCACCCTCGCCCGATCCGCAAGCAACACGTTTGCCGGGATCAGACCCGCAGACGTTGCCGGGTTCGTGGCGGCGCAGCTTGCCGGTGCGTTCGTGGCAACGCTGCTTTTCCGATGGCTCATCCCGTCACTCAAAGCGGAGGCGTCCGCCGTCATGGTGCAGCATGACCGGCAATGACAATCCCGACTGATCCGTCACACCCAGGCGATTGAGCCCGGCGCGTAAAATGGAACAAAATGATCCGGCCTTATCAGGGAATTCTGCCCACCATCCCCGCCTCCTGCTATGTCGACCTCTCCGCGCAAGTGATCGGCGATGTCGTCCTCGGCGAGCACGCCAGCGTCTGGATGAACGCCGTCGTCCGCGGCGACGTCAACTCCATCCGCATCGGCGCCCACAGCAACGTGCAGGACTGCGCCGTGCTCCACGGCATGCGCTACGTCTACCCGGTCATCGTCGGCGACTGGGTCACCATCGGCCACAACGCCACCGTGCACGGCTGCGTGCTGGAGGACGCCTGCCTGATCGGCATCGGCTCGACCATCCTGAACGACTGTCGCGTCGGCGAAGGCTCCATCATCGCCGCCGGCGCGGTGCTGCCCGAGCATACGGTGATCCCGCCCAACTCGCTGGTGGCCGGCGTCCCCGGCAAGGTCCGCCGCACCCTGGGCGACGAGGACCGCAAGCTGATCCTGAAGTACGCCACCAACTACCTCGACTACACCGCCATCTACCTGAAAGAAACGGGAAAGTAGCATATCCAGGCTCCGGAAGCCGGTTCCCGAACGTCCAAACGCTATGCGAAAACCAGGCGGCCTTCTCCTATCTCTCGCCCTCGTCGCGCCGTTCGCCCACGCGCAAGCCCTCGGCGCGCCCCAGGCCGCGACCGCTGAGGCGAGGCCGCCCGCCTACGACGTCGTCACCATCAGGTTGGACAAGTCCAGCGATCCAGGCAACCTGGACATCGACGTGTCGGACGACATTTTCTCCGCCAAGAACATTTCGGTGAAAGGCCTTCTGCAGGAGGCCTACGGCATCAAGGAGGATCTGATCTCCGGAATACCCGGCCCTATCGAATCCGCGCATTTCGATGTCGAAGCGAAGATCGTCGACCCCGACCCGAAAGCGCTGGAGCACTTGAGCGAAAGGCAACGAGGAGCCATGCTCCTGCCGGTCATCGAGGAGCGCTTTCACTTGCAGGCCCACACGGAAACCAGGACGCTTCCCGTCTACGAGTTAGTAGTCACAAAGAGCGGGCAGAAGTTCAAACCCGCAGGCGAACATCAGGGTAGCTCGGGCATTGGCCTCCATAACGAAGCGCTGACGGCAACTGACATCGCCATGGCCGACTTCGCCAGCTTTCTGGAGGGTCAGGTTCATCGCACCGTCGTCGACAAGACGGGACTCGCCGGCAAGTACGATTTCACTATGAGATTCGCAAGAACGAACGCCGAAGTCTCCGCCGCCGACGATTCTCCCTCCATCTTCACTGCCGTCGAGGAGCGGCTTGGCCTGAAGCTCCAGCCCGCCAAAGGCCCGGTAGAAACGCTCGTCGTCGACCACATCGAGATGCCATCGGAGAACTGACGCGAGAGGCAGCGACAGAATCCTATCGCGCCATCCGCCGGGTACTGTACTGTAGAGAGCACCTCCAAAAATGCTCGGCCTGCGGAGAGGTTGCCCATGTTGCGACGTCCCCTGCCACGCGCCCCGACCGCTTTTCTGCTCGCTCTTCTCCTAGCCGTCTGCGGAGTCGTATGCGCTTCCGCCAACGCGCAGCCTCCCGCTCCGGCCGCCACATCCGCTCAACCGCCGCAACCCCTCCCCGACGCACCCGCCCCGTCCATGCTGCGCGAGCGAACTCCCGAGGAAAAGAAGGAGAACGCGCGAGTCGCCAACCTGGCTACGATCAACGGCCGGCCGTACGAGCCGCCCACCCAAAAGGTCCAGTTCCGCGACTATCTTCGCGATTCCTACGGCCCGCCCGCATTCGTCCGGTCAACTGTGCGTGCCCTCTACAACCAGGCCCAGGACGGCCCCTCCGGCTGGGGCCAGGACTTCCCCGGCTT